>NZ_AP028867.1:4462781-4781552 GCF_036511535.1 Indolivaga capnocytophagoides | reverse complement strand
ATTTTTAAATACATTATAACACTTTCATTTTCAGCAAGATAAATAAAGAGGTAATTCTACCTATCTAAGCTTTTAAAGTTCAAGCATTTAAGGTATTTTATCTATAAATACCCAAAGTATAAACCATAAATACCTTGCTGTTAAGAAGTAGTTACAGTTTTTTATTATTTAGAAAGATTCTAAATAAGGATGCTTTTATCAAAAGACTTTTACATTAATATACTTGGATGGATTTTCTTTCACATCCTTCAATAGTAATGAGGCATTGCCCATAGTTGACACAAGGCTATCATACAATTGTCTGTCATTCATCAACAGACCTACAGAATTATCTTTACTGTTCAGTTTATTGGTAAGAGCCTGTATGTTTTGTAAAGTAGAGTCTATCGATTGATAAGACTTCTGAAAGTCCATTGTTTTAAACTGTCCTGATACCTGAGCCAAATCAGATGACACAGTAGTCATATTATTAGCCAATTTAGGAATATCTTTATTCATGACAGTCATCATCTGATTTAATTGTCTCGAAGCTGTAGTAAGTTCTGATGTAATAACATTTACATTTTGCAATGATTGAGCTAATGCAGGATTAGTCACAAGCAACTGTACTCCTGATAAAATCGAATCTATCTTAGGGATAAGATTTCCAACCTGAGGCAGCACAGTTTGGCTCATCGACTCCATCATACCCAACTGACGGATACCGGGGATACGATCAGATGAAGTATACAATTCCTGAGTTTCGGGATTCTTATCGATTATCACAGTAGCTGATCCCATCAACGATACATCAAGTTTGATCTTACTACCTTTCGTTATTTTCACGCCTTTATCTAAGTTTAAAACAACCGCCACTTTATTCTCCTCTTGCAGGTCTAGCTCCATGGAATACACAAGCCCTACCTGATAACCATTCAGAATAACAGGAGACGACAATGTCAACCCTGTCACATCATCAAAAACGACAGTATAGGAGTTAGCCGGTTTGAAGATATTGATACCTTTCAGAAAATTAATTCCGGTATACAGCAAGAACAGGGCTACAACAAAACCTATTCCGATTTTTACTTCTTTCGAAAACATTTTTTTCATATAAATTTCCTATTGAGGTCGCAGACCTATTTATTATTCTTTTTTGACATCAGACTATTCGGTCCTACTAGAACGATAGTCGAATATCTTTTTACTTTTTCAAAAACAGTATTTTACTTGACCCGAACATTATCCCTGAAACGAACAATGAAAGCATCTCCGAACTTCTTCTTAGCCTCTTTCAACAGAGTTGCGGCCTCAGCTTCACTTGTTGTAGAGCCGTATGTATATTTATATACACCACCATCCTGATATGAATCAACCGGAGACAAACCTTTAAAGGCAGCAGCATTTTTCGGTAGTTTTGTACTTCCGGTCATAAATTGCACCCGATACTCCAGAGCTCCGGCAGCAACTTTAGCTGTAGATGTCTTTGACCCTTTCGGGGTTATCACCTGTACATCTTTTTGCACAGGCTTATCTTCTGTTACAGCTTTCGATGCTTTGGGTTTTACAGATTCAGCTTTCGGAGTTTCTGCTTTTGATTTTTTACTATTATCGACAGGCAGATCTTCGACCTTATTATTTTTAGAAACAAACAATGGCTTAGATGCAGGAGATTCACTTTTTGCGACTGTATCTTTTAATGTTTTAGAGGATAAAGGCACTGTTACCGGCTTTGTATCTTCTATGCGTTCTTTCTCTTTTTCGGGTCTGGTCGTTTCTTTTTTAGGAGCTTCCGCAATAGAGCCTGAAGTACGGCCTTGCTTTTTATCGAAATCTTTTTTATATTTTTCCAATCCCGAATAGATGGCACTCGCCATAGCTCTCTGCCCGATTGATGAGGATAAATATTTAGCTTCTGCCGGATTGTTTATAAACCCCAGCTCTATCAGAACACTCGGCATACCCGATTCTCTCAGCACAAGAAATCCGGCTTGCAAGACTCCCCTATCGACCCTTTTTGCAACTTTAGAAAAACCGCTTTGTACCTGAGTCGCAAATTGCAGGCTTTGCTCCATGTATTTATCAGTCATAAATTCGAAAATAATATTCGATTCGGGAGAGTTCGGATCGAACCCTTCGTAACGTTTATTATAATTATCTTCAAGAAGAATTACAGAGTTTTCACGCTTTGCCACGGCTAAGTTTTCCTCGCTTCGCGCCAACCCAAGAATATAGGTATCTGCTCCTGATGCCGTTGTTGTTTTCGCAGCAGTAGAATTGGTATGGATAGATATAAACA
This sequence comes from Indolivaga capnocytophagoides, assembly GCF_036511535.1. Lineage (GTDB taxonomy): Bacteria > Bacteroidota > Bacteroidia > Bacteroidales > Dysgonomonadaceae > Dysgonomonas_A > Dysgonomonas_A capnocytophagoides. Next base: position 4,779,274 of record NZ_AP028867.1, on the reverse strand, counting down.
AATTCGCTTTCGCCTTATTTGCAATATCGGCACGCTTATACAAATCAACAAATACATCGGATTTGCGGGTATAAATAACTTTTACATCATTCATATTGCTCTCTATAAGCTTACCCAAAGCCTGAGCTACTTTCAGATTTATTTCTTTTTCCTTATATGTACCTCTTATGGCACCACCGTCTTTACCTCCGTGTCCGGCATCTATTACAACAATAAATTTATCAGCTGAAACAAGTGTAAAGTTTAAGCTCACAAACAGCAACAACGTGCAAATTAAAGTTATTCTTCTCATATCAAGTTTATGAAAGCAGATTGAAAACTTTTTCTTTCTAAAACAATCCTACGGCAACAAAAGTATTTAATGACGGATTCCGAATAAATAATGATATTTTTTTTTCAATACCATCAACTAACAGATCTTCTCCTTTAGAGTTCCCGGCTATTGTTTATAATCTCCTTTTTATTTATATATCCCTTTATTATTTAGCTTGGTGTACAACTTCATTTTTAAGCTCTTTTCCGGCAAAAAAGTCAGCAACATTATTCATTGTTGTATTTGCGATATTCGACATAGCTTCTTCTGTAAAGAATGCCTGATGTGAAGTTACAATTACATTATTAAATGAAAGCAGGCGAGCCAGAACATCATCCGTTAATACGCTATCCGAACAATCTTCATAAAAATAGGCTCCTTCTTCCTCATATACATCAAGACCGGCATATCCGATCTTCCTGCTGATAAGTCCATCAATCAGGTGTTTTGTGTGGATCAGTTTTCCACGTCCGGTATTAATGATCATCACTCCATCTTTCATTTTTGCGATAGAATCCTCACAGATCATATATTCGGTTTCTTTAGTCAAAGGACAATGCAGAGTTATAACATCGGCATTCGTATATATTTCATCCAACGTTGCATATTTAATATCATTCTTGGCTGCAAATTCATGATCAGGATAAAGATCATAAGCAAGAATTTTCATACCTAGACCTTTTAATACCCCAATAACAGTTTTTCCGATTTTACCTGTACCAATTACTCCCACAGTTTTTTCATACATATCAAAACCAAGGAATCCGTTCAGTGAGAAATTCCAATCACGTGTACGCAGAAAAGCCCGGTGTACCTTGCGATTTAGACATAACATCAAAGCTAATGTATGTTCGGCAATCGCATGCGGCGAATAATCGGGAACTCTTACTACTTTGATCTTTCCGGCAGCATATGCGATATCGACATTGTTAAACCCTGCACAACGTAAGGCGATCAGTTTCACCCCCATTTCGCATAGCTTATCTATCACATATTTATCCACATCTGCATTTACAAAGATACAAACGGCGTCTGCACCTCCTGCCAATATAACATTGTGTTTGTCCAGATGTTCTTTATGATATACAAGTTCATAGCCAAACTGCTGGTTTACTTTTTCGAAAGTGTCCTGATCGTAAGGTTTTGCGTCAAAAACCGCTATTTTATATGCCATAATATTACAATTTAGTTTAGTTCTCAGACTTTTCATCATTCTAGTTATCTAAACAATCTAAGCCTGTTATAAATCAAAATAGATTCTTTTTTATATTTGAAATTGAAATAATTCATACAAAAATAAGAAAATATGCTTTAAAATATAATTTTAAGCACCTATCCCCTCCGTTTATGTCGAAAAATAAGAGTATATTTTATTATAACCGCTTAACATAAATAAAAGAACTACACAAAAATAACAGCAAAATATGTAGTTTGTTTATAAAACAAAGAGATTCTTCAACGAAGAACCTCTTTATCCAATATATATTTAACTTTTATTTAGCAAAACTTACAGATCGGGTTTCCCTGATAACGGTAATCTTAACCTGACCGGGATAAGTCATTTCGTCTTGTATCCGTTTAGCAATTTCTCCCGAAAGCTTTTCGGTTTCAACATCATCAACTTTATCTGCACCAACGATAACACGAAGTTCACGTCCGGCCTGAATAGCATAAGTTTTCAAAACTCCCGGATAAGACATCGCCAATTGTTCAAGGTCATTCAAACGCTTGATGTAAGCTTCTACAATTTCGCGGCGAGCTCCCGGACGTGCTCCGGAAATAGCATCACACACTTGAACGATAGGAGCCAGCAGACTGGTCATTTCTATTTCATCGTGGTGAGCACCGATCGCATTACAGATATCCGGTTTTTCTTTGTATTTTTCAGCCAGTTTCATACCAAGCAATGCGTGTGGCAATTCCGGTTCGTCATCAGGCACTTTACCTATATCGTGCAACAGACCTGCACGTTTAGCCTTTTTCACATTCAAGCCTAGTTCGGCAGCCATTATCGCACAAAGATTGGCTGTTTCCCGGGCATGCTGCAATAAGTTTTGTCCGTAAGACGAACGGTATTTCATCTTACCGATAAGACGTATCATTTCAGGATGCAGTCCATGTATACCCAAGTCGATAGCAGTACGCTTACCGGTTTCTATAATTTCTTCTTCGATTTGTTTTCTTACTTTCGATACAACCTCTTCGATTCTAGCCGGATGGATACGACCATCAGCGACCAATTGATGAAGAGCCAGGCGGGCAATCTCACGTCTCACAGGATCAAACCCGGAGATAACAATAGCCTCAGGGGTATCATCTACTACGATTTCTACTCCGGTAGCAGCTTCCAATGCACGGATATTGCGTCCTTCACGTCCGATAATACGTCCTTTTACCTCATCCGATTCAATATGGAATACTGTAATTGCATTTTCGATGGCAGTTTCAGTTGCCACACGTTGTATAGATTGTATTACAATTTTTTTAGCCTCTTTATTAGCCGTCATCTTAGCTTCTTCCATTATCTCGCTGATGTACGACTGAGCGTTGGTTTGAGCTTCATCTTTCAAAGCCTCTACCAATTTGCCCTTGATTTCTTCTGCCGAAAGTCCCGAAAGAGCTTCGAGTCTTTCCACCTCTTGCTTATGCAATTTATCAAGGTCTTGTTTTTTCTTTTCTACGATTTCAAGCTGCGCATCCAGATTTTCTTTCACAACGTCTACTTCCGATTTACGGCGTTGCGCTTCTTCGATCTTCTGATTCAGCGTTTGTTCCCTCTGTTTTACTTTATTTTCAGCAACCTGCAGTTTTGAATTCCTGCTGTTTACTTGTTTTTCAAACTCGGCTTTCATTTGTAAAGCCTGTTCTTTTACTTCCAGTAATTTATTCTTCTTGATTACTTCGGCTTCACGTTCTGCTTCTTCAATACGACGCTTCACGTTCGCATTGGTTACAAAGTTAAGAACGAGCCAAGCGATAACAGCACCTGCCACTAAGCCTACTACTGCAAATATTATCTCCATATAGCTCTTTTTGTTTCACGTTAATTAAAAATACCCTTCAGGTATCGGTTTTATATAAAAAAAACTAATCAAAAACAACCGGAAATGCCGATCGTTCTCAATTAGTGCCAATTGATTTTACTATTTATTGATATTAGAAAACTATCTGTTTTGTCTCAAATATGTTTCCACTTCGTCTATCAAAGATTTCACCTTATCTTCAAAAAGCTTGTTTTTAGCTTCTAAAGCCTCTGTTTCGGACAATGCCTGAATGGCCGTCATAGCCAGATAGTCTTGCTCCAATAGGTTCTTCGAATCAGTCCCCGCGAAATGGATTCTATATTGATTGGTCTTCTTTTCAATAGCTACAGCTGCGTCCCTGAACTTTTGTTCATCCTTACGGTTTATCTTCAAACGATAAATCCGTTCCAGAATACGCAACGATATGATAAAACGCTCTCCCATTGCTCATCCTTTTATATTTTCAACAATGCAATGCATTTATCAACCTCTTGCACTAACTTATTCAACCTGTTTTTTGCTTCTTCAACACCATCACTTCCCGTTCCGGTAAGAGTGTTGGCAAACATCAGGTCATTGTATTTCTGGTTTAATTCTTCCAACACCGAACTAACACGATTTATCTCGCCATCTTTAGCTTCTAATCGAACCTTTAAACTCTGATTCTCGGCTTTCAGGGAATCACACAAATACATCAATTGATGCAGTCTGAGTTCAAGATCAGCGAGTAATTTCTCATGCTTTTCTGTCATAAACAATTAAATCAACACAAAAATACTGATATTTGCGAATAATCAAAAAAAAATACTATTTCTTTTTCTATTAGTAACATTTATCAATCAAACTTTCACTAATTATTTTATCTTTGCTCAGCATAAAGTTAAAAACAAAAAATGAGAACAACTTTATTATTATTGTTATTCCTGTTTTTTTGCCCCATATTACTTTTATTCGCTCAGGATAAAATAAAAACGGAAACAGGCGCTGCAACATACTACGCCCGAAGGTTTCACAATAAACCTACAGCCAGCGGTATCACCTATAGCAGAGACGATTTTGTCTGCGCTCATAAGAAACATCCGTTCGGTACACTTCTCAAGGTCAGAAATAAGGCAAACGACAAAATCGTGATCGTAAAAGTTATAGATCGAGGGCCGCATGCCAAGAACAGGGTGATTGATTTATCATATGCGGCCGCAAGAGCCATCGATATGGTAAGACAAGGAGTTGTAGCTGTAGAAATCACCGAGTATATAAGGAAGGAACCTTACTTTAAAGTAATAAAAGGTTTGCAAATAGATACGTTGCTTACTCTAACCAGCACACGCAACATAAAACAACAACTGAAATACATATCCGAAATGCCTGCCTATAATCATAATTTCTGACAAGATCCCGGTTTAATAATTTTTTTTTATTTCCGGAGCAAACTAAAAGTGTGATTAAAATGTTCAAGCATACGACTATTAAGATTGCAAACCTTTCTTTATTATACTGCTTCGAGAAGCATAACAATAAATTAAGGGTTGTTTTATGTAGTCACATTATATCTGCTTTTAATGACTTATCAAAACAATATAAACATCTAAAACTTTAATACTCACTACTAAATAATAATTATGGAACAAAAACACCATTACACGGGGTTGACCGATGCTCAAGTCAAGGAGAATCGCCAGAAATATGGCGAGAATATCCTGACACCACCCGAAAAAGAGCCCTTATGGAAATTATTCCTCGAAAAATTCGAAGATCCTATTATCCGTATCCTTCTTATAGCAGCATTCATCTCATTGGGTATTGCTATAGTAAACCACGTTACAGGAAAAGGAGCCCACTACGAAGAAACAATTGGTGTATTTTGCGCTATTTTCTTAGCAACCGGTGTTGCATTCTGGTTTGAGCTGGATGCAAACAAAAAATTTGATGTATTAAATCAGGTCAATGACGACGATCTGATCATGGTTATAAGAAACAACAATGTATGTCAGGTTTCGAAAAGAGAAATAGTTGTGGGCGACATCGTTCTACTCGAAACCGGAAATGAAGTTCCGGCAGACGGTGAACTGCTAGAAGCCGTGACCTTACAAATGGACGAGTCGACTCTGACCGGAGAACCAAGTATAGATAAAACTACTGACCCTAATGAATTTGAAGAAGGTGTAACCTACCCTTCCAATTGGGTACTGAGAGGAACCAAAGTCATCAACGGACATGGTACAATGGAAGTTACTAAAGTCGGAGATGCTACCGAATTCGGTCAAGTAGCCGAAAAGGCTGCCGAAATGGTAGAAGGAGAAACTCCTCTAAACCGCCAGCTCGATTCTTTGGCTAAATTTATCGGAGTTATAGGTATGCTGCTTGCAGCACTTACATTCTCTGTACTATTTATAAAAGATATATTCTTAGGAAGTAATGATTACACTCTAGGTCAATTAGGGCTGGTAGGAGCTGTCATTATAGGTGGTATTATCGCCTTATCTAAAGTATGGATGCCTATCCTTTACGACGCTTACGAACTGATGGGCAAAGACAAGTCGCTGCCCGAAAGTGTAGAAAACGGAGGATGGCTCAAGTGGATGGGATTAGGAGTATTGGCTTTTGTTGTATTAGCAGGAGTTGGCTTTGCTTTCGGTGTTAATCCGCTTCAGCCCGAATCGTGGGTATCACTTGAGACCGCAGGACACATACTTCAATACTTTATGGTTGCCGTAACCCTTGTTGTGGTTGCTGTACCCGAAGGCCTCCCTATGAGTGTGACCCTGAGTTTAGCGCTAAGTATGAGACGCATGCTGAAGGCTAACAATCTGGTAAGAAAAATGCACGCCTGCGAAACGATGGGTGCTACAACTGTTATTTGTACAGATAAGACAGGAACTCTTACTCAGAACCAGATGCAGGTTGCTCAAACCAATTTTTACGGACTGAATGAGCAATCATTGACAGATGATGATATCAGTAGAATGATCATCGAAAACATTTCGACAAACTCTACCGCCTTCCTTGATTTTTCGGATGCTTCAAAAGCCAAGGCTTTAGGCAATCCTACCGAAGGAGCTTTGCTTCTTTGGCTGCATGGCAAGAAAATTAATTATCTGGCTGAAAGGGAAGATACCAAAATAGTAGAACAATTACCATTTTCGACCGAGCGCAAATACATGGCTACCATAGTAGAGTCTAAAGCTTTGGGCGGAGGTAAAAAAATTGTATATATAAAGGGGGCTCCCGAAATAATACTTGCTAAATGTACACATATACAAACAGCGACAAAGAACGTTCCGAAAGAGGAAATGCTAAAACAAATAGAAGATCAGCTCCTTCAATACCAAAATCAAGCGATGCGAACTTTAGGCTTTGCTTATCAGGTTGTAGATGAGAATACTTCTATCGGTTCACTCGAAAGTAATATGATCCTGCAAGGTATTACAGCTATATCCGACCCTGTCAGAGAAGATGTGCCTGCTGCCGTAAACGACTGTTTGAATGCCGGCATCGGAGTAAAAATTGTCACGGGAGATACTTATGGCACAGCTCGTGAAATTGGACGCCAGATCGGTATATGGAAAGACGAAGAGGATTCTGACCTGAACATCATAACAGGACCAGACTTCGAGGCTCTTTCCGACGAAGAAGCACTGCAAAGGGTGCAAAAGCTGAAGATTATGTGCCGTGCGCGTCCAACCGACAAGCAACGACTGGTTTCTCTATTGAAACAGTCGGGAGAAATAGTTGCAGTAACCGGTGACGGAACAAACGATGCTCCGGCTCTTAATCACGCAGACGTTGGACTTTCTATGGGATCGGGAACATCGGTAGCCAAAGAAGCCAGCGACATCACTCTATTGGATGACTCGTTCAGCAGTATAGCAACAGCTGTGATGTGGGGACGTTCGCTGTATAAGAACATACAACGTTTTATTTTGTTCCAGTTAACGATTAATGTCGCCGCCTTATTGCTTGTCTTCTTAGGATCAATATTCGGACACGACTTACCTCTGACTGTTACTCAAATGTTATGGGTAAATCTGATTATGGATACATTCGCCGCAGGAGCCTTGGCATCTCTACCTCCTAATCCGAATGTAATGAAAGAAAAGCCGAGAAAGAACACAGACTTCATCATTTCACCACCTATGCGGACAAACATCCTGTTTGTAGGATTATTATTTGTAGTTGTACTGATGGGAATGCTGTTCTACTTCAATTCTCCGGCTCATCTTGATTCATTCTTCAGCCATATAGAAGGAGATAAATTCAGATACTTCCTATCCTACTTCTTTACAGTGTTTGTGATCCTTCAATTCTGGAACATGTTCAATGCTAAAGCATTCGGGACGGGAAAATCCGCTTTTGCCGGAATCAGACAAAGTCTAGGATTTGTAGTTGTTTCAGGAATTATTCTTGTCGGACAAATACTGATTGTCACATTCGGAGGAGACGTTTTCCGCACCGTTCCACTTGAAATAAGAGACTGGCTTATTATACTCGGATCAACATCGCTGGTATTATGGATCGGCGAATTAGTAAGGTTAATAAAGAAGAACTGATAATTATATAAATACAACAATAAAGAAAAAGAGTGGGCATACGCCTACTCTTTTTTTTGTCCACACCATCAACACCAAAACCCCATTCCCAAAATCAAATAGATTTATTTTTTCGGTTTTTAAAAGATATTTGATGACATAATTAAAAAATATGATCTTTTTGATAATTTTTCTCTCGAAAAAATTTTTTATTAAAATCAAAAAATATATTTTTGCATCATATAACGTCTTTTTGTTATTAAAATCTAATTTATACGATCACAATATTCAATAAAAAATCAATATTAACATCTTTAAACATAAAAAAGTATGAAAAACAGAAAGACAGTTTTAGGTTTAATTATCCTTTTCGTCACGTCAATGGGGCAAATTTCAGCACAGTCAGAATCAGCAGTAGATATCAATCTATCCGGAGATTTGGTTAGTAGTTACGTATGGCGTGGATTTAAACAAGCAGGAGCAAGTGTTCAGCCTGCGTTATCGGTATCGGCAAAAGGTTTTACTTTAGGTGCATGGGGATCAACAGACATTGCAGGTAAAGGCAATAAAGAAGTCGATTTTTATGCTTCTTACGCAACATCAGGGCTTGCTTTTACGGTGACTGATTACTGGTGGGATGGCGAAGATGCTCACAGATATTTCAGCAGCCCGAAAAACACAGAAGAAACCAGCTACATCGGACATTCTCTGGAAACAAGTTTAGCTTATACTTTCCCCGAATCATTCCCCTTAACTGTCGCATGGAATACATTTGTATTAGGACAAGGTAATAAGAAAGCAAACGGCGATAACTCTTTCTCTACTTACGTAGAACTATCGTATCCTTTCTCTGTAAAAGAAGTTGATTTTAAAATTGGAACAGGTTTCACCCCATGGGAAAGCGCAATGTACGGAACCGACAAATTCAAATTCACTTCGATACATCTGGGAGCGTCGAAGACTGTAAAGATCAACGATTCATTCAGCATTCCGGTATTTGCGAATATTATAGCGAATCCAGCACAAGAGGATATCCATTTTGTATTCGGAATAACTATCAAATAAGGTCACAGACCTTTTTGTAGACTTTACAAGTATAAAAATGAATACAGCTTATCACTTTAAAATACGTCATTAAATACTTTCGGTCACTTAATTCGGTCAGTAAAATTTCATAAACATAATTAATATAAACCATATGAAAAAAATCGAAGCTATTATCCGCAAATCTAAATTCAACGAAGTACGCAAGGCTTTGCATGAAGCTGATATCGACTTTCTGTCGTGGTGGGATGTCAAAGGGCAGGGAGATGCGAAACAAGGACTCATATTTCGTGGTATCGCATATGATATTAATGCAATAGACCGCATTTACATTTCATTTGTTGTGAGAAGCATTAATCTCGAAAAATCAATTGATGCTATACTAAAATCAGCTTATACTGGTGAAAGCGGAGACGGTAGAATATTTGTATCGTCAATAGAACAATCAATCCGTATCCGTACAGGTGATCACGGAGATGATTCTCTTTATAACAAAGAAGGAGAATAAATACAGGTTATCAAAAACATATCGATTTACATAATAAAAAGGTCTTGAGACCATATTACAAAAAATATCAAAGATTAACTGGATTATGAAAAAAAGATTGGCAAAATATGTAGCTTTAGCCGGACTACTGTTAGCTTCGCCGGCATTAATGGCTCAGGAGATTGTAGCGGAAGTAGCAACAACCCCGACTCTGAACGCCGGTAATACTGCATGGATCATTGTTGCTACAGTATTGGTACTGATGATGACAATACCGGGGCTGGCATTTTTTTATGGAGGGCTTGTTCGTCAAAAAAACGTTCTGAGCATAATGATGCAATGCCTTATACTGACAGCAGTTATCACAATTGAATGGGTTATTATCGGATACAGCTGGGTATTCGGAACAGGATTTATGGAAAGCGGAAGTTCTCTCGGTGCCGTAATCGGAGGCTTCGATAAAATATTTTTCAACGGAATTACTTTAGATACTCTTACCGCAGGTGACATACCCGAACTATTGTTCGCCATGTTTCAGTGTATGTTTGCGGTTATTACTCCTGCTTTGATCATAGGTGCATTTGCCGAAAGAATCAAATTCTCAGGATTCTTATTATTCTCGGTACTTTGGGCTTTATTCATCTACAACCCTATGGCTCACTGGGTATGGGGTGGCGGCTGGATGCAGCAAATGGGCGCAATCGACTTTGCGGGAGGTACAGTAGTACACATTAACGCAGGGATATCGGCCTTAGTTATGGCTATTATGATTGGACGTCGTAAAGGATACCGTACAACAGGACATCCTGTTACTCCTCACAACATTCCATTTGTAGTGATCGGGACTGCCCTACTTTGGTTAGGATGGATAGGATTCAATGCCGGCAGCGGATTAGCAGCCGACGGATTAGCAGCCAATGCCCTGTTGGTAACACATTTTGCAACTGCTGTTGCTGCCAGCACATGGATGGCTCTTGAATGGATCATCAACAAAAAACCAACCGTAGTGGGTATTTGTACAGGGGCTGTAGCCGGATTGGTAGCAATCACTCCCGCTGCCGGAACTGTAGATGTATTCGGAGCATTCTTTATCGGATTAATCGCTTCTACTATCTGTTATATAATGGTAGCTTATGTAAAACCAAAACTTAAATACGATGATTCACTCGATGCATTCGGTGTACACGGTATAGGTGGTCTTGTAGGAGCTATTCTTACCGGAGTATTCGCTACTCAAATCATCACAGGAGCTGAAGGTGTACAAGGTGCTTTATTCGGAGATTGGCATCAGCTTTGGGTACAAATAGTAGCCAGTGCAGCCACTATCGCATACAGCGCAATCGGTACAGCTATTTTGTTCTTTATCGTAAATAAGACTGTCGGATTAAAAGTTACTAAAGAAGAAGAATCAATCGGTCTTGATATTTCACAACATGGTGAAATCGCTTACAGCGAAGACGAATAATGAGGTTATCAACCTTATTTTATTAACTTGACAATATATTTTCTAATTGTTAATATAGCGAATCGTAGTTAATCAGCTGAAGCGGCATACAGTGATTGTATGCTGCTTTTCTTGTTTATTAAAATATTTTCATATATCTGCCACCATAAACAATTCATCCATGTTTCAAATTTTCACACATAAGAATATCGAATCCGGTCTGAATTTTAACTATTCAGGTTTGGCGGTGTCGTGTGAAATTTGAGAAAGACGTATCTAGCGTAATAACCAAACAAAAAACTCTATTGTGTCAAAATGACGAAACTTTTTTTTTATGCTTTGAGTTTTGTTGTATACATACCTCAGCTAATATATATATATTATCAAAAGTAAACCGACAGGATAAAGGGTGCACAGCAGTTGATTTGTTGTTTTGTTGTCGTTCTGAATCTGCTCTTGGCATACACCTGTCAACAGTCTCATTAATAATATAAACGTCAGAAAATCGATAAAGACAGCAGCAATCGTGTCTATGCCGTTTTCACTGCCAGTCAGTTAAATTATTATATCACTTATTGCGATCCTTGTATTACAGTAGCCGGAATCAGTAATGCAGGTGTGATGAGCTATACAGTAAACAGCCTTCCGGACTACGATGCGTATATGAATATTGTATTTTCCGTAAGATAATCAATAATCAAAAGGTGTAAATGCAAGCAGATAAGAATCTATCTTACCTGTCCGCATTTTTTGACAATTTTATCTATACTAAATAAAGCAAATAAAAACAGTCTTTTTTTCATACCTTTGCACCCATCGATCAAGTAGCAAAGAATAGTATAATAAAAATATGGCAAAAGAGCTAAAAGAACTGACTAAACGCAGTGACGATTACAGCCAATGGTATCTCGATGTAGTACTAAAAGCTGATTTGGCGGAGAATTCTGCTGTTAGAGGTTGTATGGTAATAAAACCATACGGGTATGCAATCTGGGAAAAAGTTCAACGTCAATTGGATGATATGTTCAAAGAAACCGGACATGTTAATGCATATTTTCCGTTATTCATTCCCAAATCATTTTTGAGTAAAGAAGCCGACCACGTAGAAGGTTTTGCTAAAGAATGTGCAGTAGTAACCCATTATCGCCTAAAAAACGATCCTGATGGAAAAGGAGTGGTTGTTGACCCGGAAGCAAAACTCGAAGAAGAGCTTATAGTGCGTCCAACTTCCGAAACCATTATATGGAACACTTATCGTGGCTGGATTCAATCATATCGGGACCTACCTATACTTTGCAATCAATGGGCTAATGTGGTTCGCTGGGAAATGCGCACCCGTCTGTTCCTTCGTACAGCCGAATTTCTTTGGCAGGAAGGACATACCGCACATGCAACTAAAGAAGAAGCAGAGATAGAATCGCGCAAAATGCTGGATGTATATGCCGAATTTGCTGAAAAATACATGGCACTACCTGTAATAAAAGGGGTTAAATCTGCTAATGAACGTTTTGCCGGAGCTGTTGAAACATATACGATCGAAGCAATGATGCAAGATGGTAAAGCCTTACAATCTGGAACATCTCACTTCTTAGGTCAGAATTTTGCCAAAGCTTTTGATGTTAAATTTACAGATAAAGACGGTAAGCAAGATTATGTATGGGCTACTTCATGGGGCGTATCTACTCGTTTGATTGGAGCTTTAATAATGGCTCACTCTGATGACAACGGCTTAGTGCTTCCTCCAAAACTAGCACCTTATCAAGTTGTTATAGTACCAATATACCGCAGTGAAGAACAATTATCCGAGATCAATAAAAAAGTCGAAGGCATAATTTCATCTCTTAAAGTTTTGGGGATATCGGTTAAATACGATAATGCTGATAATAAAAAACCGGGATGGAAATTCTCTGAATACGAATTGAAGGGAGTTCCGGTTCGTTTGGCAATGGGTGGACGTGATCTCGAAAACAACACTATAGAAGTTGCCCGTCGTGATACTTTGACCAAAGAGACTGTTTCATGTGATAATCTTGACACATATATCAAGGATCTATTGGATGAAATACAACAGAACATATACCAAAAAGCACTCAATACCCGAACATCAAAAACTATCTCGGTCGAAACTTACGAAGAATTCAAAGAGAAGATTGAAACAGGAGTATTCATCATGGCTCATTGGGATGGTACATCCGAAACAGAAGAGAAGATCAAAGCAGAAACCAAAGCAACTATACGCTGTATTCCTCTGGATGGAGACAAGACTCCCGGAAAATGTATGGTTACAGGGCAGCCATCCACTCAGCGAGTTGTATTTGCTAAGGCGTATTAAGATATCAAGACTTTTAAGGTTTACATATAGATAAAACAAAAGCCGTTTTCTTCCGAAAACGGCTTTTTATATATAAGATGATGTAATTTATTACATCATTCCACCCATACCACCACCCATAGGAGGCATTGCTGGCATAGGATTATCTTCTTTCTTATCTGCAATGATGCACTCTGTAGTTAAGAACATACCGGCGATAGACGCGGCATTCTCAAGAGCAACACGAGTTACCTTAGCAGGATCGATTACTCCGGCAGCAGCCAAATCTTCGTAAACATCAGTACGGGCATTATAACCGAAGTTGTTTTTACCTTCACGCACCTTCTGTACTACTACTGCACCTTCTTTTCCACAGTTGTTTACGATCTGACGAAGAGGTTCTTCAATCGCACGTTTTACGATTTCGATACCTGTTGTTTCGTCTTCGTTTTCGCCTTTCAGGTTTTCCAATACATCTAATGCACGGATATAAGCTGTACCACCTCCGGCTACAGTACCCTCTTCTATTGCAGCACGTGTTGCTGAAAGAGCATCATCTACGCGATCTTTCTTTTCTTTCATTTCAACTTCAGAAGGAGCACCAACATAAAGAACAGCTACTCCACCTGCCAATTTAGCAAGACGTTCCTGTAGTTTTTCGCGATCGTAATCAGATGTAGTTTTTTCTATCTGAGTTTTGATTTGACCAACACGAGCGGCAATGGCAGCTTTATCTCCTGCTCCGTTTACAATAGTCGTGTTATCTTTATTGATTGTCACTTTGTCAGCTGTACCAAGCATATCAAGAGTAGCAGCCTCCAATTTTAATCCTTTTTCTTCTGAAATTACAACACCACCTGTAAGTGTAGCAATATCTTCCAACATTTCTTTACGACGGTCACCGAATCCCGGAGCTTTAACAGCTGCGATCTTCAATCCTGCACGCAAACGGTTTACAACTAAAGTTGTCAATGCCTCAGAATCTATATCTTCTGCAATAATCAAAAGAGGTTTACCCGATTTAAGAGCTGCCTCTAGAATAGGAAGGATATCTTTCAATACAGAAATTTTCTTGTCATGAATCAAGATAAACGGATTCTCAAGGTCTGCTTCCATTTTTTCTGTATCAGTTACAAAATATGGAGAAATATAACCTCTGTCGAATTGCATACCTTCAACTACATCTACATAAGTTTCAGTACCTTTAGCTTCTTCAACAGTGATTACACCTTCTTTTTTCACTTTACCCATTGCTTCCGCAATCAGTTTACCGATAGTTTCGTCACCGTTTGCCGAAATTTTAGCAACATGTTCGATTTTTTGTAAATCGTCACCTACTGCAACCGATTGAGCTTTCAGATTTTCAACCACTTTAGCAACAGCTTTGTCAATACCACGTTTCAAATCCATCGGGTTAGCTCCGGCAGTCACATTTTTCAAACCTACGCTGATGATAGACTGAGCCAATACAGTAGCTGTAGTAGTACCATCACCTGCATCGTCATTTGTTTTAGAAGCTACTTCTTTAACAAGTTGAGCCCCCATATTTTCGAATGGGCATTCCAATTCTACTTCTTTAGCAACAGATACACCGTCTTTGGTGATATGAGGTGCTCCGAATTTTTTTTCGATGATAACATTACGTCCTTTAGGTCCTAATGTCACTTTTACTGCATTTGCCAATGCGTCAACACCTTGTTTCAGTTGATCGCGGGCATCGATATTAAATTTGATTTCTTTAGCCATAGCTTTGATTTCTTTTTCTTTTTTTAAGTTTAAAGTTTTCGAAGAATTATAAAAAGGCCTGAACCTTAAATAATAGCAAGAACGTCAGACTGACGCATAATTAAGTAGTTTTCACCATCCAATTCGATTTCCGTACCTGCATATTTTCCATAAAGTACATTATCGCCTGCTTTCAATACCATCTCTTCGTCTTTAGTACCGTTACCAACAGCGATTACACTACCTTTCAAAGGTTTTTCCTTAGCTGTATCCGGAATAATAATTCCACCTACAGTTTTTTCTTCGGCTGCAGCCGGCTTAATAAGCACTCTGTCTGCTAATGGTTTAATACTCATGATTCTTAAATGTTTATATTATTGTTAAATTTTAGTTTTAAAATTCTATTTTCGTTAATGCGAAATCTGTGCCAAAAACTAAATCTGACAAGATGGCAGAAATCCATTATTCTCAATTTTGCCTTTTGATGAAACCAGTCTGTTACTCGAGTAAAGAAAAGGTTACAAAGGTTACAACCTTAATGCTCGGTCACTGGTCTTCAATTCGAAGTTATTATATTCGCTGTTAATTATTAATTCCATTTATATCAAAAGGTAACAAAAGTTACAGTCAAATTACACTTTTTCAGATGAAACCTTTTATCTTCTCTCTGATTTCTTACAGCCATTTAAGTAACCATCTCTGTATAGATAAATAAAATAGAAGGAGCTATCCCCTCATATGAGAAAATGCGGACAGATAAGAATCTCTCTTACCTGCCCGCATTTACTTTTTTCGATCATTGATTATCTTACGGAAAATACAATATTCATATACGCATCGTAGTCCGGAAGGCTGTTTACTGTATAGCTCATCACACCTGCATTACTGATTCCGGCTACCGTAATACAAGGATCGCAATAAGTAACATAGTAGTTTAGCTGGCTTACCGTAAAAAACGGAATAGTAGCCGTAGCTCCTGTACTTTTGATTTTCGGAGTTGAAAATCCGGTATTGTATATATTATACAAATTTATTGATTGCGTACCTGTCAATAAATTCCCCGAACCGTCGGAAGTCGGTATATTGACAGATGGCATATAGAACCAATTTCTATTGTACAGGGTAAGGCATGTCCATGTATAAACTCCCGGATTGGAAGGGGTATCTTTGTACTGCGAAATACATTTCAAGTCAGTATCATATACCAGCAGGCTTGGTTCAGGGGTGGTTATAGCTGACTTTTGAGCATTAGTCATTCGGGGAATTAATAGCCCTTTATCATTATTGTAAGTATCTATTTCGAGAACAGACGAAATGTGAGGTGTATCGGTGTTGATCCCGATTTGCGCCGACAGATTAATGGCTACCATCAGAAGGAATATAAGTATCTTTAGTTCTTTCATTTTTGCTGTTGTTTTGAATTCAATAATTCCGAACGGGTCATAAGATTCGTTTTGAGAGTACAGTATACTATGTTAGCTTCCATATTTATCACTTTAGATTTTGTTCCATCGGCTTTATAGGGTGTTACTAGAATTGTATATATTCCTGAATTCGAATAGCTGTGTTGAAGAGAGTACTCTGTTTGTCCAAATGAAACAGACTGTGTAACAATGGGACTGCCATCGCCAAAATCCCACTCTAATTTAACCGGAGCATTCCCTCCGGATAAATCCACTTCAACCCCATATGTTCGGCTATGGGTCGCACAAGCAAAAGGTTGACTCTTTGGTTTTATCCTTATAAATCCGGCAGCAAAAGATGGTAATCCTAGACCAACAGTGTTTTTCAAGTAATTGGGGAAGTATTTTATATCTGTTCCTCCTGAGTTTGGATTGCGGATCACAAATAAGTGTTTTACATAAGTAGACAGATCCCCTCCTGTTTGTATTCCATATAGCCTATTGTCAATAGCTGCCTTTACATTGCCGATATTGTCAGCTATCTTATTCATTGCGGTTCCAGCCCTTACTTTATCCCATGTTTGTACATATAGTTTATTTCCATCATAGCCAGAACCAATATATAAGTAATTCCCGTCAGGAGAGAAACACCCTGCATATGTCTTATAAGGGAAACTTTGTGTCTTAATATCTGAGATATAGCCTGTAATGGGATTGAAATTTGCTGTTATTACCTGACTGCCATACCAATTACAGGAAAATACTTTTGTATAATCAGAAGATATTCCTATTTCACCTTCGACATAGCCTGGTACATCCAGAGCTACTATACTAGAATTTGATAATGTTTGATGAGGAGTAATTGATATTCCTGCATATGTGATAGCCCATACATAAAATGTCGTTTTAGTTCGATGAATTAACCAATAATCCTTGTAGTTGCTCAGATTAGGGACAATTGTAATATTCTCATTTACCACACCACTTTTTATTACCTGATTTTTAGATGTAACCGCACCTAATCCTCCATTAGCCGTTATATCAACTGTTGAATAACAAATACCATTAGGTACTGATCCTTCTGGAACTGTGATAATGAAATATTCGTTTATGGTCTCTGGTCTGGGTACTACAATCCCAGATTGAGTTGCAGATGATCCCCCAAGCAGGCCTGTTCCGTTAGTCATAATGTTTCCATTCTTATCATAAACAATCATCCCATCCGAAGAAAACAGTAATTGCCCATCATAAGTCGACACCGTAAAACAACCTTCTCTTGTCGATAATGCTCCAACTATAGACTGTGGCATATCAGAAACGATCGTACCATCATTGGCAGTAACATTGCTCAGCGAATTGAAATTGAGTCCCGCATTAAACCCAAAATACCACCAGCTGGTCTCTTTCTGAGCATAAAGATGCATCTGGCAAAAGATTAGTACCAGACTTATGTATATTATTCTTTTCATTTTTTGCTTTTTTATTAATCAACAAAAGATCTGATATCTTATTTAAGGACAAAAACAACAGTCATAAAAGAATCGTAATCCGACTCTGCTTTTATATCATACGTCATAACACCGTTGTTATCTATTGAAATATTCTCCAAAACATCGGTATCGTAATTGGTAATGTAATAATACAGATCCGTCCGATTCATAAAATACGGAATATTAACGGGTGCAGAGGGATTTTTTTTCGGTGCTGTAAACTGGGTTTTGTACTCGTTATACAGGTCGATTGTTTTTCCGGTTGTTACAGCAGATGCATCTACTGCAATCGTGGGCATATAGAAAAAACTGTTCTGGGCATCTTTCGCCGAAAGACATACCCATGCCGGAGATATGGTTGAGCCTGCATTCTGCGCAATGCACTTCAACGTTGTGTCATATACAATGAGTCCTTCTGCCGGAGTAGAGATAGCTGTTTTCTGGGCTGTGGTCATCCGGGGAATGAGTATGCCTTTGTTTGTACTTTCTATATCCAGTGCAGCACTTGCATTCGGATTGTTTGTATTGATTCCTACCTGTGCAGGTAAAGACGCTACAGCTATAAAGCCTAACATCATAAAAATAATTTTTTTCATTGTTGTTTATATTTCGAGTAATTACGATTGCAGCCCTGTTTGTTGTATATGTTTTTACAAAGTTGCAGATGAGTGTTGATTGATAATAGCTGGTAGAAAAAAGCAGTAAAGTACCGTCGCAGCACCTTACTGCATAATGAAACCGACTGTTGGACAGGTGTATGCCAAGAGCAGATTCAGAACGACAACAAATCAACAAATCAACTGCTGTGCACCCTTTATCCTGTCGGTTTACTTTTGATAATATATATATTAGTTGAGGTATGTATACAACAAAACTCAAAGCATAAAAAAACACTCCGTCATTTTGACACAATAGAATTTTTTGTTTGATTATTACGCTAGATGCGTCTCTCTCTCTCTCTCTCTCTCTCTCTCTCTCTCTCTCTAATATTTCACACGACACAGCCAAACCTGAATAGTTAAAATTCAGACCGGATTCGATATTCTTATGTGTGAAAATTTGAAACATGGATGAATTGTTTATGGTGGCAAATATACAATTTATTTATTATATGCAAATACTAAAACAACTTAGAAACAACAAAGACTGTCCATTCTTAGTTTTGGACAGTCTTTCGATAATCGTTAAATTTATGATATAATCATTTAACCCAATGAGCTTTTACCAGCACAGGAAAATGATCTGATGGAAATCTGGCAACATTATCACCCTTACTGTATGTATCGGTTAGTAAGCCCCAACTATCGGCTCTAAAATGTTTGGTAAAATAGATATGGTCTAGAATATCTCCGTTTCCGATAATATCCTGATCCAACTGCCACAATCCAGCCAACGACTTACCCCATGCGTTGTATGAGGAGTTGTTAGCGTACGGCTCTTTCACATCGTAGTAAGCATCTCTGATTATACCTGAGTCATTTAACAAACGACACCACGAAGTTCTAAAATCACCATTCAAATCACCCAAAAACATAGCCGGATTATCTCCTGCGATTTCTTTTATTTTAGCCAACACCAGTTTACTGCTTTCATTGCGGGCATAATCTTTCTCATAATCATAATGGGCACAGAATACATAAAACTCTCTGCCTGATTCTTTTTCTTTCAGCTTTATCCATGTACAGATACGATTGCAGCAAGGAGCATCCCAGCTTTTAGAAGGAACATCAGGTGTTGCTGACAACCAAAAATCGCCTTTATCAAGTAATGTATACTTTGCTGTCTTAAAGAAAATAGCAGAATGCTCGCCTTGATTATGACCATCCCTACCCTCTCCATAATATTCATATTGAGGCACTAGGCTCCGAAGGTCTTCAAGTTGAGTAGGTAAACCTTCCTGGGTACCGAAAAAGTCAAAATCGTGGTAAGCAATCAGCTTTGCCACATAAGGCTTACGATCGACCCACATATTGCCGACATCCGATGCATTATCGTTTCTTAAGTTATATGTTGCTACATTGAAAGACTGCGCACCTGCCAACAGACTGCTTACGCATAGCAGTGCTGTTATAAAATACTGTTTCATAACGCTTTTAAATTAAGGCCAGAGACCTATTTGTAGTCAATAAAAAGTTGAAAATATTCTCTTTTCCAACGATCGAATTAATAAGTTGTTAATTATGAAACACACATATAAGTTCTAGTACCTCATCTGCACGTTCAAAATATAAAGTTAATAAAATTACAGAAAAGAACTTTTATTTTCCGAGATTATATGAAAATCCAACAGTAAAATAACCATTTGTATTTTGAGACATTTCCACAAAATCGTCTTTTTCATTTTTCTCTCTGAAAACACCTTTATAGGTACTCGACACTCCTACATTCAAACTAAGAATCAAAGACTTTGCGAGAATACGTTCATAGCCCAAATCTATTTTTCCGGCTACCTTATCAAAGGTATATACTTTACGAAAACCTTCTTGTCCGGGATATTCAAAATACATACCACTGTCTAGTAAAAAGCCTAAAGACAAACGTCCGTTTTTACCAATCATTCTACGCGCATAAAAATATTGAGGCATAATAGCATCTATCACCCAAGGTGTTCCGGCAAACATATGCTGGTAGCGTAATGTCGGAAATATTGGAAATATCATCGCTTTGGATGTAGAGAGATAGGCTCCCACCGACAGCGTTGTATAATCTGTCTCATATACATTGACCAAAGCTGAAACACTCCCTATCATTCTTTCATATCCTTTATCAGAACCATCAAACGTCATATTGGCATTCACGATTATGGTCTTACCCCATATCTTATCAAAATAATTCATGGATGTGCTGCTCACAAAATAATGAGATTCAGGTTTTCCCCGATGTGTAAAATAAGGATATTCAATCGGATAGTATTTCACACCGCTATAGTCCAATGATTCGTACTTATAGCGGAGATTGGTTAATACCATAAACTTCTTCTTTCGAAGAAGAGGAACCAACACACTGGCACGAAGTCTTCTTTGCGAATTTAATGTCCCGTCTTCATATTTCTGGTCTTCTCTCTTCATCTTATAATCTGAAGCTGAAAACTGCTCGTAACTCACTTCGAGAAACCTCATCAGCGGGAATTTTTCATTGATCGGGTTATTTGCTAAAACAAGCTTGTTTTTCTCATCTTGGGCAAATATCGCAGATGATATGAACAGAGCTAATAAAAGAAAGAAACTCTTGTTTGGACTTATAACCATAATATTTAAACTGATAAAATATTTACTGAAAGATTTCTATAGACAAATATAAAATAAGCAGCTATTTTTTAATGCCATAAAAAAAATAAAGAAGACACATTAACCGCATCTTCTTTATTTTTTAACATTAGTTCATTATTTATCACTCTACAGTTACCGACTTAGCCAGATTTCGCGGCATATCCACATCCCTGTTTTTATTAACAGCAATATGATATGCCAACAACTGAAGTGGAATACACGACAATAACGGATCAAGACATTCTTCCGTTGCGGGAATTTCTATATAATGATCTGCCATTTTCTTTATATCTTCATCTCCTTCATTAATAATTGCAATCACACGGCCTTTACGAGCTTTTATTTCCTGTATGTTACTTACAACCTTGTCATAAATTGCATTATTTGTACCAATAGCTACAATCGGCATTTCATTATCAATTAATGCAATCGGGCCATGCTTCATTTCCGCAGCAGGATACCCTTCGGCATGGATATATGATATTTCTTTTAACTTCAATGCACCTTCCAGAGCTATCGGGTAACTATAGCCACGCCCGAGATAAATAAAGTTCTGAGCATAAGTAAATATTCTGGATAATTGCTTGATAGTTTCATCCGATTCCAGAATTTTTTCGATCTTATCGGGAATATTCTGCAATTCTTTGATGATAGACAAATAACGGTCTTCTTCTATTGTTTTCTTTTCTTTAGCTATAGCCAATGCCATCATAGTAAGCACTGTTACCTGAGCGGTAAATGCTTTGGTAGATGCAACCCCGATCTCGTGACCGCAGTGGGTATACGAACCTGAATCAGTATTACGGGGAATAGATGAACCGATAACATTACATACTCCATACACAAAAGCACCCGCTTTGCGAGCCAACTCGATAGCAGCCAAAGAATCGGCTGTTTCTCCCGATTGAGAAATAGCAATAACAACATCATCACTATAAATCACCGGATTACGGTATCTGAATTCCGAAGCATACTCAACCTCAACAGGTATACGGCAAAATTCCTCGAAAAGATATTCTCCGATCAGACCTGCATGCCAAGATGTACCACAAGCAATGATAAGAATTCGGCGGGCATTGATAAATTTATCTTTATGATCAATAATCCCTGATAGCGTGATATTAGTTCCCTCAACATTCACACGTCCGCTCATACAGTTTTTAAGAGTCTGAGGCTGTTCATAAATTTCCTTGAGCATATAGTGAGGAAAACCTCCCCGTTCGAGTTCACTCAAATTCAATTCCAACTCTTTGATCTCGTGAGTTGTTTCTACATTAGAGATTGTGAATATCTTTGGATCTTCGTTTCTCTTAATAAGTGCTATTTCTTCGTCATTCAGATAAATAACCTTATTTGTATATTCGATAATAGGCGAAGCATCCGATCCTAAAAAGAATTCGCCCTCTCCGATCCCTACAACCAAAGGGCTGCTCTTACGAGCGGCAATAATCTGATCAGGATTCCCTTTTTCTACAATAGCTATCGCATACGCACCTACAACTTGTTTTAAAGCTAGCTGCACTGCTGAAAACAGATCGCAGTTATTCAGAGTTTTAATATATTCAATAAACTGAACTAAAACTTCGGTATCGGTGCTGCTCTGAAATTTATAGCCTTTTTTCAAAAGCTCAGCTTTCAACACAGCATAATTTTCGATAATACCATTGTGAATCAGAGCTAATGTCTCCGATTGTGAATAATGAGGGTGTGCATTAGCATTGCTTGGTTCGCCATGTGTAGCCCAACGGGTATGCGCAATACCTATTGTACCGCTCACATCCTTATCCTTCACATACTCTTCCAAATCATTTACTCTACCTTTTGCCTTATAAACAGATAATTCCTTATCGTTATTCAATAAAGCAACTCCGGCGCTGTCATAGCCCCTATATTCAAGCCTATGCAGACCTTTTATCAAAATCGGATATGCATCCCTAAATCCTATATAACCGACAATTCCACACATTCAATATTGTTTTTATGTATAAATGTTATATATATAACTATTTTTTACTCGTTTTATTATTTACACGATATATTTTCCGACATCACTGGTTGGATCAAGCAGAGTGAAATCAAGATCATAATCCTGCATACGCTCAATTAATTTTTCGTATTCTTCTCTTGAATCAACTTCTATGCCAACCAATGCAGGACCACTCTCCCTGTCATTTTTTTTCATATATTCAAACCTGACAATATCGTCATGCTCACCCAATACCCGATTCACAAAATCTCTCAAGGTATTGGTACGCTGTGGAAAATCAACAATAAAATAATATTTCAGACCTTCAAAAATAAGAGATCGTTCTTTAATCTCCTGCATCCGGTTTATATCATTATTGCTTCCGCTAACAATACAAACGACATTTTTCCCTTCCAGCTTTTCCTTATAATGATTCAATGCAGCGATAGACAATGCCCCGGCAGGCTCCACAACTATTGCATCTCTGTTGTACAAATTCAGGATGGTCGTACAAACTTCCCCCTCGGGTACAAGACAAACCTCATCTACAACTTTCTTACAAATAGGAAAAGTCAAATCTCCTACTTTTTTTACGGCAGCTCCATCTACAAACTTGTCAATCTGAGGCAGCATTACCGGATGTCCGGCTTCAAAGGCTGCTGTCATACTTGGTGCGCCTAGCGGCTCCACCCCAATAACCTTTGTTGTCGGAGAATGTTCTTTTATATATGCTCCGACTCCGGCACATAAACCTCCTCCTCCGATAGGGATAAATACATAATCGACTGCTCCGTTTTTAAACTCCTGTAAAATTTCGGCTCCGATTGTACCCTGTCCTTCAATAATCTTTGTATGATCAAACGGAGGAATAAAAGTCATATTGTGTTCGGTCGTAAATTTTTTTGCTGCATCTGCACAATCATCAAATGTATCTCCGGTCAATACTATTTCAATGTTGCCGTTTCCAAACATACGGGTCTGGCTGACTTTCTGTTTGGGTGTTATCTTAGGCATAAAAATCACACCTTTTGTATTCAGCATATTGCAACTGTAAGCTACTCCTTGCGCATGATTGCCGGCACTGGCACATACAACTCCTCTTTTCAGCTCATCGTCATTAAGTCCGCTCATCATACTATACGCACCACGTAACTTGTAAGACCGAACAATCTGCAGATCTTCTCTTTTCAGATAAACATTGGCCTTTGTATCTCTCGACAATGAAAGATTGACCTCGAGCGGAGTTTTCCTTACTACCTTTTCTAACCTTGAAGCGGCCTCTTCGATATGAAGACCGAATTCTTCCGTAAATTTTGATAACATTCTGAAATTAGAAGCTAAAGTTTATGATCCATAATCTATCTTGAGCTGCAGCAAAACTCTATACAAACAGATATATCCATACAGCGAAAGCGTCAGACAAAGGTAATAAAATCAATGATCAATGAACGATAATCAACTTTCTATTTCTCTTAAAAAGGTTACAAAGGTTACGCTTTTTAGGTACGCTTTTCTGATGTTACTTTTTACCTTTAGATAAGGTAATCGACCTTGCAGGGGTAAAAAATCTTTTACCCGGTGTTTTCATTTCTGGCGAATATTTATTCGCCCCTGCAGAAGATTTTCCAAAAAGGTAACAAAAGTAATATCAAAAATGTATTTTTCTTTTGTTACTTTTTTACTTGTCCATATTCAAAATCGATTATAAACAATACACCCATACACCGAATTTTTCTGATTCTCTTCAACTATTCAAAGAACACTTTACCTATAGATAAAATAGCAAGAAGCTCCATGCAGTCTACCGATTTGCATTCTTTATAGTCTCAAGCTTTCTTTCGTGCGGCAACTAAGAAATACTTGTTTTTTTTCTTCGGTATCAATAAGATTTCTAATTTTACAGAATAAAAAAACGATTAGGGACATTCTAGTTTTTACTTTTAGAGAAAGCATCCGTTTTCTCAGTCTTTGGGTCTACATTATATAATGCCGATTCAATTCAAGATATAGTCAACAAACAGAAATTTCCTCTTCAGAATATAAAACACCAATATCACTTATTTAATATGCAACGTTTATCCTCAATCATAGTATTGCTTTTGGCGTCCTTCCATTTGTCGGCTCAGTCTGTATCTAATCAAAATAATCAGGCAGAGACGGAAACCCTCAGACTTACATCATCGATTTCGAGATTGTCTGATTATAATGCCGATATAATAGGTTATTACCTCAACAAACCTTTATATCTGGCTGATTTCAATATACATAATCTCAAAAAAGACATTAATACGCCTCTTTATGCGATAGACCCCAAAAGCCCTTCTGATATAGAAAATAATGCTGCACAGGAATATTTAGCCCTCAAATACAGCACAAAAAATTCTTTTGAAAAGGAAGAGTTAGTATCTCTGGTCGCTAAAGCCGAAACGAGTACCGAACAGGTGAAAAAAAGCTGTATAAGCTTAAGTAATTATTTTGGAGACAAAGAATATCTCAAAGACCTCTCTTTTAATAGATATCCGGCTTTAAGAGACAGTCTTCAACAATCGATCTTTAGTGCACAAGCTGCATGGAGAAGAGTTTCAATATACAATTCGGATGTAAAAGATATGGCCGAAAATATAATATTGAAAAGCAAGAAAGCTTCTGCTTTTATCGTCCCAATGAAAGAAGATCTGGACAAGCTCAGAAAAATTGTTTCGCAAGTATATTCACAGGATTTCAGTGTAATTATTTTAAAAATGGATATTACTGATCTTCAATCCATAACAGAAATTCATAAAGATTTTTCTAAAAAAGACAGAACAAAACTCAAGGATGAATCGTATATAAATGTGTACAACAGATTCTACAGGGCAACAGACGAATGCTTGGCAGTCATCAAGCAGATACTAAATTGTGTCGAACAAAAAAAATTCGACGCTGAATTAGACAGTTTATTTGATACCCTGAATAAAACATTCACCAAAGTCGAAGAGGATTATAAATTATTCGCATCTCAGGACTGAAAGCTTTTAGACTGAAACTCTGATGTTTTATCCGTATATAAATAACAGAAAGTATTTAATGCCACATTTTAAAGCTATAACTATCAATCGTTGTTATACTTGAATGGACAATAAATAGGCCTGAGACCTTAAATAACAGAATCTGACACAAATTTCATTATCAAAATATGAATCATAATTTAGAAATACAAAAACTACTATTAAAGAAAGATTCGATAGAATCTCCGGAAGACCGTATCAACTTATTGAAACAAGCCATACAGATAGCTGATGCCAACAATGATCTCGACTGGGGTTTTGACCTGCGTCTCGACCTTATTTTCGAAGAAAGGGATACAGCTCATTGTATAGATAGTTTCGCCGCTTTCACCTGGCTGCTTAGCACATATGACTCTAACCCCGAAACATTTGACGAAAGTGATTTCTTATGGGAGTACAAATGGATGGCAGGTGCAGCACGGCGAAATGTAAACATATCGATGGAACAGGTTCATTCAATCATGGATGATCTGAAAATAAGAATGGAACGGAATGGATACACACTCAGAGGATACTACAGTGTATTAATATACTGGAACCTGTTTATAGGAAATACTGAAGAGGCTAAGAGAATTCTAACTTTACGGAACGAAACAGAACGAGATAGAATGTCTCATTGCCCCGCATGCGAATTAGATACACAGGTTGAAATAGAGTTGATAGAAGGGTATTTCGATAAAGCACTCTCTACAGCCTCTGATCTGATTACAAAAAAGCTGACATGCGGAGTAATGCCTCTGGTTACTTTTTGTAATCTTACGTATTATTTAGGCAAAGCCGGAGATGCCAGAGCTGGCCAGTTTTTCCCTAAGGCAGAAGAAGAAATTGCTGCTCTGAAAGAAAATGATACTTCACTGATATCGCATGTATCCAATCTCCTGTATTATCTTACCCTAAATAATAAGGACGAAGCTTGGCGATACTTCGAAAAGTATGCCGAATGGGAGGTCAACTCGGAAGATGCTGTCAGTTTCGATTTCTCTAAAAACGTACTACCTTTGCTAAAAGAAGCTAATAAAAAAGAGCTCAATCTGGGTATAAAATTACCCTATTATTCGTCTGATAACATATATGATACAGAAGAGTTGTTTCAATATTATTATAAGAAAGCGAACGACCTCGCTATACGGTTCGATTCGAGAAATGGAACTGATAAATTCAAAATGGAATTAAGCGAAGTTCTGCAACCTACGATCAACTAACAAATGAACCACAATCTCGAAATACAAAAAATATTGCTGAATATTCAGCAGCTCAAAAAAGCTGAAGATCAGCTTACTTTACTAAAACAGGCTATAGCGTTGGCTGATGCGAATAATGATCAGGACTGGGGTTTTGACCTGCGTATGGATCTAATCCGTACCGAACAATTCACAGCTCATTCACAGGAGAGCTTTCCGGCTTTCGCTTGGATACTCAATACTGCGGACAACAACCCCGGTATGTTTTCGGAAGAAGAGATTCTTCAGGAATACAAATGGCTTGCTGCTGTTTCTTACAACAATCTGATAATAACAAAGGAACAGATCGAGAACATTTTCGAAGATTTCAAAAGCAGGTGTATCAAATGCGGATTCAGCCTGCGGGAATATTATAATATCGTAGCGAATTACTCTTTGTTTATGGGTGATAAAATTGCTGCCCGAACATACCTAGACAATAGAGACAAAGAACCTGCGGATGCATTGTCGTCATGGAGTAACGACATGATTACTACTATTTATGTTGAAATGTTTGAGGGTGAATTCGAGAAAGCCATAGCACATATTAACGAATTTGTAGCAAACCAATCTTCTCACAAAATGAATTCCATACCCGTATATAGCGGACTTATCTATTATCTGGGAGGAAAAATGGATGACGATAGGGTTACGAAATATTTTAACGAAGCCGATGATGAATTTTCGAAGCTTTCGGTTCTTCCTTTTCAATTATATGAAGTAACTTTGATGATGTACTACATGTCTAAGAAACAAAAAGACAGGGCATGGACGTACTTCGAAAAATATGTCAATCTGGAGATAGATGCCGAATCGGCTGTTCGTTTCGATTTTGCATTATCTGTACTTCACCTATTAAAGGGTGATGATACTCGTGTTCTGGATATGATAAGCAGCAGACAACCTTATTACAGAGAAGACAATACATATCACTTGACCGATCTGTACAACTATTATCTGGGTGTAGCAGCAGATCTGGCCGATAAATTCGATCAAAGAAATGGCAATACCCACTTCAAAGAACAGATGGATGAAGTTTTATCTTTCTTCTCATAGCTTTTGATCACAGGTATTTTGTTTAAATTATTATAATTATGGTTGAATTCAAAAGGACGAGTTCGGAAAACGCTGATTTTCTGAATTTGATACGGGAACTGGACTCTTTTCTTGATAAAGTAGATAAAAATGCCCATGCAGTTTGTGAGCAATACAATGCTACAGAATCGATAAAACACGTGATTATAGCTTATAATGAAAGCCAAAAAGCGATAGGATGCGGTGCTATCAGAGAATATACATCCGGCACAATGGAAATAAAGAGAATGTATGTGCAGAAAGATGAACGGCGGAAGAATATAGCCTCTCAGATACTAAATGAGCTAGAACAATGGGCTGTGAATTTGGGCGCACAAATATGTATACTGGAGACCGGAAAGAAAATGTCCGAGGCTGTCAACTTTTATAAGAGAAATAACTATATACAAATACCCAATTACGGACAATACAAATTGATAGAAAGTAGTGTCTGTTTTGAGAAAATTTTATAAAGCGAAGGAATAAACTATGAGCCAGCCTTTAGCAGAACGCATGCGTCCAAAATCACTGGACGAATATATCGGTCAGAAACATTTGGTCGGTGAAGGTGCTGTTTTGCGTAAAATGATCGATTCGGGACGTGTACCCTCTTTCCTGCTCTGGGGACCTCCGGGAGTAGGAAAAACAACTCTGGCTCAAATTATAGCCAATACCCTCGACACACCATTCTTTACGCTGAGTGCTATCAATTCGGGAGTCAAAGATGTGAGGGAAGTAATAGATGCTGCCAAAAAGAATACTTTTTTTGATGCTCGCAATCCGATATTATTTATTGACGAAATACACCGTTTCAGCAAATCTCAGCAAGATTCATTGCTCGGGGCTGTAGAGACCGGTGTTATCACTCTAATAGGAGCTACAACCGAAAACCCTTCATTCGAAGTTATTCGTCCATTATTGTCCAGATGTCAGGTATATGTTTTGAAGTCGCTGGAAAAAGCCGACCTCTTAGAATTGCTCAATAGAGCCATAACCGAGGACGTTATTCTCAAAACAAAGAATATAGACCTGCAAGAAACAGATGCGCTGTTAAAATATTCCGGAGGAGATGCCCGTAAACTGCTGAATATCCTCGATTTGGTGGTAGCAGCCGAAACAGAAGATTCATTCGTTATCAATGATAAAATTGTAACAGAACGTCTTCAGGAAAATCCTGCTGCTTATGATAAAGGCGGCGAAATGCATTACGACATTATATCGGCGTTTATAAAATCAATACGGGGTAGTGACCCTGATGCTGCGATCTATTGGCTTGCCCGTATGGTTGCCGGAGGCGAAGACCCTAAGTTTATAGCACGGCGTCTTGTTATATCCGCAGCGGAAGATGTTGGTCTGGCAAATCCCAATGCCTTACTTTTGGCTAATGCATGTTTCGATGCTTTACAAAAAATAGGATGGCCGGAAGGGCGCATCATTTTAGCCGAAACAACAGTTTATCTGGCAACCTCTCCCAAGAGCAATTCGGCTTACCTATCTATCGATAAAGCTTTGGCTTTGGTTGGAGAGACGGGGAATCTGCCCGTTCCATTACATTTACGCAATGCGCCTACCAAGTTGATGAAAGAGCTCGATTATGGCAAAGAGTATAAATATGCACACGATTACGAAAACAATTTCGTACAACAGGACTATCTCCCTAAAGAAATAAAGAACAGCCGATTCTGGGAAGCTCAAGATAATCCGGCCGAAGTTCGTACTTTGGAACACTTGCGAAAATTATGGAAGAACAGGTATTGAAAGAGAATACCAATGAGCTGATCAAAATAGAAAAACCTCGAGCACATTATCAAGGAGTTTTGTTCTCTGTCAGTATCCTAATCTTTATTTTCTCAATATGGATGATTTATTTATGGGCTACAATTATTAATTATCCTATATATCCCTTGATGTTCATATGTGGAGTTTTACCTTTATTACTTAGTATCTCTTTTTTTCGAACCTGCCTCCGTTGGGGAACACTGATGATATATGATGACAGATTAGAAATGCATTCTATATTAAAATTGAAAATCAGAAAAATATACTTTCGGGATATAGTCAGATCAGATGAATATGAAAGATACATAAAATATAAGGGTGGCGACAACCATCTTATTTTCACACTTTTTTCCAATGATGGCACTTCTATCTCAGTTAGATCCGATTTTTATAGTTCTTTTTATATTCTAAAAATTCTTTTCAAAAAAGAACAAGAAAAGACTATAGAGAATCGACCAACAAGGTTCAGGTTCATATTATGGGGATTTAATTTATTATTAGGCATTAGTCTTTTACTTACATCTTTTTATAATTTTCAAACCAAACAAAATATTCAGCCAAGTGAATTAATAGAACTTAAAGGGATTATTGCCAACCACCTACAGATAACAGAATCATCGTATATTAAATCTGTTTTTATTAAATTAGATATGTATCCCGATAATTCTTTTTTACTAGAGACTCCCCTTGTTTCAATAATAACAAATAATAACCTATTACAGGATATAAAATCAGGAGACTCTATTACTATTAAAGTTGATAAAAACGAATATCATCAGAAAATAGTGAAAGATATACCTTTATCCTTTAGTGAAAAGCTCAATTATAATAGTCCTTTGCAAATTTATACAATACAAACAAGAGATAAATCTTACCTGTCTTTAAATGAGTATAATGATAGTGTAATAAGTTATAAAACTAAAATGATGTATTTGTGGCTAGTAATAGGTGTTATAATCATATATATCAACTTAAAGAAAAAACCCAAAAATGTATTAGTCGAAAATAAAGACTATACTCCTCCTTATGAACATGGAAAAATAAGAAGACGCCAAGCTTCATTTCTTGACATCCCTGCTATCAAAAAACTTTTTAGAGAGTCGATAACGCATATCAACAATCAAGATTATACACCCGAACAAATATCAGCTTGGATAAAACGTGGCGAAAACGATGATATGTGGCGATCACGCATCATTAATCAATACTTTATTGTTGTAGCTTGTGACTCTGAATTATTTGGTTTTGCATCTATAACCGATGAAGGTCATATTGATTTTATGTTTGTACATCATCTGTATCAACACAGAGGATTTGGTTCGTTACTATTCGAATCGTTAGAAAATTTTGCTTATTATTTCTCTTTGAATACCCTTACTGTAGACGCAAGTATTACAGCCAAACCTTTCTTTCAGAAAAAAGGATTCTATGTATTAAAAGAACAACAAGTTGACATTGGCGAAATTTTAACCAATTATAGAATGGTTCGACAACTACAGGTTAATCAGTTCTTACTGAGAGCAACACCTTCGCCAGTGCCTCAGCACAACGCTCACCATCCATTGCCGCCGAAACAATTCCTCCGGCATAACCGGCTCCTTCTCCACAAGGAAAAAGACCTTTGATTTCGACATGCTGCATGGTCTCTTTATCCCTCAAAACCCGTACAGGAGAGGATGTACGACTTTCGACCGCTAATAGAACAGCCTGATTAGTCAAAAAGCCTTGGTATTTACGTCCTATTTGCTGTAATCCGTCTTTCAACCGTTTCGATATAAATGGAGGAAGCCATTCATGCAGATCTGACGAAACAATACCGGGAGCATAGGATGTTACAGGCAGGTCTTTACTCTTCTTATGATTCACAAAATCGTATAGACGCTGAGCCGGAGCAGTTTGTCGCTGCCCCCCTGCAATCCAGGCTTTTTCCTCTATATCTTCCTGAAATTTCAATAGAGCGAGTTCGTTATACTTTGCATATTCGGGAAAATCTTCGGGATGAATCTCAACCACAATACCCGAATTAGACCACTTCGAACCACGACTGGCCGGAGACATACCATTCACCACTAATTGACGTTGTCCGCTGGCAGCGGCAACAATAATTCCTCCCGGGCACATACAGAAGGAGTATACCCCTCTATCACCCGATTGTACGACAAAGCTATATTCTGCCGCAGGAAGATATTCGCCACGTCCTTCCTCCGTATGATATTGAATCTGGTCTATCAGGTGTGCGGGATGCTCTACACGTACCCCTACGGCCAAACCTTTTGCTTCTAATTTGATTTTCTTATCGTGGAGCATGTAATATACATCACGGGCTGAGTGTCCGGTTGCAAGTATGACATATCCTTCGAATGTTTTTCCGGTATTGGTAAGGATACCTTTTACCTCATTATTCTCAATGATCAATTCATCCATCCTTGTATTGAAATGAACTTCTCCGCCCGATTCAATGATACGTTCACGCATCCTTTGGATAATGGCAGGCAACCTGTCTGTTCCTATATGAGGATGGGCATCTACCAAAATATCGGTAACAGCTCCATGCTGACAAAAGACATTCAGTATTTTATCCACATCACCTCTCTTTTTGCTGCGGGTGTACAGCTTTCCATCCGAATAAGCACCTGCACCTCCTTCACCAAAGCAATAGTTAGATTCGTCGTTTACAATATGTTCCCGATTGATAGCCGCCATGTCTCTTTTGCGCTCCCTCACATCTTTACCACGCTCCACAACAATGGGGCGAACACCCAACTCTATCAGTCTCAGTGCAGCAAACAATCCACCGGGACCGGCACCCACAACTATAGACTGAGGAGCTAGGCTTACATCCGGATAATGAGTCGGCATATATGATATTTCGGGTTGCTGCTCACCGGTATATAAACGAACACGTAAATTGATGAATATCAATTTCTGGCGGGCATCAATAGATCTTTTCAGTATCTGTAGATCGGTGATATCCGATATCTTAACTCCGGCTTTCGATGATGCCAGATTCTTTACAATATTTATATCTGATGCCTCTTTGGGGCTTATTCTTAAATCTATATCTTTCTGCATATAATCTTATTCTTCAAGGGAACAAAGATAAAGCAATTTAGATTACTTTTCTATCCACTTTTCTTATAGATAATTGATAAGCGCATAGGTTATATCTATTAAGATCACAGACCTATTTGTAAAATCAGAGAACGAGTTGATATACTTGCTTACTATAAGCACAATATATCATTAAATAAGTAACAGCAAGTATTTAATGATATGCTTTTAGATTATAACCGACTTGGCTTGCTTTACTTACCAAAGTAATAAAAAGGTCTGAGACCTTACTTTCATTTACTTATATCTAAAATAGGAGAACTTATTGCAAATATTTCCTATTTTTGTATAAATCATAATATTTTACAACCATGATAATAGATAACCTTTCGAAACTAACAGAGTACGAAACACTAAATCCTCATTTTGGCAAAGCTATCAAGTTTATACAATTATTGGACTTAAAAAATCCTGAGCTCGGAAAATTCGAGATTGACGGAAAGAATGTATTTGCAAGCATTAGCGAAAGCAAATTAAAAACACCCGAACAAGCGAAACTTGAAGTACATAACAACTACATAGATATACAGATACCTATCTCGAAGTCTGAAGGTTTCGGTTGGACTGGAAGAAGTGAACTGACAAAAGAAGCTGCTCCTTTCGATGAAACAAAGGATATCCAATTTTTTGAAGACAAGCCAACACTAAATTTCGATTTGCAGCCCGGCAATTTTGCAATTTTCTTTCCTCAGGATGGACATGCCCCCTGCATCGGAGAAGGTACAGTCATAAAGATCGTTATCAAAATTAAAGTACAATAAAAATATGAGTTTATATCCATTAAAATTCGATCCTATTCTTAAATCAATTATTTGGGGAGGTTCGGATATATGTAAATTTAAAGGAATAGAACCTCAACAGGACGGCATCGGCGAAAGTTGGGAAGTGTCGGGCGTTGAAGGGAATATTTCCGTTGTAGACAGTGGTTCCGAAAAAGGTAAAAATCTTCAGGATCTGATAGCCGAGTATAAAGAACAGCTGGTTGGAAAGCACAATTTCGAAAAGTTCGGAACTACCTTTCCTCTACTCATTAAGTTTATAGATGCCAGAGATAATCTGTCAATCCAGGTACATCCCGATGATGTTTTGGCAAAACAAAGACATAATTCGTTCGGAAAAACCGAAATGTGGTATGTGATAAATGCTGCTCCCGGAGCTTTCTTATACTCGGGATTCGAAAAACAGCTAACACCCGACGGATATGTAAAAAGTATCGAAGACAATACATTTGTAGACTATCTGGCTAAACACGATGTAAAGAAAGGTGATTCGTTCTTCCTTCCGGCAGGCCGTGTACATGCTATCGGATCAGGTACTTTCATCGCTGAGATACAACAAACATCCAATATTACCTATCGTATCTACGATTACAATCGCAAGGATGCTAATGGTAACGGACGGGAATTGCATACTGAATTGGCAAAAGATGCTATTGATTACAAATTGTACGACAGCTATCAGTTGAGTTACATTCATAAAGAAAATACACCTGTACAACTGGAGTCTTGCCAATACTTTACAACCAATCTGTTAGAATTGGATAAAGCCGTTATCTTTGATCAAAGCAATAAAGATTCTTTCATCATATATATATGTATGGACGGAGCTTGCCAGATCGAAGACGGAAGCAATACTAAAGTGGATGTAAAACAAGGAACAACGGTACTTATTCCGGCTGCTAATGCTGCCAAAATAACTATTACCCCTAAAGGGTTTGTTCAGTTATTGGAAACATTTGCATAAACAGTATTGATACCATAAACAAAGAGGGGAAAATAAGATTTTTCCCTCTTTGCCGTTTAGAGACTCTGTTCTCTCAATTTTCATGTATTTGCGTTGAAATACAGATTCGACTCAACTATTGAGTCAAATATTTGTTGTACATTTAAGTCGATAAAGTCATTGAGTCGAATAAGGTCACAGACCTTTTTTATTTACTTACATCTTAAAAGTCATTATTTCTTAGGCATGGGAGTCTACTCCCAGACCAAAAGTATGTCTAACAATAGTCTGAGACTTTAATTTATATATCAAAATGCGAGGTATCTTAATTTTAAATACAGGAAGTCCAAAAACAAAAAATCGTGAAGATGTAAAGTTTTTTATCGGAGCTATGCTATCCGATCCGTTGGTGTTATCAACTGTCCCTAATTGGTTCAGGGATACATTAGCTAAGCGGATTATCGCTCCGTTGCGTGCTTCAAATTCAGCTTCGCACTACGAACTCATCTGGGATAATGAACACAATGAGTCACCTTTGATATACAACTCTCTACAATTAGCTAAAAAAATAGAATCAAGCACAGGGCTACCAACGGAAGTCGCAATGCGTTATGGATCACCTTCGATCCTCGATGCATTTACCCGTCTGAAACAAAAATGTGCTACACTGCATGAAGTAATTGTAGTACCTATGTTTCCACAATATGCCCAATCATCTTATCAGACGGCTGTTGATGAAGTCGGACGCTGTTTTATGAGCAAACCTCAGTCATTCAGAATAAAATTCATCGAGCCTTATTTCAACAAACCCGAATATATATCAGCATTAGCTGATAGTATACGTCCGTTTACCGAAAAAGGCTATGATAAGCTCGTATTCAGTTTTCACAGCTTGCCTATAGCTCATGTCGAAATAGGATGGAAGAAAGGAAAAGACTTTGATTATGTGTTTCAGGTGAAAGAAACCGTGAGATTAGTCACAAAAGAACTAGGCATCGATCCGAAAAAAAACCGTATAGTATATTCTTCTGCAATCGGACGCAAATGGCTCAAGCCTGATCTCGAAGAAACGATGAAACAGCTTGCCGAATCGGGTACTAAAAAAGTGATCGCACTCACTGCCGGATTTCCTGCCGATAACCTCGAGTCGCTCTATGATATAGATATCGTGGCAAGGGAGGCTTTCGAAAGTAATGGAGGCAAAGAATTTTATTTCGTTCCGGGACTTAATGCAGAAGATTTCTGGGTAGAAGGACTAGTCAAAATCATATCTTCAAAAATTTAAGAATCTCAGATCGTTTTTCTATTTTGGTAAATAGCAAAATCAAAATACAGTATTGAACACTTTCTATTTTTTTAATTGAAAATATCGGAACTACAGAATCTCTTTAGATTTCGATATTAAGTTTGTAATATCAATAATGTAAAAATTTAGGTATTATGAAGAGAGTAGGTATAATTCTGGCACTTTTAGCTATTGTCATCACATCATCAGCATTTGTTTTATTAAGAAATAAATATGTTTCGGTATCCGAACTTCCTAAAGAAGGGCAGGTATTTATTACATCTTATTTCAGAGGAAGCAACGTTCTTACGATAGAAGAACGTTGGAACGAATACAAAATACTGCTTAATGACGGAACCAAAATCAAACTCGATAAAAACGGAGTCTGGGACGATCTGGAAGGCGAACACACTCAGCTTCCTTCGACAGTATTAAACCTCCTGCCACGAAAGGCTGTCAGCTACATTCAAACGAATTTCAAAGAGTGGCATATAACAGATATGGAGAAAAAAAGATATGGTTATAAAATAGAGCTTATCAATGGAGCCTCGGATGTCGAAATAGAATTCAACAATGCCGGTGAAGTCCGGAATGTTGATTTTTAAGACAAATAATCATTGAAATCAGGAGACCCCGACCATCTAATTTAGTATCGGGATTCTTTTGGTTTTAGGTTAAAGAAATAAGTTTTATTATTTTTGTTCAAAACTAATGTCTCAGACCTATTTATGATTTTGGGTACAAAGAAATAGCCAAGGTCTGTTATAAACTAAATATTTTCTGCAACTTACTACTTTTGAAATTATATATTTACATACTGGTTGCCCTGTTAAGTTTAGCTTCAGCTATGGAAGCCAAACAAAAAGAAAAGGATCGCAGCGTATTGCCCCAAAAGGCAATACTTTTTCTCGATACCCATTTCCCTGATATACAAATTAAAAAGATAAAGTACGAACGGGATGATCAGGAATATGAAGTAGAACTACGAAGCGGGCATGAAATAGAATTTGATGGTAACGGTAATTGGACAGAGATAGAAGGCGAATACAGTCCGCTACCTAAATCGGTAATAGACCTAATCCCGAATAAAATAGCTGTATATATATCCCGAAACTATCCGAGACGTCCTATTGTCCAAATCAAACGAAAGAAATACGGATACAGAGTTGATTTATCGAATTCGGCAGAATTGATGTTCAGTCACAACGGCGATTTTCTGGGAAAAGATTAATGTTTGTAGAATATAATCTCAATACGGAATACCCTATCCATGGGAAATGAATAAGATACATCAAATCCGTTTTTATCACAAATAGACTTCACCAGATTCAGTCCTAAACCTATTGAATCTTTAGATTTATTACTCACCATACGGTCAAAAAGATTTCCTTTATTTTCTTGAGGAAGACAACTGTTTTCGATAATCAGCTTATCGTCTGACAACTGGATTTTTACAAAACCTTCGTTTGTATTATGCCGGATAGCATTTACCAGCAAATTGGAGATTAGAATATCAGACAGAGTTAGATCCATGTCAATAAATAAATCGTCACACGCAATATCGACAGTTATGGCTTTAGCCTCAATCAGCTCTTCGATATTTTCGAGAAAGTCTGTGATTACCTGTTTCACATTTACTTTTACGATATCCTGAAACTGATCATTTCTGATTTTTGTGAGTAGCAGCAAAGACTTATTCAAATTCGACAATCTCGATACGGCATTCGATATCACCGAAAGAGATACAATGGAGTCTTTATCTAGCGTATGCTGCTGACGGATAATATCTATTCTCGATTTAATGATAGCCAGAGGAGTCTGCATTTCATGTGAAATATCTTCGGAAAAATTCTTCGTATTTTCATAATCCGAGTTGATTTTCCCTACCATTTTATTGACCACCTCATTAAGCTTATCAAACTCTTTTATACCCGAATTAGTCAGGCTCAGATTACGGCCTATTTCCAGATCATAGTCATCAAGCTTTTCTAAAGTATCATTAAACGGAGACCAGACTTTTTTCTTCAGGTAGAAATCGACCAGATAAGTAAAGACAAAAAACAGGAGAAACAAAGCCAGGATAGAGCCTATCAAAACATATAAAAGATCGCCGAACTCAAATGTCTGCTGATTGACATTCACCAGATGCAGCCTGTTTTTATATTCAATAGTAAAATACAATTGACGATAAGGAAGAAAAGCCCCTGAATTTTCGTTATACAGCAAGGTATCTTTTATTCCCAAAGGATAATTGTCGGTAGGATTTATAATCCTCTGCTCGACCCTTTGAGGCTGAATGACCGAGGTTGTGAACTCGATCATAGTATCATTCAACGCTACATAATTTTCGATACGGGTTTTGTATTCGTAAAGTATCTGGTCGGTAGATTGGTGAATGAATATTTTGAAAATAAAGAATATAGACACTCCCCCCAGAATCATAATAGAAAACAGGGTCAGTAAAAGATATTTACGTATAACATGAAACAGTCTCATCTCTCTCCAAACTGATAACCGATACCATATACCGTATGAATATAGTCAATAGAACCGGCATCGATCAGCTTCTTCCTCAGATTTTTTATATGAGTGTAGATAAAATCATACGAATCTGCCATCAGGCTCATATTATCGCCCCACAAATGCTCGGCTATAGCCTCTTTGTCTAATACTTTCGACTGGTTAGTGATAAAATAAAGCAACAGATCGTATTCTTTCTTAGTCAGTACGATTTCTTTGCCTGATACAGTTACTTTACGACTGTCGAAAGTAATCTGTATTTCATTATAATCAAGAGTATTTCCTCCTTTAAAGTTCCGCCTGCGGATAATCGACTTTATACGCGCATTAAGTTCCGAGAGGTGAAAAGGCTTAGTCAGATAATCGTCTGCACCGATATCTAATCCAACCAACTTATCATCCAGTGAATTTTTTGCCGAAATAATTATTACACCGGCTTCCGTATCTTTTTGTTTTAATAAGCGGATCAGATCCAGTCCGCTTCCTCCGGGCAGGGTGATATCTATTATCAGGCAGTCATAATTATATAGAGAGACTTTGTCTTCTCCTTCGATATAATCAGAAGCTGTTTCGATGGCAAAACCTTCCGATTGCAGATATGTAACAATAGACTCCTGCAAATCAATTTCATCTTCGACTAACAGTAGTTTCATTTGAGATGTTGTTTTAGATTATTATTCAGAGGGAACAATCTTAACTCCGATCTTTTCGATGCCCGACAAGGGCTCATCACTCATTCCCTGTACTATTTTCAATGTATAATTACGTTTATCCGTAAAGATAAATTTCTTTTTATACGCAACTGTCAATTGATATATAGATCCGAAACCGGCTCCGTACCAGTTACCGTCTTTATCCGCTATTGTATATTCTATTTCGTACGACACGGGCTTTTTCGATCCGAAATCATCGGTCGCATAAAACCAGATATTCTGGTATTCGTAATTTGTATTATTTACGATTTCCAAATCAATATTGCAAGGTATACCCGTTAGTATAGCTGTCGAGTCTATGTCGAAAGTCAAAGTATCGAGCCTGCTCCAGCTATTATTCTTTAACTCCTTAAAGTGATAATATGCCTCCCGATTGTTACACGAGAGACATATTAAAGATATTATTATAACACTGAGTGTGTATATTGGCTTAAGCTTCATTCTGAGGGGTATTATCTTTTCCCTGATTATGGTTATCGTTATTCCTGTTTCTATTGCGATTGCGGTTATTACGACGATTGCGTTGCTGTTGGTCACCATTATTATTGGCATTAGCTTCTTCTCGATTACCGTTCATTCGCTGATTATTATTTGCATTGTTGGAAACACCAGGCTTCGAATCCCGATCTCTATCCCTATTCCGGTTTGGATTCGGATTCGGATTTTGTCCTTGCGATTGATTCTCATTCTGAGGTTGACGCTTGTCTCGGTCACCTCTTATAACCTTTTTCTTTCCACCATTGCCATTACGTACTCCGCCTTTATTATCAAATCGATTGATATTTTCTTGTTCCAGAATATCTTTTGTGGTCGCTTTTTCCTGCACCTCATCTTCATCAACGGTTAGTTTCAACGGCTTATGACCACCCTTATTCATTCTTATAACTTCATACACCCTGTCTTTGGGTAACGATATAAGATTTGCTGCAAAATTTTTGTCAGTCGAATAAGTCATTGTTCCCGACAAGATATCTGTTTTAAAATGGAAATAAGCACCGTCTTTGGTATCCAGAATAATATCTCTTGATGGCAATTTCCGTTGAGCTTCTACATAAGCATCCACCTCATAATTAAGACAGCATTTCAGCTTTCCGCATTGTCCCGCCAATTTCTGGGGATTTAGTGATATATCCTGAAAGCGCGCCGCTGAAGTAGATACCGAAACAAAGTTAGACATCGAACTCGAACAGCAAAGCTCCCGGCCGCAAGGTCCGATACCTCCTACCCGTCCGGCTTCCTGACGTGCTCCGATTTGTTTCATTTCTATCTTTACACGGAATTTTTCAGCATACACTTTAATCAATTGCCGAAAATCGACACGTTCATCAGCAATATAATAGAATATCGCTTTATTACCGTCTCCCTGATATTCCACATCACTGATTTTCATCTGTAATCCAAGCTCTTCGGCTATCTCTCGAGCCCGCAGCATGGTCTTATGTTCCAATGCTTTTGCTTCATTGTATTTATCAAGATCCGCAGGTTTAGCCAATCGGTATATCCGTTTGTGCTCACCGGGTTGAGCCCGATAATTATTTTTACGCATCTGTAGAGGTACAAGCTTTCCGGTAAGAGTCACTTCTCCGATATCGTGTCCGGGAGTAGCTTCTACGGCAACGACATCCCCTTTATACAATTCGAGATTGTTACTGTTCAGATAATAGCCCTTTCGGGTATTCTTAAACTGAACCTCCACCATCTGAGAACTTGACTCAGCTTCAGGCAAATCGCTAAGCCAATCGAAAACCTCGAGCTTATGAGTTCCTTTGGTACAGCTGCACTTACTCTTTTTGGAGCAGCCTCCGCAGCCTTTGCTTTCGGTCGATTTACTACTGCCGCATCCACAGCCTTCTCCTGTCTTACAACCACACGCACCTCCGGGATTCTTTCCACATGTACAGATATTGTCGTCAGCCGAAGTACTCATTTTAAATGTCACTTCAGGTTTTACTTCCGATTGATCTTTTCTATCATCTTTACATGTACATCCTATTGGGGTTTTGCAGGTTCCTTTGCAATCGTTTATACGTTTGCTTTCTCTATTGTGATTTAAACTGAACTCCATTATATATATTTAGATGTAAATAAAACAAAGTCCCTTTTCTCGACTTTGTGGGTTTATATTTTTTGAACAAGCTCCGGACTCCGATAAATCGGGTGTCAGCTTGTCGAATATGCGAATTGTTATCTTTTCAATAACATTGTTATCTTAAGACACAAATCGAAGAATACCATCTTCGCATTTACGTTTTGCTCAATATGCCTTTCGGCCAAAGCCAGTTCGTCTGTAAAATCAATGATATTACGCTCATTGATAAAAGGAGCGAAACGAACACCGAAATTAGCTTCATCTTGTTTCAGATAGACCATTTCGGGTTGATGGAGATTACTTACAAAATACTCTCTGATCATCCGCTGGCAATATACTAAAAAATTCTTTTGTCTTTCTCTCCCAACCGATGCAATTTCGTTTGCTATCGATTTTATATCCTTAATACTACGGGCATAAGACGAACGCATCATTGTAACAAACAGATTGAAAAAAAACTTATGTTCTTCGTTCAAGCTGATCGTTTCTATTGCTTTCAGATAGCTTCCATTAGCGATATGCGCAACAGATAACGCATCTTCGGGCTGAATATTATATTCAGATTGTAAAGCCTTAGTTATATCTTCTTTGGCTACATTATGAATATTTACACGCTGGCAACGCGACTGAATAGTGGTAATTATCTGATCGGGACTATTAGAAACCAATAGAAAAACCGTATTGTCGTAAGGTTCTTCTATTATCTTCAACAGTTTATTCGCACAAGCTTCATTCATTCTTTCGGGCAACCAGATAATCATTACCCTGTACTTAGCCTCATATATTTTAAGGCTTAGTTTTCTGATAATCTCTTCGCTCTCCCTTGTATAGATCATCCCCTGTGCATTTTCTGCTCCCAGATAAGCTAACCATTGGCTTATATTGAAATAGGTATGACTGGCTACGAATGTACGGAAATCAGCTATATAATCGTCGCAAATTTCTTTTTTGTCTTTCTTTATTACTGGAAAAACAAAATGTAAATCGGGGTGAGCCAGATGCCTGTATTTTAAGCATGAGGCACACTTACCACATGGTTCATTTTCCTGAGGATCGAGACAATTGAGATATTGGGCGTATGCTATAGCCAAAGAAAACTTCCCTACTCCCTCCGGTCCGCATAAAAGCCTCGCATGGGGCACAATCCCTTTCTTCACCGAATTTATCAGTTGCTCTTTTATTTCTTGCTGCCCTACTATATCTCTGAAAAACACGTTATGTTATCCTTATTTTTTTTGTTTATTACTTAATCACAGTTAAATGATCACTATCAACTATTTACTGTTAACTGATCATTATTAACTGACTAGTACACTTCTTTTGCTATACGGCGTACACTTTCGGTTGCCATCAGCGAATAAAAATGAATACTGGGTACTCCTGCCTCAATCAATTCTTTCGCTTGTTGTATCCCCCATTCAACACCTATTTCTTTTGCTGCGGCATCGTCTTTACAAGCTCTAAGCTCAGAAGCAAGTTCTTCGGGTATATCCGAACGGAATATACGCGGCAATACTGTCAGCTGATTTTTCAGACAGATAGGCTTAATTCCGGGAATAATCGGAATGGTTATACCTTCGGCTCTACATCTATCAACAAATGAGAAGTATTTTTTGTTGTCGAAAAACATCTGCGTTACAACATATTCTGCACCCAAATCTTGTTTCATTTTCAAATAATGAAGGTCTGATTCGAAATTAGGAGCCTCCTCGTGTTTTTCGGGATAGCAAGCCATTCCATAAGAAAAAGGTGTATCGAATTTATCGAAAGTCGACTCATCGACAGATATTCCCTGATTAAATTCATTGACCTGTTTTTGCAAATCAGTTGCATGAGCATTGAAGTTTCCGACCATTTGCTCAGCATCTAATTTATTTGCATCACCTCTCAACAATAGGAGGTTATGTATTCCCAAAAAATTCAAATCAATCAATGCATATTCGGTTTCTTCTTTCGAAAATCCTTTACAGATCATGTGAGGAATAGCAATCACCTTATACTTATTTTGTATGGCAGCGGCTATAGCAACTGTTCCCGGACGTTTACGCACATTCACCTTACGAACCGATCCATCGGCCATATTCTTATAAATATTCTCACTGTGATGTGTCGTTATATTTATATACTTAGGATCAAACTCTATCAGCTTATCTATTATATTGTATACCTTCTCTATGCTGTTTCCTTTCAATGGAGGAAGGATCTCGAAAGAGAAAGCCGTCTTTCCTTTATTCTGAGTAATTAAATCTGTAACTTTCATTATAGTATATATCGATTTTATCCGTTAATATGCCAACCATCTATCATTTGAAGATTGCCTTGAAAAGGTCGTTTCCATTTGCATAAATCAATAGTGCAAATAAGAATACCATCCCTGCAATCTGAGCATATTCCATAAATTTTTCATTCGGCTTACGACGAGTAATCATTTCATATAGAAGGAACATTACATGCCCTCCATCTAATGCAGGAATCGGTAATATATTCATTACCGCCAGAATAACAGACAAAAATGCTGTCATAAACCAGAACGCCTGCCAATCCCATGTCGCTGGGAAAAAGCTTCCGATAGCTCCGAAACCACCCAAATTAGAAACTCCTTCTTTGGTAAATACGAATCTCAGCTGAGCAACATATCCGCTCAATGTTTCTTTAGCGAGTTTCAATCCGGCGGGAAACGATTCAAAAAAGCCTATATTGTCATGTTGTGACTTAAAGTATTTATTAAAAGGACCTGAGTAAAAACCTAAAGTCCCTGTGCTATCGACATGAGCTGTAGCAGTATGTAAAGAATCGTCACGATAAAAGCTGATCGTAACATCTGTATTTTTTCTTTCAGTCAGTAATTTGCGTAAAGAAGAGAAAGACTCTACATGCTTGTCTCCTACCCCAACAATACTGTCCCGAGATACCAATCCCATTTTCAAAGCCTCGGACTCAGGCGTTACACTATCCACCACTGCTGGTAAAAGAACTTCGTAAGCCATTTTTTTAGAAGCAATTACCTTATCAGCAAAATCAGCAGGTAATTTTATTGTCTGAAGATGTCCTTCGCGCTCCACAACAACCTGTTCGGCTTTTACAAAGCTCATCAGAGTATTCATGTCAAGAGTTTTATCCATATGATAACGGAGGTCTTTACCATCGGCACTAACCAGTTTATCTCCATTGCGGAAACCTGCGCTTTGAGCAACTTCACTAAACTCCATCCCAGTAGAAATATCTTTCATCGGAATATAAGAATTCCCCCAGGTGAACAGAATCATCGCATAAATAAAAATAGCCAGCAGAATATTAAACAACACACCGCCAATCATAACCAAAAGCCTTTGCCAGCTTGGTTTTGAACGGAATTCCCAATCCTGGGCAGGCTGTTGCATCTGCTCCTTATCCATCGACTCGTCTATCATCCCTGATATCTTAACA
Organism: Indolivaga capnocytophagoides; assembly: GCF_036511535.1. Lineage (GTDB taxonomy): Bacteria > Bacteroidota > Bacteroidia > Bacteroidales > Dysgonomonadaceae > Dysgonomonas_A > Dysgonomonas_A capnocytophagoides. The sequence continues at coordinate 4,734,287 of NZ_AP028867.1, read as the reverse complement.
TATCCGCCCAATGGCAACCAACCGATACCATACTCGGTATCGCTTTTTTTAGGTTTAAATTTGAATAACGAAAATCCTATATCAAAAAACAAATAAAACTTTTCTACTCTTATTTTAAAAACTCGAGCAAATAAGTAATGCCCAAATTCATGAACAATCACTAATATTGATAAACTTAAAATCAGCTGTAACGCCTTAATGAAAAATGTCTCCATTTATTATTATTTTCTTATATAAGGTCGTAGACCTATTTTATTTACTTACCAAGCATAACAACGACAGAATATTAGGTTTCTGAATACATCATTAAGTACTTGTTGTTATTAAAAAAATTCTTTTCTATTAATAATTAATATCTGCTTATATCTCACATCCTCAGGATCATATTTTCGATAAATAAGGAATACCAACTAAAGAAAATCATCAATCCCTGATAATACAGATACGATATCGCGGTACAAAAAACAGCAACCAATGCTATAGCTGTTATAAGTTTCTGTATATCTATCGGCTGTTTGTTTTCTTCAGTAGCAGGAACAACTGTCGTTTTACAGAGAATATCTCCAAGACGCTGCCCCGAATTAGCCATATACAAGATAAATTCTACAGGCCAGATAACCAGAAATAAGTTCCGTACAACCATCCGAAGATAAGACACCTGTCCTCCATCCAAACGTATCAACTGATACTTATGAAGCCGTTTACCAATACTCCTCCCCCCGAAAAAGTCTTTGCAAAGGAAATAAGTATAACCAACACCACAAGCAATGGAAAGTGGCAGCAGCATGACAGACAAACCGCTGAACATTTGCCTCATCAACATTAAAGACTCTTCTTCCGACATATGAGCTGTACTTCCCATATATGAGTTCATATCAAACTCATTCTGAAACATCTTCATCGCAATGGCATTTGCTATAATAGAAATACACATCATCGGCAGATAATCTACAAATGCAGACACAAGTCTGGAAGACTTCGAAACCTGTATCATTTGTTCCTGAATACAATTCTTTTGTTCATTCATAGTTTTAGCGGCTTATCAAATTAAAGATAATGCTATGTCTCTGGCTTCGTCATTAGAAGCAACATAGTCTTCGTATGCAGGTTTATTGATAAATGTTGTCTTTTGCATAGTTTTCTCGATAATATCACTCATTTCAAGAAAACCCACTTTATCTTTCAAGAAGGCATCTACCACGATTTCATTCGCCGCATTAACAATACAAGGCATATTGCCTCCAACATTTGCCGCTTCGAATGCAAATGCAAGATTACGGAAACGCGTCATATCGGCTGGTTCGAAAGTCATTGTTGCCAGTTTAAAGATATCCAGCCTTTCGAAATTCGATTTTAAGCGGTTAGGATAGGCAAATGCATATTGTATCGGCAATCTCATATCGGGCATACCCAGCTGGGCGATAATAGAAGAATCTTCGAATTGTACCATCGAGTGAATAATGGATTGAGGATGAACTACCACTTCTACCTGAGCAGGAGTCACCCCGAACAGCCATTTCGCTTCTATCATCTCAAAGCCTTTATTCATCATAGTAGCCGAATCGATTGTGATTTTAGCTCCCATATCCCAATTGGGATGTTTTAAGGCCTGAGCTTTTGTCACTCTCTGTAATTGTTCTGGCGAATATGTACGGAAAGGGCCTCCCGATGCCGTCAGCAATATCTTCTCGATGGGACTATTCTCACCGTTCAAACACTGGAATATGGCAGAATGCTCGGAATCGACCGGCAATATAGGCACACGGTATTCCATAGCCAAAGAAGTGATGAGCTCTCCGGCTACAACCAATGTCTCTTTATTGGCCAAGGCAATTGTTTTTTTCGCTTTAATGGCACTGATAGTAGGAGCCAGCCCCGAATAACCCACCATAGCGGTAAGTACGATATCGATAGATTCGTCTTGCACTACTTGCGAAATAGAGTCTGCCCCCCCCCATACTTTTATAGGCAGATCAGACAAAGCCTCTTTCAAGGCTATATATTTATCATCATTGGCAATAACAACAATTTCGGGTTGAAACTCCCGAGCCTGCCTGATCAAGAGATCCAGACTGTTATTTGCTGTTATGGCATATACTTCAAACTTATCAGGATGTTCACGGACAACATCGAGAGCCTGAGTTCCGATTGATCCTGTTGATCCTAATATTGCGAGTTTTCGTTTCATTGTACTTTTAGAATGATATATATAGTTCGGGATTAACCGGACTACCTTTGTACCACAACTCAAACTGCAAAACATGTTTACGGTCTGTCGCTGCGGTTATATTTTCTTTGTTTCCTTTATCCTTTTTGTTTTTATTGCTCTCCACATCTCCGCTTTCACGGCTTACTATGGCAATAGCCTCTCCTGTACGGACTTTATCCCCTGTTTTTTTCAATAACATTGAAACCCCTTTATATACGGATATAAAGCCATTCTTGTGCTGCAACTGAAGGATATATCCTGCATCGGGGTCATAGCCTGCGAATACAACAACCCCTTCGAGCGTAGCAACTATATTATCACTGGCTGCGGCTATTTGCAAACCGTACCGGTGCAAGGACGCATTGAAATGACTTGTTACAACACCTCTCACCGGACGAAAGAAAGTAACTCCCTCGGTTGGAGCCTGATCGCTGGTCGAAATAGACGACAGGTTATATTTTTCAGTCTCTTCATAGTCCTGCCTGTATTTTTTTTCCCGGCTTGTACTTTTCAGAGATTTATCATCTTCGGCAATGCGTACAGTATCTACTTTATTCTTCGATTCGGGTTGTACTTTACCGGCAAATATATCTTTTATATTCTGTAAATAAGCCTCCTGATAATGTTGTTGCTGCTCGAGAGAATCTACCTGCATTGCGGTTTTAATAGCCTGTTCCCTGATTTCGGAATCAAGATATCCCGGTAAATAATTTCTCAATGGAGTAGATATAATAATAACAGAAGACACAACCATCAATATGAACAAAGATGTCAGATATAACATAATACCATTAAACATCGAAACCCGAAGCTTCCAAACTTCCTCCAATGTATTCTCATTCAGAATAGACAGGCGGTATTTGAAATGCATCCGTTTCCAGAAGCTATGTCGGTTTTTATCTTTTCTCTTTGCCATTCAATATTTTAAGCGATAATACTCTGCTTTTTTATTATCTTATTCCCGTTTGTTACAAAAACACATACAACAAATGAGATTTATTCAGAATTGCAAATTTAATAAAAGAAATAAAGTTAACGAATTTGATATTCACTATATTCTTTAAAGAAACATAATTTGAGGGTAATAAGATCGGGCTCTCTAAAATAAATTGGACAAAAACCTTTCTTTAATTATTTTTTAGTTATTTTTGCAGCCTGCTTTTTTGGGTGCTTGCATCGGATAAAGTAGTTATAATTAATATATCTTATTTATTATAAATTAAGTATGAGTCTTTTAAGCGAGAAACTATATCGGTATGATGCAGCACGCAATGCTCGCGCCGCAGGTATCTATCCTTATTTCAGAGAAATCCAAAGTGATCAGGATACAGAAGTTGTTATAAACGGAAAAAAAGTCCTGATGTTTGGGTCCAATGCCTACTTAGGATTAACCAACCATCCGAAAGTAAAAGAAGCTTCCATAGAAGCTATCAAGAAATATGGGACAGGAATGGCCGGTTCTCGTTTTCTCAATGGAACTTTAGACATACATGTCGAGCTGGAAAGAAAACTGGCCGCATTTGTCGGAAAAGAAGATGCTTTGGTATATTCTACCGGATTTAATGTTAATCAGGGTGTTGTAGGTTGTGTTACCGGACGCGAAGATTATATTATCTGGGACGAATTGGATCACGCTTCTATTATTGAAGGAAACAGAGCGTCATTATCGAATAAACTGAAATTCCGTCACAATGATATGGAGTCGTTAGAAAAACAACTTCAAAAATGTGAGCCGGATAAGGTGAAACTGATCGTGGTAGATGGAGTATTCAGTATGGAAGGTGATGTTATCAACCTACCAGAAATAGTAAAACTATCTGAAAAATACAATGCCAATATCATGATTGACGAAGCTCATGGACTTGGCGTTTTTGGTAAAAACTTCAACGGAAAAGGAGTTCATGATTATTTTGGATTAACTGACAAAATGGATATGATCATGGGGACATTCAGTAAATCCCTTGCATCTATCGGTGGTTTTATCGCTGCCGAAGAAGCGATTATAGACTATCTTCGTCACAATTCACGTCCTTATATATTCAGTGCAAGTATCACACCCGGAGCAACAGCCGCAGCCAATGCTGCACTTGATATCCTGATATCAGAGCCTGAACGTGTAGCGCACCTTTGGGAAATAACCAACTATGCATTAGATGGATTCCGCTCTTTAGGTTGTGAAATCGGTCACACATCAAGCCCGATCATACCTCTGTTTATCAGAGATAACGAAAAAACATTTATTATCACACGTACTCTTTTCGAAGAAGGCATATTTGTTAATCCGGTTGTATCTCCAGCTGTTGCGCCTAAAGATACACTGATCAGATTTTCATTGATGGCTACACATACAAAAGAGCAAGTAGATATTGCATTGGATAAGATCGGACGGATTTTCCGCAAAATGGGGGTCCTTACTGAGAATGTAGAAAAAGCATAAAACAGGTATTTAATGACACATCCAGAATCTTAACTTTCTGTAAAGGTTATTACTTGCTTAAGCTATAAATAGGTCTAAGACCTTAAGTTAGCCCCTATTTTCTGAAAAGAAATAGGGGTTATTTATTTTTATTCAATATCTTTAAATATGATTAGAATAGTTATTGTCTGCCTGCTTGCTTTATTAGCCGAAAATATGTCTGCTCAGTTTTCGGTACCGTCCGGAAATACTGTATTTGATTATACTTCCAATTTATCGGGAACCGACATCAAACATATATATGTTTTTAATAAACTGACAGGAGCGACACTTACTTATTCGACCAACAGCTCCAATGTTGTAGCTTTCTATAAATATACGGGCAGCCTTTCAGATAAACAACCTATACCTACATCAGATATAACATGGACTAACAGCAATAACCAAACTATCTACACGATTAAAAACCTCGAAGACGGAAAAGGATACATTGCGGAAACCAATGGAAACACGACTGAAATAGTTGGTATAATTGACTACAGCCTACATATACCACAGCTTAACAGTATAGAAGTGTCGGAGGGAGAAGACAAATGCAGTTCGATAAAACTTCAGATAAATAAAAACGACAACCTGTACTTCAATACACCTGCCGGAAAAATACTGCAAATAACCCGACTGTACGATTTGGAATACGAAACACTGGATGCTTCAACGAAAGAATTCACCCCGATAACTAACAAAACCGAATCGATAGCGATCGGATCGGATTTACCGGTAGATGCACCTCTGACAGATACTAAATTCACGATATCGGGCGATCAGTTTGCTAAACATTTTGGACAGGCCATCAAGTTGGAAAGCAACACATACACAGCTATTGCAGTCAAAGGATATATAGAAACGGAACAAACATCGGTAAATACCGATAATGAAGTATCCGACGAGTTGGGCGGATCAGCTCCTGCAGAAATTAAATTCTATGGATATGCAAACGAACCTGCGACATTATATTATACATGGTTCATATACAATCTAAAAAATCCAAATGACTTAGTAGCCAGATATACAGACAAAAATATATCTTATACATTTCGGGAATCGGGCGAATACAAGATCATACTGGAAGTAGCCAATCGGTCATCATCATGCCCTGATACTACCAGCGTCAATTTCAGCATAGATGAATCGAAACTCGAAATACCCAATTATTTCTCACCGGGACAAAATGGAGAAACAATCAAGGAGTTCAGAGTATATTATAAGTCGCTGGTCAAGTTTAAATGTTCAATTTTCAATCGTTGGGGAAATAAAATATACGAATGGACAGACCCATCTAAAGGATGGGATGGTAAATACAAAGGCAGCTATGTTTCTACCGGGGTTTACTTTTACGTTATCACAGCCGAAGGTTCGGATGGAAAAAAGTATAAGAAAGGCGGAGATATAAATGTTCTTCGAAGTAAGTGAGGTCTCAGACCTTTTTGTAAGCTTGCGACAGCCCTGTGGGTCAGCTAATCTTGCAGATTAAAATCAGACTTACTTAATCTCTTTCATCGTCACAAAACAAAAACGGCATATAATAAACACAATATAGGCGAATATCAGATATCTCACACAATCAATATGATGCAGATAAACCAAAGCATAAGTAGCAGTGAGTATCGCTGCGGTAATCAATGTAGCTGATTTCAATATAGACAATACATTTGTCTTTTTACCCCATACTGTCGGTTTAAATACGGAGTTGATCGGCACAACAAAAGCATTAACCAATAAAATAGAGTATGACATGTATTCGTGTCTGATATCATTAAGCAGACACAGTATAGCAACTAAACCGATCATCGCACCATAAAACAGTTTACCACCTTTCGTAGAAGCGCTTGAAGGCATATCGGTAGCCATAAAAATCGTACCCAACAAAAGACCTCCGACTGAAAAGCGTATATTTTCGGATGCAAATACTTGCAACAATACAAAAAAGGTAACTAACAGCGCAAAAGGTATATGCCATGAAATACGTCTGCGAATCAATAAATATACACCTCCCACAATCAGGAGAATAACAGAATATTCGCCGATTGCTCCGGAAGATTTGAAGAATAAGGAATTCAGATAAGTGATTAGGCCGCTATCTCCAAATGCATTGAAAATATTCAGATCTTTAAAATTTACATAATCCTTATTATACCAGATACTGCCCGAAGTCATAACCGCAGGAAAAAATACAGTCATAAATTCACGTCCGACCAATGCCGGATTAAAAATATTACGACCTAACCCACCCCAAAGGATTTTTCCGAAGATAACAGCCATAGCCGCCCCGAAAGCAACAATATACCAAGGGGTAAAAGGAGCCAATGTAAATGTAAGCAGAATAGCTGTCACGATAGCTGAACCGTCTTTTAAGGTATCTTTTTTCTTCAAAAAGAACGAAGCGAAGAGTAGTTCTGCAACAACAGCACTGATTACCGCAATAAACATCACCAGAAAAGGTGCTTCGCCATAGGCAAAATAAGATATAACTGCACATGGAACTAAAGCCAGCAGTACATCAGACATTACTTCCCAAACACTATCTCTAGCTCTTACAAACGGGGTATATATGGGTTCGGATCTATTGATTGTTTTTATTGACATTTTCTTAAATGATAGAAATTTTAATGATCATTTTTCAGTTATGCAGGATGCTGAGTACTTATCAATTTCTGTTTACCCAACTTTATGCTCTCAATCAACGGCACATCACTCGGACAAATATATTCGCATGCAGCACATTCGATACATTGACTGAGGCTGTATTTTTCGAGTTGAGAGTATCTACCTTTACGGTAATTCTCTTCGAACTTCATAGGCATCAGGTGCATCGGGCAAACATCCACACAATAACCGCAAGAAATACAGTTGTTTCTTTTGATTCTCTTCTTTTTGAATAACAATACGCCCGACGAACCTTTAGTTATCGGAGCGGAAATATCCACAACGTTCTTGCCCATCATAGGCCCCCCCCAGAACGAGAATATCCTCATCGGGAATGCCGGGTAAACCCTGAGACTGCAAAATATGAGAAATAGGAGTTCCGATAAGTACTTCCAAATTACCTATCCGCTTCGACTCTTCACCCGAAATAGTTATAATTCTTTCGACCAAAGGTTTTTGCTCGACTACAGATTTATAAACTGAATAAACGGTGCCTGCATTACTTACAATAATTCCGTTATCACGAGGTAGTACACCTCTGGGTAATTCCTTGCCTGTAACCGATTTTATCAGTTGCAATTCTCCTCCCTGAGGATACTCATTCGGTAATATCTTTACCCTTATCTGTTTGTATTCGGCACTGTTCAGCAGAGGTGTAAACACCGATAGCAGGTCTTTATTCTGCTCTTCTATCGATAATACAATATCGGATGCTTTGAGCACCTTATTGATAATCAATATTCCTTTGAAGAGTTCAGTAGCACGCTCCTTCATCAGGATATAATCCGAAGTAAGATAAGGTTCACATTCAGTTCCGTTGATTATAAAAGTATCTATCTTATGCCCTTGCAGCACATACTTGACATGAGTCGGAAACTGAGCTCCTCCCTCTCCTACTATACCGGCTTCTTTGATTTTTTCCACAATCTGATCTTCGGTCAGATTACTGGAATCTACAACGGGAATATCTATCTGATCATTCATAAAATCATTCTCCAGAACAATCATATCAACAACAGTTCCATCTGCCAAAGGATGCTTTTTGATTGACTTAATTACACCCGAAACGGGCGCATGTACATTGGCAGACATAATCCCCGAAGCCTGAGCTAAAAGTTGATATTTTCTCACTCTGTCTCCTACGCTGACAATTGGTTCGGAAGGTTTTCCGATATGTTGTGACAATGAAAGATACAAAACCGGAGCATCATCGATAGTCTCTATTGCTCTCTTTTTGGTTTGTCTCTTCATCGAAAAAATATGCATCATAACGTTTACTGCCTTATATTTTCACGGAAATTTTCCGTAAAAGTTATATTATTATCGTGATCTACAAGGAAACCTGATACTTCATATTTTTCTTGTAAAAGATCCATTTTTTCTTTAAATCCCTGAGGTGATTGATTAAACAATCCGGTAGAAATAATATCGCCGACAAAACAGCTTTCGGATATTATGCCAACCTGTTTATTTGCAGAAGGAAATCCCGACACGGGACTTAATATATGCCCATACTGCAGACCCTCAATTTCCACAAAGATTTTATTTTGCGCGGATGTTGAATAAGCAGCATTCGATAACCTCAGCTTAAACAAATCTTCTTCCCCTATCGTATTTTTCACGTCGATATTCCATTCGGGATGCACTTTGTTATTGATAGCCCTGATGGTACTTCCTCCGGCATTGATAATAGCATCTGTGATGCCTGCGTTTTTTATTTTTTGTGCCAGTTTATCAACCGCATAAGATTTCATAAACGATCCGGTTATGATTTCCTGTCCTTTAGCAATCTTAACCTGTGAATCACGGATTTCTATTTTACGGTAATCAACCAAATGCTTTGCTTCTTCAATCTGCTCTTTAGAAGGTACAACCCGTTCTTCATCTTTATAAAATCCCCATAGCCGAATCAAAGGCATTACGGTAATATCATACTCTCCATCGAATAAGCGGGACAAATAAAGTATCTCATTCAGAATATGAATAGTTTCGGAATCAACATCTACAAATTCTCCGGCATGCTTGTTGATTGAGTCGAAAAAAGAGCCTTCGCTGTAAGAATTGTAATTCTTATCGACCTTTTCCAAGACGGCAAAAAACTCATCAAACAACCCTTCATCACAAAAAACGGGTATCTTTATTTTGATGTGAGCATGAAAAAGTTTGCGTACCTGAGCTTTATATACAAGCATTATTCCGTTGCGGTTGCTGATTCCGAGTTATCAGATTCAATCGTTGTTTTAGGAGCTTCTTTAACTTCTTCTTTCTTTACCTCTTTCGCTTTTTCCACCTTTTCTTTCGGCTGAACTTTTGATTTCGGATCTTCTTTCTGAGCCTTTGGCTTCTCAGCCTCAGGTTTGACCTTTTCCGATAATAGCTTTTCGTCTGCAACCGGTACTGCAACAGAGTCTTCGTCTATAATGACCGGTTCAGCTTTCGAAATATCATTATCGTCTGCTGATTTTTCCTGCACATCGGGTTTATCTTCTTCCCCGAAGATTGTATTTATTGCCGCTTTATTTCCAAAAACGACAAGCACAATACCAAACAAGAATAAAATTATTTTTTTTAGAGTTGTCATATTCCTTTCTGTGGATTAAGGTCTCAGACCTTTTTATTATTGAACTATCAGTACACAAATTTACAAGTAAACATATTTCCAAATATAAATTTATCTATTTAATCAACAATCTGCATATTATTTTAACATAAACAAATCAAAAAAGGTCTTATTTAATATAAAATAAGACCTTTTGGATATTATACCCATCTATATATCTAAAATATCATTCTTCCGGAGCCAGATTATGGAATACATTCTGTACATCCTCATCATCTTCGAATTTATCAAGAAGTTTGTTAAGAAGAACTCGTTGTTCTTCGGTCACTTCTTTCAGTTCGTGTGGAATACGTTCAAATTCGGCACTATGAATTTCGAATCCGTTCTCTTCTAGATATTTTTGAATATCAGAATAAGATTTAAATTCACCGTAAAGAACAACTTCATTTTCTTCTTCATCGAAGTCTATTTCATCCACACCACAGTCGATCACTTCCAGTTCGAGATCATCCAGCGATACTCCTTCTTTTGCTGCTACCTTAAACACACATTTATGATCGAAAAGAAATTCGAGGCTGCCCGAAGTTCCCAGTGATCCATTGTGCTTATTAAAGTAACTGCGGACATTTGCCACAGTACGGGTAGGATTATCGGTAGCGGTTTCGACAACGATAGCTATACCGTAAGGACCGTATCCTTCATATACAACTTCTTTATAATCTGATTCGTCTTTTGATATTGCTTTTTTAATGGCACGCTCAACGTTTTCTTTGGGCATGTTTTCTTTCTTAGCCTGTTGCTCTAAGACACGCAAACGAGGATTCGTATCCGGATCAGGGCCACCTTCTTTTACTGCAATTGTTATTTGTTTTCCTAATTTAGTAAACACACGGGCCATATTACCCCAACGTTTCATTTTCGTTGCTTTACGGTATTCGAACGCTCTTCCCATAATCTATTTATGTATATTTATTTGAAATTTTTCTTTAGATACAAAAGTATAAAAAAACACAAATACATAAAACTATTCTGATAAGCAAACACTCGAAATAGAAAATGATTAACAGGCAAGAAATGTTTCGCCCCGAGAAACAATCGCTTATACCCTCCCCCAAGGACAATCGGAGCATTTTATCTATAAGGAAAAACACTCTACAATTATGGCAAAATATACAGAACAACTAGGAAAGAAAATAGCAGACGCAATAGAACAGGATGAATATACTTTAGGTGAAATCTGTGCGATGCACAACATCAGCCGTAAAACATTTTATCAGTGGGCACGGAATCATTCCGATTTCAAGGAAATGATAGATGATGCCCGTGCAGGTCGTGACGAAAGGCTCGCTCAAAAAGCCCGAAAAATTCTTAAACAAAGATTAGAGCATGGCTATACCGTAACTACCACCCGTTATAAATATGCAGTAGATGAGTACGGTGAAATATATCTGACCGGAAAAACGGTAACCATGAAAGAATATTCAGCAGACGAAAAAACGTTGAAAATGGCGATGGCTAAAGAGGGTGAAGTAGAAGAAAAAGTAGAAAATATGCCGCAATCGTGGGAAATTATAGTACAAAACCAAGAGGCAGCCGAGCAGATTGAATTACTACGGTTCCCCGGTACCGCAGAAGAAAAAAGAGAAAGGTGCCGACAAATCGAGAAGAAGTATGCCGCCGCCGATACGGACTCCGACAGTAATGCTTATGATCCGTCATTGGGATAGGTGATAATGTTCCAATGTGATAATAAGACAATTTGAAAACAAAGTGACAATAAAAAATGTGCAAATTTGGAGTAACTTTTGTTACCTTTTTATATATAAGAATGATAATAGAAAATTGCAGACCTTAAAACAGAAAGAAAGACTCATCAGTAATAGTGATTTTTTACCTGTAATATCACAACTATATGCGATTGCAAATTCTACTATATTAGAATTAATTTGCATGATTTTTCATTAAGGTATCAAATCTGTTTATTGACTCCCCAGTCATATCAACTGCAGGAGGTTATCACTTTGTTTAATACATTATTAAATACTTACTATACTTATTACAAAAGATGAAATCATTTTTACTCACAGGATTATTCTTTTTACTGATAGCTGCAAATTCTATCGCAGGAAATATAAAAGGAATCATAAGAAATAATGCAGGTCACAACCTCGAATATGTGACAATAAGAATTGATGGAACGAATCAGGGAACCACCACCAACAGTAGTGGCGCCTTTACTCTCCGAAATGTAAAACCCAGACAATATACGCTGATTGCCAGCCTTATTAATTACGAATCAAAAAACATTTCGCTGACCGTAGATGACGAAACAATCGATCTTGGTCTAATCACACTGGAATCATCCAGCCAGTCTCTTAGCGAAGTAGTCGTATCGGCTTCCGCTAACAGCTATGTTACTAAATATCCGGCTAACAGCATTCGATTGGATGAACCATTGGTTGAAGTTCCTCAGAATATACAGGTAGTGAGCAGTTCAATCATAGCAAGCCAACAGATACTTAGTATGAGTGACGGGATAGTGCGCAATGTGAGCGGGGCAACCCGCCAGGAACACTGGGGCGACCTATATACACGTATCAATGTGAGAGGTGGACGTGCAGCTGCTTTTCGCGAGGGGATGAATATTACATCCACTTGGGGACCTCTGACTGAAGATTTAAGCTTTGTTGAATCGGTTGAATTTGTAAAAGGTCCTGCCGGATTTATGATGTCGAACGGAGACCCTACGGGAATATACAATGTTGTAACCAAAAAGCCTTCGGGACAAACCAAGGGACAAGCATCTCTTACTTTCGGAAGTTACGACTTGTACAGAGCCAGTGTAGACTTGGACGGAAAGCTAGATCAAAAAGGGAAATTGCTTTACCGTTTGAACCTGATGGGACAAATGAAGAACTCATTCCGTAAGAACGAATACAACAACCGATATAGCATTGCTCCGGTTATTACTTATGTTGTAGATGACAATACACGGCTTACTGCACAATATACATTACAACATGTAGAAATGTCTAATGTAGGATCTTATTACAGTTTCTCTACAAAAGGATATGAATCTCTTGCACGTAATTTCACTCCTCTGGCTTCAGGGATGGAACCAACTAAAATAGACGACCACACCTTTATCGTTAATCTGCAACACAATTTCGACCCGAACTGGAAACTTACAGCACAAGGTGCTTACTTCAGCTACAACCAGAAAGGTAGTTCTATGTGGATCGACTCCATTAATGATGCAGGATATGTTCGACGTACCGCTTCTATATGGGATGCTGTCAATCAAATGAAGTTCGGACAGGTCTTTGTAAATGGTAAATTCAATACCGGAATAGTAAGACACCGTATTCTTGCAGGACTTGATACGGGTAATAAAGAATATTGGGCTGACTGGTCTCAATCAGTACCTTTGGATACAATAGGCTCATTCAACATATACAATCCGAATAATGGAAAACCTGTATTAGGTTATCCGGAATTCGACCGCAGCAAAAGCATAAAAGAGCGTTCGGGAGGTCCTCAAATTACAGAAACTTACACTAGTGCATATGTTCAGGATGAACTGGGATTTCTGGATGAAAAGCTGAGACTGACCCTTGCCGGAAGATACACATATGTAAAGAGTAATTCGTACGGTACTATTATAAGTAAGAGACAATTCACTCCCCGTGTAGGACTAAGCTATTCGTTTGACGAAAATTCATCGGTATATGCACTATACGACAAAACTTTCGTTCCCCAGAACGGTGTCCGCAGAGATGGTAAGGGAATCAAACCTATTACCGGAAACAATATGGAAGTAGGAGCCAAAAAACTATGGTTTGGTGGAAAACTAAATACAACATTATCTGTATACCGGATCATCAAAAACAACCTATTGGCATCAGACCCGAATAATGCAGCCGGCGAACCTTACGTTGTTGAAGTAGGTCAAACACGTGACCAAGGTATCGAATTTGATGTACAAGGAGAAATCTTTCAGGGATTGAACATTGTAGCAAACTATGCTTACAATGAATCGGAAGTGACCAAAAGTTCTTCTGAATACAAAAAGGGCAGTAGTCTTCCGGGTGGAGCCAAACATACTATCAATGCCAATCTCGTATATAAATTTCAGACTCCTGTCCTTAGAGGTTTCAGTGTTCAGGCTGGATGCACTTCTATGATAGATCGTACATCATGGTGGGCTGCCAATGTGGGAGATGTACAAGAGCTGCCCGATTATTTCAGAGTAGACGCAGGTGCAGGATGGACAAATGGAAAGCTGGCGGTAAATCTCTTTATAAATAATGTATTTGATAAATATCTATACTCGGGTACTCCATATACTATCGGTAAAACAGCTGCATATTACTGGCAGACAGAATCTCCGGTCAATTACAAATTCAATATTACGTATAATTTCTGAAAATTTTAAGAAACTAGAAAATGGCAAAACTCTCATTCCGGCGAATAAGTTATTACCTCCATCTTTGGCTTGGGCTTATTTCGGGTATCATCGTATTTATTGTTGCTATAACCGGTTGCATCTATGCTTTTCAGGAAGAAATACGGGGAGTATTTCAGCCCGGACTGTATGTGGAAGAACAAAGCAAGCCGTTCTTATCCCCCGACCAGCTTAGAGATAAAGCTAAAACCTATGTATACGTAAGTCCGGCAGATAGCAGCAATGCTATTTACGGGGTTACATACGGAAAAAAGGACAAAGCCGCCATGGTCGCTTACAACCATTATGAAAACGGATATACCATACTTCTGCTGAACCCTTATGATGGTGCCTATATTACTCAACAAGCCTTGAATGATGATTTTTTCAGAATCGTTCTTGCCGGACACCGCAGCTTATGGCTACCCTATCCGATAGGACATCAGATTGTGGGATGGGGTATTCTGGTATTCGTTATCGTTACTATAACAGGTATCGTATTATGGATTCCTAAAAGATGGAGTAAGAAAGCTTTGAAGCCCAGATTGACTATAAAGCGAAAGAGTGACTCGTTTCGTTTTGTATATGATCTGCACAATGTACTCGGTTTTTATGCCGCACTTGTAGCCTTGGCTATTGCTCTTACAGGACTGACATGGAGTTTCGAATGGTTCTCCAAATCATATTACGCCGTAATATCTGGGGGAAAAGAGTTCAACGAATGGAAAGCTGCAGAATCAGATACTACCCTGATTGCCACAGACTCCAATCAAAGTGAAAGACTCTGGCAGAAAATGGCAGCGGAATATCCAATCGGAAAAGAAGGATCATTTATGTTTGATTTTCCTGCAAAAAAAGCGGATGCTTTCAGAGTATGCTTCAATCCGGCGGATAATAACGAGACATACTACAAACGCCATTTCAGATTCTTTGATCAGACATCGTTAAAAGAACTCGAGGGTGGAGGATTGTATGGCATCAAATACGAAGATTCGGATGCAGGTGACAAATTCTACCGTATGACTTACGATATTCATGTGGGAGCCATAGCCGGATTACCAGGCAGAATCATCGTGTTTTTCACGAGTCTTATTGTTGCAAGTCTACCCATAACAGGACTTATCCTTTGGTTGAAGAAAAAGAAGAAGAAAAAATGATAATTTAGGAAATAAGAACGGTAACACATAAAATATTACCGTTCTTTATTTTATTACAGTCCGCTAAAGCTGACATTCTCAAACAGTAAAGAAGGTATTTGTCGTGATGAATTATTTGATAGCGGATCATTTCCTACCTCAACCAGATTAGACCACAGATCGAGAATATTACCTGTAATATTCATTTCACTGAGCGGTTTGGACAGGCTCCCGTTTTCGATAAGGAAACCTTCTACTCCGAAAGAGAAATCACCGGTTGTAGAATTTGTATTTCCACCATTAAAGCCGGTAACCCAAATACCGTTATTCATTATTCTCATCAGCTGATTCCAGTCATGTGCTCCATGATCCAATGTCAATACAGAAGGAGATGCAACAGTCGGTTTCATGTTTAGCTTACCGCTGTTGTAAGTATCAATAAAGTAGGTACTCAAAACGCCTTTATCGATCAGGGTCTGATCAAAAGTAGCGATACCTTCACCATCATACCAGCGAGAACCGAATGTGCATGGCATGTGTGGATTGTCTTTTAATATCAGTTTATCTGAAGTAATCTTCGTACCCAGCTTGTTTAACAAAAAGGAGTTCTTCTGCTGAAGTGCACTTCCGTACATAGCTGAAACGAGCGGAGATAATACCCTCGATGAGATTGTATTATCGAGCAGCATATTATAGCGTCCTGATTTGATCTTCGTTTGTCCGATCTTTTGCAAAGCTCGTTGCATGGCTTTTCGGGCAATACCCGATTTCTCCAGATCCTGCCAAAACAGCTTGCTGTCATACCAATATGATTCGGGACGGGCATCTCCATCCGTTTTCAATGCAACTTCGGCGGTCAGACTGAAAACAGAATCCTGTATTTCTCCTTCAAAACCATTGCTAGCGATCATATATTCTGCTCCGCATCCATCGTCATAACTGCCGACTACCGATACAATCCGAGGATCAGTTCCTATTATCTCCTCAACGGTAGACTGAGCCAATGCCAATTTTTGCTCAACAGTATAATCAAAGAAAGAGTTGTCGAACAATCTCAGATCATCCGAACTCTTTCTCTTGTAATACCTCGCAACATCAGGTAACTGACGAAATGTATCGGCAGCAAGAAACCGGGTAGATGCAACAGCCTCTTGTATGAAACCATTCAACTCGTCTTTATCCAAACGGTTAGTTGAAAATGTTCCATATCTGCCATCGACATACAATTCCAGATACAGCTTATTTTCGGAACTCTGGTGCAGTTTATCCAATTGAGTATTCCTATATTCAAACGAACTGTTTGTTGATACAGTTACCGATACCCGAGCTGCCGAGCAACCGTTTTTCAGAGCTGTATCCATTGCCCATTGGGCTATATCTTTATTGTTATCTGATATTAATTTCATTATATCGTAAGAATTTTCGCTGTGGAGTGTTTTATAAATAGGTCTGAGACCTTATTTCTGAAAAATATGGATCGAATCCAATACCAATTTTACCAAAAATAGAGCAGTCATTACATATACCGTAACAGTAATATCTTTGAAACGTCCTGTGAATATTTTCAACAGACAATAGCTTATAATACCGAACACTATACCCTGAGCAATACTATACGTAAATGGCATAAATATGAGAGTAATAAATGCAGGTATCGCTTCGGTCATATCATTAAAATTGATCTTTGCTACTGCGGTAAACATAAACAAACCTACGATTATCAACGCAGGGGCTGTTGCTGAAGCAGGAATCATCGAAAACATAGGAGCTAAAAACAAAGCCAATACAAACATACCGGCAGTACTTACAGATGTTAGTCCGGTTCTACCTCCGGCAGCTACACCCGAGGCACTTTCGACATATGATGTTATTGTACTAGTACCTAACATAGCTCCAAAGGTAGTACCTAATGCATCAGCAAATAAAGCTTTTTTTATCTGAGGAAAATTTCCATCTTCATCTGTAAATCCGGCTTTAGATACCACTCCGATAAGAGTTCCTACCGTGTCGAACAAGTTTACAAATAAGAAGGTAAAGACCACAATAACCATATCGAAGGTGAACACATCAGCCCAATCGAATTTCATAAATATAGGAGCGATAGAAGGAGGCAGACTTACCCAACTACCCTCAGGCAGATGTACTTCACCCAAAATCACACCAAAACCTGCCGAAGCAAGGATACCTATAAGTATAGCGCCATTTACGTTGAGAGCAAGAAGAACTCCTGTAACCAAAAGCCCTAACAATGCAATCCAAACATGTTCCGTAGAAAAATCGCCAATAGCCAGAAGTGTGGCATCATTACCAACTACTATACCCGCACTTTTCAGGCCGATGAGTGTTATGAATAGTCCGATACCGACGGGTATAGCTTCTTTCAAAACTCGTGGCAAACTTTTTACTATTAGCTCGCGTACATTAAAGAAAGTAAGTAATATAAATATAATACCCTCTATAAATACCGCAGTTAGAGCAAACTCCCATTTATACCCCATTGTAAGTACCACGGTAAAAGCAAAGAAAGTATTCAATCCCATACCCGGAGCTTGTGCCACAGGCAGGTTGGTAAAAAATGCCATAAATAAGGTTGCCAAAATAGTAGCCAATGCTGTGGCAGTAAATAAAGCACCTTTATCCATCCCTGTTGTACTTAATATATTGGGATTCACAATAAGGATATATGACATTGTAAGAAATGTAATAATACCCGCCACGATTTCCTTACGGACTGTAGTATTATTCTCTTTTAGTTTAAATATTTTCTCAAACATGATGGTTATTTAGTAACAGTAAGTTTTTAGAAATAAACAAATTATCAAAATTATACATCCTTAGAATGTCCATTTTCCGGCAATGGTAGGACATATATACAATTTATTATCATAGTTTGAATAGAAATTATTAGAGATCTCTATCTCACTACCGAAGGCAAGATGCTTGTCTACATTGTACCAAAACTGAGGTTCGGTCAACAAGATCACTTTCTTTTTACCTCCGCTCTTATCACGGTTTTTGTTTTCTGTCCAGACATCTATAAATCCGGTCACAGTCAATTTATCATTGCAGAAGTTAGCATTCCAGATACCTGTCCATTGGACATCGTTGCTCACTTTATTAAAAGCATTGTATTTATAAGCCAGATAAGTTTCAATATTGATCTTACCGAATGAATGCACAAAAGAAGCTCCTGCCAGATAAGCGTTCGGGATGGAGAATCCGGAGTTATTTCCTCCTCGGGCTGTTCCTCCATTATATTCGAGGTGAGGCATAATAGGTGAGTTTCCTATTTTAAAGTTTCTGTAGATTTCCATATAAGCAAGTCCGATATTTCCACGGCTTTGATTAAAGTCCAGATCAATAAAAGCAAAAGTAGAACCCCATTTGTCGGGTTTAAACATCTGAAAGGTTGCGGTAAAATAATTGCGGGGAGCAACATCGCTGTGCAAAGCATGGCGGGGATCGAAGTGCAGCTGAATTTCCTGAGCATACATTCCTACCGTAGAAAGCAGGACAAAGAAAGACAAAATGTTTTTTTTCACGGCTTTATTAAATAATAATTAATTATATAAATATACTTAAGGTCTCAGACCTATTTATTTTGATAAGTAAAACAACAAAAAACTGTTATAAACTAAGTGTATATCATGAAATACTACCTTTAGCTTAGTATTAGATCAAAACAGGGTATATAAAAAGGAGAAGGACTTACACTCCTCCAACGGTCAATTTACTTATCAATACCGAAGGCAGCCCCTGCCCAACAGGAACACTTTGTCCATCTTTTCCGCACGTCCAGGCACTTTCATCTACCTTCAGGTTATTGCCCACCATTGTAATGTAGCCTAAAGCTTTGGGGCCGTTACCTATTATATTGATATCTTTTATTGGCTGAGTCAGTTTTCCATTCTCAATAAGATAACCGGTCTTTACAAAGAACGTAAAATCTCCTGCACCAATCTGAACTTGCCCATTACTGAAATTATCGACATACACTCCCTGCTTTACCTGTGCGATCATGTCTTCTTCCCTCGAAGTTCCGGATTCCATATATGTCACACGCATACGGGGCATAGGAGCATATCTGAACGATTGCCTGCGTCCGTTTCCGGTTGGTTTCACATTATAATAGCGGGCACTTATACGGTCGTGCAGATAACTTTCCAGCACCCCCTCACGGACTATATATGTCCGCTGGCTTTCAATACCCTCATCATCAAAATTGATCGATCCACGGGCAAATTCAACAGTTCCGTCATCAACAACATTGATATCAGCATTACAGATCTTTTTACCTAACAAGTCGGAAAATATAGAGACGTTCTTTCTGTTAAAATCAGCTTCGAAAGCATGTCCGATAGCTTCGTGCAATAATATACCGGAACTACCTGCACCCATAACCACCGGCATCTCACCACCTTTGGGTTTAATAGCCTGAAACATCAATGATGTTTGAGTCACAGCTTCTTGAGCCAAAGTTTCTATCAGCTCGTCATTTACAAATTCAAACCCTTTTCGGAAAGCCCGTGATGCAGAGCCACTTTCGATCTTGCCATCCTGCTCCATCGTACAGCTTCCATACATAATAGCCATAGGTCGATAATCCCATGACAAAACACCTTCGGAATTAAAGAAGAGGATATATGATGTAGAATTAGAAAGGCTTACCGAGGTTTTTATAACCCGTTTATCCAGTTCAAAAATTCGGGTATTGAGTTTTTCGATGAAGCCCTTTTTGTCTTCAACAGATACTTCTTCCCACGATTTTTGAATCTTATAATAATTCTTAAATTCTTTATTATCTATTTTTACCGAAGGGCTGTCTTTCTGCAAGTGGGCTATGCCTGCCGCTGTTTGTGCCGCCCTAAGCATATCTTTCAAGGTAGTATTCTCAACGTAAGCATATCCGGTCTGATCTCCGACTACCACACGTACTCCTACTCCATAATCGATATTAGAGGATGCTCTGTTCACTTCTCCGTCACGGAGAGCGATATTACTATTTATGGTATGTTCAAAGAATAGGTCGGCATAGTCACCGCCTTTAGATAAGGCTTCGTTCAATACTTTTTGTAGATCTTCTGTCGAAACTCGAAAATGGGCCAAAATATCGCTTATATTTGTAGCCGCAGAATAATGTATCATGCATTAATATTTTCAAAATGTAAAATTAATGTATTTTTTCTATATCTTAAGGTCTTGCTTAATTTTATTAGCAAATACCCATCTTTTTGAACATTAAGATTTATCATCTGCTATAAAATCGCTTTCTTGTTATATAAGAACAATTTATACCTGAATTGAGTTTTATTATTCTATACCACTAAATACATCTCATGAAATTCTCTAACATATACAGTGTTTTATCCGTTTTCATATTCACGCTACTGTGCGCCAACACTTTTGCCAACAACCCGAACATTATAAGTTTCAACCGTTCCGATTATAATGCCGGAAATAAAAACTGGTCGATATCTGAAGACGACAAAGGCATTTTATATATCGGAAACGATCTGGGCTTGCTCGAATTCGATGGAATAGAATGGATGCTCTATAAAACTTCGAAGAATGAACTCATCAGAGCTGTATATGCGGCATCCAACAGTCTGATATTTACAGGTGGATACGAAGAATTCGGTGTATGGAACAGGGATATAAGCGGCAAGCTTCAGTATCATTCTCTAAGCTCAAAACTGCCGGCAGGGTCTATGCATAATGATGATATATGGAGAATATGGGAAAAAGACCGTACTATTTATTTCCAGTCATTCAATGCAATATATATATACGATCTAGAGAAAGTATATAAACTACCGGTAAAAAAAAATATATTGTTACTCAACAAAGTATACAACGAGCTTTGGATACAGGAAATGGGAGGTAGCCTCTTTCGTGTAAACAAAAACAACTATGAAAAAATACCGGGGAGCGAAATCTTCTCAAAGACTGAAGTCAAATCTGTATTACCATCAAAAGACAAGAAGTATATAATAACTACCTCTACAATGGGGATATACATCTACGATGGTAAAACATTTCAACCTTGGAATACCGTCGATGAGCTAAAAAACAGTAATATCAATTGCGGAATATACAGCAAATCGGGCAACTATTTCTTCGGAACCATCTTAAGCGGAATATACGAATTATCGCCATCCGGAAAAATTATCAATCATTTCGACACAGACAGCTATCTCAACAACAATACTGTATTGTCGTTATACGAAGACAGCTCAAATAATATATGGGCAGGTTTGGATCGTGGAGTTTCATGTATTGCTTATATCAATGGTATCAGCTGTTTTACTGATCCTGCCGGCAAAATAGGCGCAGTCTATTCTGCTGCTATTTATAATAACAAATTATTTATCGGAACAAACCAAGGGGTATATTATATCGATCAGAATGAACTCCAAAGCATGAATGCTATCAGAAAGTTCAGGTTTATACCTCAAACCGAAGGTCAGGTGTGGTACTTATCCGTTATTAACAATAAACTATATTGCGGACACAATCAGGGAATTT
The DNA here is from genome assembly GCF_036511535.1 of Indolivaga capnocytophagoides. Lineage (GTDB taxonomy): Bacteria > Bacteroidota > Bacteroidia > Bacteroidales > Dysgonomonadaceae > Dysgonomonas_A > Dysgonomonas_A capnocytophagoides. The sequence continues at coordinate 4,712,294 of NZ_AP028867.1, read as the reverse complement.
ATATTATAGATGAAAACCTGAATACTTCTTATCCCTACCCGATACATACCGGAGTATTTACGATAACCAGAGCAGACTCAAACCATCTCTTGCTGGGTACATATATCGGATTGATGATTGTAAATATGGATACTCACCAACTGGAACAAGTCGAAGGACTGACCGAGCCTATTAATAAAGTAGAAAATGACCATGCCGGAAACATTTGGCTTCAACACATGAATAAAGGCGTATACAGAGGTCGTACCTATGATAATCTGTCAAGAACCCCTATTCTTGAATATATTGGCACCGACACCAACGATACTATACCCTATAATCTCAAAATGTTTAAAGTCGGAGGACGTATCGCTTTCCTTGGAAATGATAAATTTTACACCTACAATGATATCAATGGTAAGATTGTATCGGAACCAACCTTAAACAAAGCCTTTATCGGGATATCGAATCTCAAAAATGTGATTAATATCTCTCCCGATAATTTTTGGATTATAGGAGATAAGCTTATTTACAATGTAAAATATAACGAACAGAATGCTAATATTTCATCTATAATAGATATCGGATACAGAAATCTGTCTCTTGTCGATAATTACGAGAATATTGTTTCATTAAATGATAGCCTGAGCCTTATATGCCTTGATAAAGGATTTTTGTTATGCTCTAATTTCTTAACTCAGAAAGTTGAAGAAGTTACTGAACCTTATATTAAGTCTATAAAAATATCGAACTCCGATAATCATATTATCTATCTGGATAAAGAAAATCCTAAAATTAAATATTCGCACAATACTATATCATTTCAGTTCGCAGTACATGGAGCATTCAGTAAGAATATTACCTTCCAATATCAATTACTCGGACTTTCCGATGGCTGGAAAACAATGGATAAAAAAGATAACAGCATCTCGTTCGAACGATTGGCTCGCGGAAAATATATATTCATGTTAAGAACGGTTGACCGATATGGCAAAACATCTCCGGAAATCACTTACGAATTCGAAGTACTCCCCATCTGGTATCAATCAAATTGGGCTCTATTGATATATATACTGCTTGTAATTCTTTTGTTTGCCTCAATAACTAAGTATATACAATATAGATACAAGAAGATACATATCAAAAAATTACGGATAATAGAAGCCCGCAGATTGAGCATCATGAATGAAAAGCTGCAACAGGAGGTAAACGAAAAAAATGCCGAACTGTTAACACAGACTTCATCCATCATCCAACGTAATGAAACTATAACAGGCATCAAAAACGAAATCGAAGAATTTTTCAGAAAACAAAATAACAGAACTCTACAACCTTTATATCAGAAAATATCAACAGCACTAAATAATGACCTTGATGCGGAAGAGGACTGGAAAATGTTTCTAATCAAATTTGAACAAAAGCACACCAACTTCTTCAAGAAGCTGAAAGAAAGCTACCCTCAGCTTACCCCTAATGACCTCAAGTTGTGCGCTTGTCTTAAGCTAAATCTGGATTCTAAAGAGATCGCATCTTTAATGAATATATCGGTAAGAGCAGTAGAAAACAACAGATCGAGGCTAAGAAAAAAACTGGACATTCCACAGAATCAGCACTTAAGCGACTTCTTTTTTCAATTTTAAAATATACTGATTTACAATCAAATAACAGATAATGAGAGGAAATAATGAGGTCTGTATTTTGTTAAATAACAGACCTCATGAGCTTCTTGTGAATGTATTTATTTAAGAGAAAGGGCACACTCTTTTACATTTGTTGTGAATCTAATATCAAAATGGGTTTTTACTGTTTAAATAAATCAATAATAGTAAAAATTAATTCTAGTTCTATTTTGAAATAAAGATTCAAGCTTTTTCAATTAACAAACTAGTAAATCAGACAAAAACCATGAAAGAAAACAAATCGATACCTATGACAGGTGTTTGGAAAAAGTTTTTTCTTTTTCTTTTCTTGACTTTTTCTGTTGGTGTTTTCGGAACTTTTGCACAGACAAAAGTAGTAACGGGAACAGTTACCGACGCGATGAAAGAGCCTCTTCCGGGAGTAAGTGTTGTTATCAAGGGAACGACAACAGGAACGATTACTGACATTGATGGAAAATTCTCTATTAATGCAAAATCTTCGGATGCTTTGGAATTCACATTCTTAGGAATGAAAACTCTGGCTGTAACAGTCGGAACACAAACAACAATCAATGTAACATTAGAAGACGACACACACGTTTTATCTGAAACTGTAGTAATCGGTTACGGTACTGCTAAAAAAGCAGACTTAACAGGATCAATCGGAAGCGTATCTTCTAAAGATATCCTTAAACAACCAGCTCTTAATGCAGTTCAATCAGTACAAGGTAAAGTCGCTGGTGTGAATATTACAGCATCTGATGCTCCGGGATCAAGTCCGACAATTGTTATACGTGGTCTTGGAACAGCCTTAGGTGGACGTAACCCATTGTATATTGTAGATGGATTTCCTGTTGATGATATCAAAAGTATCAGTTCTGCAGATATCGTAAGTATGGACATCTTGAAAGATGCATCTTCGGCTTCTATTTATGGGGTACGTGCAGCTAACGGTGTAGTATTAATCACAACTAAAAAAGGTCAAACAGGCTCTGCTAAAATAACAGTAGATTCTTATGCCGGTATTAAAACGACATTGAACAAAGTTAAAATGGCTAATGCATCTCAATACATTACTTATTTTAACGAGAACCAGAATATGTTGAAACAATATGGTTCTACAACTACTTACCAATTAGCTGATGCTAGTCAACAGCCCTTCAATACCGATTGGTATGACGAGTTACTCAATACTGGGTTCTTTAACAATAACACTGTATCTCTATCGGGAGGTGGTCAAACAGTAGATTACTTTTTCAGTTATAACTATTATAACGAAAAAGGGATGTTAGATGGACAAGGCTATCAACGTTCTACAATACGTAATAACAACGTGTATAAATTCTACAATGATCGCTTGAAATTTTCTCAAAACATCAATATCTCATTTGCTAATGAAAATCCAAAATCATATGGAGCATTCAACGAGGCATACCGACAATCACCTCTTGTAGCAACACATTATGCTAATGGTCGCTATGGTTTACCATATGCTAGCAAATCTACAGGTGTTATGTGGGCTAATGAAGGAGATGGCAGTGACGGTAAACTAAATAGTATTGGCAACCCATTATTAACAATCAATAACTCTGCTGAAAGAGCCAAAACCTTAACTATTCAAGGAGGTATCGAAGGTGAATTTAAACTTACAGATTATTTAAAAGTTAACTCACGATTCGGTGCAACTAAATATTTCTACAAAAACAGATTATTTACCAATATAAAAAATGCTTGGCTTAATACGGGTGGTGTAAACAGAACGGAAGACCAATTTGAAAGCTATAAAACTGCGAATCCTGGTGTTATTGAATATGCTGATAACTCTTTAAATCTTACAAACTCTGATACATACAGATGGATGTGGGAAGGTTATATTACATTCAATAAAAACTTCGGTGGACATAATATTGAAGCTGTAGCAGGTCTATCAAGAGAAAGAACTGGGATTGGCAGCTATTCGTCATTAACAGGATATGATGTTCCTGAAAAGAATCAATACTGGAGTATGAATCATGCGGATGATTCTTATACTAAAGTAATAGACCAATACGATTATACTGCTCGTTCATTAGCATCTTATTTTGCTCGTGTGCAATACAATTACAATCACAAATACTATGTATCTGCGACTGTACGTAGAGATGGATCAAGTACTTTCAAATCTTCGGGAAATTATTGGGGTACATTCCCTTCATTCGGTCTTGGATGGACTATCACTGAAGAAGATTTCATGAAAGATTTTAAGATTCTAGATTATATGAAAATACGTGCAACATGGGGTAAACTAGGTAATCAAGATGTGCCTTTGAATGTATCAACAATGATTACATATCCTGGTAGCCATGAAGGTAATTATTCATTTGGAGATGTTCCCGGATATTATCAAGGAGCAATGTTTGGAACTCCCGCTAAAAACCTTTCTTGGGAAATAACAAGAGAATGGGGTGTTGGTTTTGATTTCACTATGCTAGACAGTAGACTTTCTGGAGGTTTTGATTTTTATGATAAGACCAATACCAATACTATATTATATGTAACTCCGGTATATACTTCACCTTATTCTGACAAATTCTATGATCATGGAGCAAAAGTAAATAACCGAGGTATAGAACTTAATCTTGGATGGAGAGATAAATTACCAATGGGTATTACTTATGATATCAGCGTAAATTATGCATATAATAAAAACCAAGTGAAAGATGTAAAAGCTACATATGCAGGTGATACTGGCGGTAGCTTGAGCGATGGCGAAATCACAAAACGCTTGATGGAAAACAAACCTATTTACGGATGGTGGATGTATCAAGCAGATGGAGTATGGCAAAGCCAAGCAGAGATAGATGCTGCTAATGCTAATGGCGAAGCTGTTTTAGGAACTCCTCGTCCGGGATACTTAAAGTACAAAGATCAAAATAACGATGGAAAAATAGATGATAGCGATAAAATCTATGCTGGATCATATATTCCTTCTTCAACTTATGGTATCCATCTAGGGCTAGAATACAAAAATATGGACTTCAGTATTGATGGCTATGGTGTTGCAGGTAATAAAATTTATAATGGACTAAAACATGGACGTATTGATGGTGGTGAAAATATCACATACGATACATTCAAAAACAGATGGACAGGTGAAGGATCTACAAATTCAAATCCTGGAGCTTTACGTGAAGCTAAAGCTTCTACATATTTCCTTGAATCAGGTAGCTACTTCCGTATAAATAATATTACATTTGGCTATACATTCAATGACTTGGTATTTAAAGGATCTAGACTAAGAACATACTTCACTGCACAAAACCCATTCATGTTTACAGGCTATTCAGGTTTTACTCCTGAAATTGTAGGAGGTGGATCAACTGATGCCAACTTACCAAATCGTACTGCAGGAATCGAGCTTTCAGCATATCCTACAACTCGAAACTTTTTAGTAGGTGTTAATCTATCATTCTAATTTTAGTCTATAATTAAACTTATAAGCAATCATGAAAAAGAAATATATAGGTATTTTATCAATTTTATCTCTGCTTTTCTTTGCTACAAGTTGTAGCAACTTCTTGGATGAAGAGTCAAAAGAGAACGTAGAGCAAAATGATAATGAAGTATATACTCCCGAGAAAGTCTTAACCGGAGTATACGGACAATTTAATTCTTGGGATTATGCGTTCTCTTACTTAGGTATTACAGAAATCATTTCTGATAATGCTGATAAAGGTAGTTCGTCAACAGATGCAGGTGGAGATAAAGAGATCTTAGACAATCTCACATATACACCATCTGCCGGATCTTTCCTTGCAATGTGGAGCAAATGGTATAAAACGATCGGTGCAGCAACTCAGTCTATCGAATTTACTCAACAAGCAGGACTTACTGATAAAACTTTAGAAGCTCGTTATATAGCAGAAGCTCGTTTTCTTAGAGCTTTAAACTATTTCTTCTTAGTTAGAGGTTGGGGAGCTGTGCCTATTCAAGAATATGATTTGGTAGCTCGTGCATCGACAGATTCTGTATATTCATACATCAAAGCAGATCTTCAATATGCTGAAACCAATCTACCGGTAGTAAGCAAATACGCTTCTAAAGATATAGGTCGTGCAACACAAGGTTCTGCGCAAGGACTTCTAGCTAAAGTATATCTTTATCAAAAAGATTACCAAAATGCATATGATTATGCCAATAAGGTTATCAACTCTGGTGAATATGGTTTACTTGATAATTATATAGATATCTGGAAAGCTGCTTATCATAACAGCAAAGAGTCGATATTCGAATTTCAAGCTAAAGCTTCTGATGACGGTTCTGTAGCTCAAGGTATACAACAATATTCTCAAACTCAAGGTGCCCGTGGTGGTAACGGATGGGGATGGGGTTTCAATACTCCCTCTGAAAGTTTATTAAATGACTACAATACATCAGGAGATATGGTTCGCAGAAATGCAACTATTATTTTCCGCAACGGAACACTTTGGGATGGCAGAGAAGTTGGTAATACAGAAAACGCTATGTACAATTATAAGGCTTATTCAAGCTCGGCTCCAGGTAGCGCATGGAATGATAAAAGCATCATGTACCTTCGCTATGCAGAGGTATTATTAATCAAAGCTGAAGCTGCCAATGAGTTAGGTAAAACATCTGAAGCATTGGATGCTCTAAACCAAGTCAGGAAAAGAGCTAAACTAGCCAATATAACAGAAACTGATCAGACTAAGTTGAGAGAGATCATCTGGCATGAACGTCGTCTCGAACTAGCAATGGAACATGATCGCTGGTTTGATCTAAATCGTACAGGCCAAGCAGGAGTTGCTATGCGTGCAGCAGGTAAACCTTATGTTGACGGAAAACATAACTTATTCCCGATACCAAACGACCAGTTAATACAGACCCCGGATATGGGGCAAAACCCGAATTGGTAATTTTTTAACAGTACAACAAGGGCTTCTCGAAAGCCCTTGTTTATTTCACACTCAATGATATAACTTAGAATTATGAGAAATTTATTTTTTGGTGCTTTTTGTTTGTTAAGCCTGAGTCTTTCAGCTCAGAATAAAGCGACTCAGGATGCTGAGATGAACCGCTTTATTGACAACTTGATGAGCAAAATGACCTTAGATGAAAAACTAGGTCAGCTAAACCTTCCCAGTGCAGGTGACATCACAACCGGACAAGCGAAGAGTAGTGATATCGCGGGCAAAATAAAGAATGGATTAGTCGGTGGACTATTTAACATCAAAGGCGTTGATAAGATCAGAGAAGTACAGCGCGTAGCTGTAGAAGAAAGCCGCCTGAAAATTCCTTTGATTTTCGGTATGGACGTTATTCACGGATACGAAACCGGATTCCCTATTCCTCTCGGACTTGCTGCTACTTGGGATATGCAGGCTATCGAAAGATCGGCTCGTATCGCTGCAATAGAAGCCAGTGCCGACGGAATATTCTGGACATTCAGCCCGATGGTAGATGTATCAAGAGATCCTCGTTGGGGACGTGTTTCGGAAGGTAATGGCGAAGATCCGTTCTTAGGCGGACAAATAGCAAAGGCAATGATAAAAGGTTATCAGGGTGACAATACATATTCTGACAACAAACACATCATGGCCTGTGTAAAACACTATGCTCTGTACGGAGCTGCCGAAGCCGGACGCGATTACAATACTACCGACATGAGCCGCATGCGTATGTTCAATGAGTACATGTACCCATACAAAGCTGCCGTTGAAGCAGGTGTAGGTAGTGTTATGGCTTCTTTCAACGAAGTGGATGGAGTTCCTGCTACTGCCAACAAATGGTTAATGGACGATGTATTGCGCAAGCAATGGGGATTCGATGGATTTGTTGTAACCGATTATACAGGTATCAGCGAAATGATCGATCACGGTATCGGCGACCTGCAAGAAGTATCTGCACGTGCACTGAAAGCCGGTATCGATATGGATATGGTAAGTGAAGGTTTACTTTCGACTTTACCAAAATCACTGAAAGAAGGTAAAGTTAATCAAGCTGATATTGATAAAGCATGCCGTCGTATACTTGAGGCAAAATACAAATTAGGCTTATTCAAAGATCCATATAAATTTATGGATTCAAAAAGAGCTAAAACTGAAATATACACACCTCAGAATTTAGCAGAAGCCCGCAAAATTGCAGCTGAGAGTTATGTTCTTTTAAAGAATGCAAATAATACTTTACCTCTTAAAAAACAAGGAACTGTTGCCGTTGTAGGGCCTCTTGCCAAATCGGCAGTTAATATGGCCGGAACATGGAGTGTTGCTGTTCCTTTAGACAAAGCTCCTACTGTTGTACAAAGCATTACAGATGCTCTTGGTAAAAACGGTAAAGTTATCTATGCAAAAGGCAGTAACCTTGTAGCTGATGCTAAACTGGAAGAACATGCGACCATGTTCGGACGTGGTTTAGGTAGAGACAACCGTACTAAAGAGGAACTCTTGAAAGAAGCTCTTGATGCAGCTAAGCAATCGGATGTAATTGTTGCCGCTCTTGGTGAATCATCTGAATTCAGTGGAGAATCAAGCAGCCGTACCAACCTGAATATCCCTGATGTTCAACAAGAATTACTTGCAGAACTTCTAAAAACAGGAAAACCTGTTGTATTGGTTCTATTCGCAGGTCGTCCGATGACTCTTAGCTGGGAACAAGCTAATGTACCAGCCATCCTTAACGTATGGTTCGGTGGCAGCATGGCAGCTCCTGCAATCGCAGATGTATTATTCGGTGATGCAAATCCTTCGGGTAAACTTCCAGCAACATTCCCTCAGAATGTAGGTCAAATACCTCTTTTCTACAACCACAAAAATACAGGACGCCCATTGGGTGAAGGTAAATGGTTCGAAAAATTCCGCAGCAACTATCTTGATGTTAGCAACGAACCTCTTTATCCATTCGGATACGGACTGAGCTACACTCAATTTTCGTACAGCGATATAACACTAAGCTCTGCTAATTTAAATGAGAACGGCGAAATTACAGCCAGTGTCACTGTTACCAATACCGGTAAAGTAGAAGGTAAAGAAGTTGTACAATTATACATCAGAGACATTGTTGGAAGCGTAACTCGTCCTGTTAAAGAATTGAAAGGCTTTGAGAAAATCTCATTAAAAGCAGGAGAATCGAAAACCGTCAGCTTTAAGATATCTCCCGAATTATTGAAATTCTACAACTATGATCTTCAGTATGTATTCGAACCCGGAGACTTCGACGTAATGATCGGAGGAGACAGCAAAGATGTGAAGACAGCCCGTTTTACGTTAAACTAACAGGTTTGAGACCTTTTTGATCTCCTTAGTAAATCCATTATGATTCAATAATCATATCATAAATATTTTACTAATACAGACGAAAGGGATTGTCCAACTGTTTGACGGTTCGACAATTCCTTTTTGTTTTATCAGTTTGCAGCATATGAAAAAAATAGTAATATCAATATTTTCGATAGCCTTAATTGCATCAGGTGGCTGGTCATGCAAAAGCAACAGCGGTCAGGATGGAGGCAGTGAAGATTCTACAAAAGTAGAACTTACCGATGAAGCTTTATTAGACAGTGTACAACACCGTACTTTCAATTATTTCTGGGATGGAGCAGAGCCTACCAGCGGTCTGGCTCGCGAACGTTACCATGTCGATGGAGAATACATCGGGACAGATACTCCCGATATTGTAACCTCAGGAGGGAGCGGCTTCGGTATTATGGCTGTACTTGCCGGAATAGACCGAGGTTATGTATCTCGTGAAGACGGACTGAAGAGAATGGATAAAATAGTGACATTCCTTGAGAAAGCCGATAAATTCCACGGAGCATTTCCTCACTGGTGGTATGGCGAAACAGGAAAAGTAAAACCATTCGGTACGAAAGATAATGGTGGAGACCTCGTAGAAACAGCATTCCTGATACAAGGACTATTAGCTGTTCACCAATATTATGTAAATGGTTCGGACTCAGAAAAAGCATTAGCCGAACGTATTGATAAATTGTGGAAAGGAGTTGAATGGGACTGGTACCGCAATGGACAGAACGTTCTCTACTGGCATTGGAGCCCCGAATACGCATGGGAAATGAACTTCCCTGTAAGAGGGTACAATGAATGTCTTATCATGTATATACTTGCTGCAGCATCTCCTACGCATGGTGTTCCGGCAGAAGTGTATACTGAAGGATGGGCGGAAAAAGGAGCAATCGTATCTCCTCACACAGTTGAAGGCATTAACCTCAACCTTCGTTATCAGGGAACACAAGCCGGTCCTCTATTCTGGGCACATTATTCGTTCTTAGGCTTAGATCCGAACGGCCTGCAAGACAAATATGCAAATTATTTCGATGAAATGAAAAATTACACATTGGTCAATCGTGCATACTGTATCCGCAATCCGAAAGGATATAAAAATTACGGCGAAAACAGTTGGGGACTTACCGCCAGCTATTCAGTCAAAGGATATGCAGCCCATTCTCCTAACGAAAATGACGACCACGGTGTTATCTCTCCTACCGCAGCATTATCATCTATCATATATACACCTAAAGAGTCTATGCAGGTAATGAGATATCTGTATAATATGAAAGACAAAACCTTAGGTAAATACGGATTTTACGATGCGTACAGCGAAACCGATAATTGGTATCCTAAACGCTATCTGGCAATTGACCAAGGACCTATTGCCGTAATGATCGAAAATTACAGGACTCAGTTATTATGGAAACTATTTATGAGTCACCCCGATGTTCAGAAAGGGCTAAACAAATTAGGTTTTGAAAGTCCTTATCTAAAATAAGAAAAAGAGGTCTGCGACCTTAAAAATGTTTCGTGGTTAGAAAGAGTGTCAGAACTCCGGAATCTTCACTTAGGTCTCAGACCTATTTGTTGGCATTGCAAGCATAACGGCAAACGCCGGTTATCGCTTTAAATGTGTCATTAAATACTTTCTGTTACTTAATTTGGTTATTATATGAATGTGCACATAAAATAATTCAGAGATAAGATTTCCGGAGTTCTTTCCATTTTTATCTATAAGCAAAGGGACGGACCTGTTACCATTACCAAAATAAGATTAGCAGGTAATAAGGTGTCATCCGAAAAATGTAAATTCAGTATAACCTTTGTTACCTTTTCGGATTGCATCCCAGCTGAAAGGGCTTTCTTCGGCGACAGCAAAATCCCCTTTTGGGGATAGAGGGACAAAAGAAACATCTGAAGAGCATACATAAAAGGAGTTACTTTTGTTACCTTTTCGATACCGATTAAACTTGCTAACTGTTAACTGATCACTGATTTTGTAACCTTTTCAAAAAAAAACGATACTCAATGAAACTGATAAAACATACACTACTTTCGTTAGGTCTTATGATGAGTTTCTCGTCTTTTGCCCAACAAAAAACATATTGCAATCCCGTAAATGTAGATTATGGATATTGTCCTATTCCCAATTTCACAACATGGGGAAAACACCGAACATCTGCCGATCCGGTTATTGTAAACTTTAAAGGAGATTATTATCTCTTCGGAACCAATCAGAGCGGATATTGGTGGAGCAGTGATCTATCTGATTGGCACTTTGTATCCCGTCCTTTTCTCACAGAAGAAGCGATAGAAAAGACTCCGAACAAGTGGGACGACCTTTGCGCACCTGCAGCATGGGTACAAGGAGATACTCTGTGTGTATTCGGCTCTACTTACTCTCGTATATTTCCGATATGGACCAGTACCGATCCTAAAAATAATAAATGGGAAAAAGCTGTTGAACACTTCGATATCGGAGGATGGGATCCTGCGTTTTTTGTCGATGACGACAACCGCCTTTATATGTACAACGGCAGCAGCAATGTATATCCGCTGTATGGAATTGAGTTGGATAGAAAAACATTTCAACCAATAGGCACACGAAAAGAAATGTTACTTACCGACGACGAACGCATCGGATGGCATCGTTTTGGTGAATATATGGATAACACTTTCCTGAAACCATTTATGGAGGGTGCATGGATGACCAAACATAACGGAAAGTATTACCTTCAATGGGGTGGTCCGGGAACAGAATTCAGCCATTATGCGGATGGATATGCTGTAAGCAGTGAGCCTCTCGGATACTTTGAGCATGCGTCATTACCTTTAAGTATGAAAGCCGGAGGTTTCATTCGTGGAGCCGGACACGGAGCAACCTTTCAGGACAACTGGGGTAACTATTGGCATACTTCGACTATGGTTATCAATACGAAAAATAATTTTGAACGCAGAATCGGACTATGGCCTGCCGGATTCGATGCTGAAGATAATATGTATTGCAATACAGCTTTCGGAGACTACCCTCATTATCTGCCCAATGGAAAAGCCGACCACCTGAAAAGTCAGTTTACAGGATGGATGATGCTTAATTACAACAAACCGGTACAAGTTTCGTCTACTTTAGGAACATTCAATGCAAATAACATCGTTGACGAAAACATCAAAACCTATTGGTCGGCAAAAACTGCCGATAAAGGAGAATGGCTGATTTCGGATCTCGGAGACCTTTCAACTGTTCATGCGATACAAATCAATTACGCTGATCAAGATGTTGAGTTCATGGGTAAAACAAGCGGTAAAAATCATAAATATATAGTCTATTATTCGTTGGATGGAAAGTCTTGGAAAGTACTTATCGACAAGAGTAAGAATACGAAAGATGTACCTCATGATTATGTAGAGCTGGATAAACCTGTAAAAGCCCGCTACCTCAAACTCGAAAATATACATATGCCCACCGGCAAATTCGCTATATCGGGTTTCCGTGTATTCGGCTTGGGACAAGGTGAGAAACCTCAGCCGGTGGAACAACTTATTGTTCTCCGCACCGAAACCGATAAACGAAGCGGATGGCTCAAATGGAAACCTGTAGACAATGCGTATGCTTACAATATTTATATTGGTATAGAACCTGATAAACTTTATAGTTCAGTGATGGTTTATGACACCAATGAATATTATTACAAGGGAATGGACAGAACCAAGCCTTACTACTTTGCCATAGAAGCCATTAACGAAAATGGTACTTCGACATGGACTACGGCGGAAGCTCTTTAAAAGGATTAATACCTTTATTGTTTAATTATTCATCATATCTTATGAAATCAAAAATTACAATACTATTACTCTTTATCTGCACGTTGGGCGGATATGCTCAGTTCCAACCTGCATCATATATGATCAACGGGTATACCCTGCCCTATCAGGTGATGTTTCCGAAAGATTATGATGCATCGAAACAATATCCGTTACTTGTATTTCTGCATGGAGCAGGCGAAAGAGGAAATGATAATGAAAAACAACTTACACACGGAAAAGATTTCCTTATCAATAACTTTCAATCGGCATACCCAGCTATAGTTATAGTACCTCAGTGTCCAGAATCCTGTTATTGGGCCAATGTTGAAAAGAGTGTCATTGCAGGGCAAACATCTTTTAGATTCGGTTTATCAAATCAGCCGACATCCGCAATGCAAACACTCGTAGGCCTGATAAACAGTTGGCTGTCGTCGGGGAAAGTGAATACTAAACAAGTTTATGCCGGAGGTCTTTCGATGGGAGGTATGGGTACATACGAACTCTTGTGGCGTATGCCGGAAACATTTGCTGCGGCATTTGCAATATGCGGTGGAGGTGATGTCGGCAAGATCTTGCATAGTACTAAAAATACAGCCTTATGGATTTTTCATGGTTCTGATGATAGTGTAGTCCCTGTTCAATTTTCTCAGGATATGTACAATCAGTTGAAATCCGCAGGAAATGAGGTTAAGTATACCGAATATCCGGGGGTAAATCATGGAAGTTGGGAAAATGTATTCAAGAGTACCGACCTTATTCCTTGGTTGTATAGTCATAAGAAATAAAGGTTCTACTAGAAAATCAACATGTTCAGATCCTTTAAAAATGTTATTATATGTGAAAAATGCTGATCTGATATGATCAGCATTTTTTATTCCGGCATTAAATATCGCATGACTCCCCAATTAATAGACATCTGTCAATCAATCAAGAAGACGTTCGATTGATATATCCACATCTGATTATTACAATACTGTTACAAACCGACGCACAACTAATCATAAAATATAGAACAGTAGCACATGTAGAATAATAAGTACTTTTGTAAGATGTAAATCTGCCATAGATACTTAAAACCATAAAAATGACAACTAAATTATCCGTTCTACTTATTCTATTATCTTTTAATACTGAACTTTCAAAATTAGTCGGGCAGAATACCCAAAACTCAACTTTAGTAAACTCTATAAGCTCAATTATATATACGGATAATACAGGAAAAGATACAGTTGGTGTTCAGGTAGGTGGTATTTGGTGGGCTCCGGTTAATGTCAAAATCACAGGTAATAATGATATAGACAGTTCATTTTTCAGTTATCCAGAAACCGATCCTTGTCCTTACGGATGGAGACTTCCCACGCTCGAAGAAATTAAGAAATTAGAAAGAGTTGTAAAATCAGGGAAAGGAGAGTTTGACTACGATTCTAAGAACTTCAAGATAAAGAGCGATGACGGAAAAAGCCAACTTCTGATTCCCGCTAATGGAGTCATGAGTACGTCCGGTTCCATAAGAAATAAAGGATTATCGGGAAGTATCTGGTCTTCGAGTCCTGCGGGCAATGACTTTAACTATCAGATTTATTTTCAAGGGAACAGTTTATCAGTGACAAGTTCTCCTAAATATATGAAATTGAATATACGTTGTGTCTGCGAAATGCAGTAAAATTTGTATAAAAGCTACTGATACATCGTATAACGGGATTATCCCAAATTTTCATTTACACAATCAAATAGACCGCATTTTTTCGGGCTATTCATTATTATTTCTCTCAGCTTCTAATTTTTGAATTTTCTCTCCTTGCTCTTTTACCGTTTTATTCAGCTCAATTGTATACAAAGTCAACTCTTCAATCTTCTGCAATAATTTAGCTTGCATTTCACCAAGACTCACACCGTTTTCTTTTACTTCTGCTTCAGATGGAATATCGGGGAGATGCTTGTGTTCATTGATATGGTTCTCTACTTCCTGAAGTGTAGGTAGTTTGTAATCTTTTTCGAAAACGAAGTCAGACCAACCGGTCTCTACTTTTACTTCGGTTGCACGGATTGTGCCGAGCACCTCTAATAATGCTTTCGAGAATCTAAAATACTCAGTTCCATCATATATCGACATACCGATATGTCCGCCTATTGTAGATCCACCTCTGTAGAAATCAATGCTATTATTCAGTTCTCCATAAAATTTATGCTCTATACTAAACATTTTTATGCTACCTTCAGTATAATTATTCTCCGGATTTTTTTGACTATAATAGGACTTTACACCAATATATGTCCCCTCTCCATCTGCATTTCCCTCCTCGATCCTTGCTAGAATGGATTTTAATTTATTAGTTTTAAGATTACCGTTATCAATTATACCATTTACTAAAAGATTGCCATTTACAACCTGATCTTGCGAATAAGAGAAAATAGAAAAGCCCAAACAAAGGATCGAAAAGAAAGCCTTTTTCATACTATAAATTTTGTGTTATTAATAAAGTACAAATGTAAGAAGAGAACTTGAGATATAGTTTGTCTTTGCTTTTACTCTTTCAGCAGCACCGACATATCAGATATTACTTTCTTGCCAAGTAAGACATATTCTAAAATCTAAGTACTTTTCTAAGTATTTCAATTTCACAAAATAAAAAAGCGTGTAAATCAAATGATTACACGCTTTTAAAATCTACTTTTGTGACCTCGACAGGATTCAAACCTGTAACCTTCTGATCCGTAGTCAGATGCTCTATTCAGTTGAGCTACGAAGCCATTGCTTAAATGCGTTGCAAAAGTACGCAGCTTTTTTTAATTTTGCAAGAGTTGATGCGTATTTTTTTGAATTAAAATAACCTGACAACTGTAAATAACTAGTAGCTCAGTATTTAAGAAATAAAAAAAGCAGAGTAATTTTATTTACCCTGCTTTACATTCTATGATATCGACTGTTTATACATTGTAAGTAGAAGAAGATGTGTCTCCACCGTGACCTGTCCAATTTGTATGGAAGAATTGTCCGCGAGGTTTATCAATTCTTTCATAAGTATGAGCTCCGAAATAGTCTCTTTGAGCTTGCAGTAAGTTCGCAGGCAATCTATCGGAACGTAATCCGTCGAAATAATTAAGAGCAGCAGCCAATGCAGGCACTGGCACTCCATTGAGTACAGCTTGTGCAATAACTTGTCTCCAACCATCTTGAGTTTGTTCGATTTTCTCTTTGAAGAATGAATCAAGGATCAAACTTGGTAAGCTAGGATTCTTGTCAAATGCTTTTTTGATATCTCCTAAGAATGCAGAACGGATAATACAGCCACCTCTCCACATAAGAGCGATACCTCCATAATTAAGGTTCCATTTGTATTCTTTAGCAGCTTCCATCATCAGATTGTAACCCTGAGCATACGAAATAATTTTAGCTCCGTACAAAGCCATTTTCAGATCGTCAACAAATTTCTGTTTGTCTCCTTTGAAGCTTGCTTTAGTTCCGGTAATTTGTTTCGAAACTTCTACTCGGAATTCTTTCTGAGCCGATAAGCAGCGAGAGAATACCGATTCGGCAATTAGAGTAAGCGGTATACCTAATTCTAAAGCCGAATCTACAGTCCATTTACCAGTCCCTTTTTGCCCGGCAGTATCAAGGATAGAATCAACTAGAGCATTTCCGTTTTCATCTTTGTATGCAAGAATATCTGCTGTTATTTCTATTAAATATGAATTAAGCTCTTCAGTATTCCATTTTTTGAAAACTTCGTGTTGTTCATCAGCACTCATTCCCAATAAATCTTTCATTAATTGATATGCCTCTGTTATGATTTGCATATCTCCATACTCAATACCATTGTGCACCATTTTCACAAAGTGTCCGGCTCCACCTTCGCCAACCCAATCACAACAAGGTTCACCATCGACTTTAGCGGCAATCGATTGAAATATGCCCTTTACATAAGGCCAAGCAGCAGGAGAACCTCCGGGCATCATTGAAGGTCCTTTCAATGCACCTTCTTCACCACCCGATACACCTGTACCTACATATAACAGCCCTTTGCTTTCTACATAAGCTACTCTACGGTTAGTATCGGTATATAGGCTGTTTCCTCCATCTATAATAATATCACCTTCTTCAAGATGAGGTAACAACAATTCGATGAAATCGTCAACAGGCTTTCCAGCTTTAACCAACATCATCACTTTTCGGGGACGCTCAAGAGATGCGATAAGTTCTTCAATAGAATGTGTGCCGATAAAATTCTTTCCAGCTCCACGTCCATTGACAAAAGCATCTACTTTCTCCACTGTTCGGTTATATACAGCTACGGTATAGCCTTTACTTTCCATATTTAACACGAGGTTCTCACCCATCACGGCAAGACCAATCAATCCTATATCCGCAAGTTTTTTCATATTATATTATTGATATATATTATTTGTTATAACAATCGGTTTTAGTATGTGTTTTCATTAATTTTTTAATATTTGCTAAAGTTAATCAATAGTTTTGAATTTAAGCCCAATATAATAGATAGAAACTATTTATATCAATTGCTATCTTATAGCAATCATCTTCTTATCACGTTATCTACATGATACATAATATATTGTACACTTCCCTCCAGCAGAACAAGCTTCCTAAAGAGATAAAAAGCACCCTATTTATGTTAAATTGAAAAGTAATTCTATTTATTTTATTTCATTATGATAATTTACTCTATATTTGCATTTCAAATTGACATTAATAAAAGTAGTGATATAATTTTAAGTTCTTCTATTATTAATTATTGAATTATAGCTTCTGCCTAAATAATAGATTTACGCAAAAAAAAATTGAACAAGTGTTATTACAGTGTTTAAAAGATTCGTTTCGATTTTCGGTTATTTAAAAGAGTGGAGTTAACAGATAATAAGTGGATAATTTATTTAATGTTACCCATCTGAACCTATCAGCGTAACAATTATGAAATAATTTCTTCACATAAGCTTATTGTAAATGCAATATATCTGTAAAAAAAATATAAGTATTTAGCATCGCATTTAAAGTTTTTTTAAGGCATATATTATAATATTAATCAACAGGTAATTATGGTAAAGAGAATCAGTCATTACTTATCACTAATTTTGTTAGTGGTTTCTATTACTGTTAACGCACAGGTTACGACCTCGTCAATGAGTGGTAAAGTAACTGACGTAAACAATGAAGTTATTATCGGGGCTACAATCCAGGCTCTTCACGTTCCTTCCGGGACTTCATACGGTGGAGTAACCAATACTGACGGACGCTACACAATTCAAGGAATGCGTGCCGGAGGTCCTTACAAGGTTACAATCTCTTATGTGGGCTACGAAACAAAGGTCTTTTCTGAATTAGTCCTAAAATTAGGAGAAGCCACAAACATTTCCACAGAATTAAAAGAGTCTACAGAGCTAAAAGAAGTTGTAGTACTAGGTAGATCCGGTGTAGATGCAAATAAAACGGGAGCCGCAGCAAGTATAAATGCAGCGCAAATAAATAACATGCCTTCTATTACTCACGGTATAGCAGATGTTCTGAGACTGAACCCTCAGATAAGTGTAAGTTCGTCGGGAGCAATGTCGTTCGCTGGTGTTAACAACCGTTATAACAGCTTTCAGATTGATGGAGCTATGAATAATGATGTTTTTGGGTTAACATCGAATGGATCGAATGGAGGGCAAGCCGGAACCCAGCCGGTATCAATGGAAACGATTGACCAAATACAGGTTAATATAGCTCCATTTGATGTTCGTCAATCAGGATTCACAGGAGGCGCTATAAATGCCATTACAAAATCGGGAACCAATAATTTCCATGGATCTGTTTATGGTTATGGAAACAATCAGAATCTGATAGGAAATAAATACACCCTGATGAATGGCAGCAACAGTGAAAAATATGACAAGCAGAAAGAATATCAAACAGGTATTACTTTTGGAGGTCCTATCATTAAGAACAAGTTATTCTTCTTTACAAATTACGAAAAAGCAAGCAAAACATATCCAAATGGCTATGGACTGGGAGCTTCTGCATCAAGCATCACTCCTGCACTAGCTGAAAGTATTTTAGCGATAATCCAAGCTAAGGCTCTAGAACAAGGAGTTACTTACAATGGAGGCTTCAGTAATTCTGATGTATATACTAAATCAGACAAAGCAAGTGCAAAATTAGATTGGAATATCAACGATAAACATAAAGCCTCTTTCCGTTGGAGCTTGGTATCTGCAAAGCAATTAAATAGCACCAGTACAGCTTCTAATCTCAACAGTTCTGACTATAGCTATGACTTTATATCTAAAACAAATACATTTGTTGCAGAATTACAAAGCCGTTTATCAAACAATTTAAGCAATGAATTCCGCGCATCTTATGTTCGCGCAAGAGATCAACGTGATCCGGGAAATCCATTTCCTATGATAAGCATTTCCAATGTAGGAAACGGAACTTTAAATATAGGTAATGAACGTTCATCAATGGCTAATTCTCTTGATCAAGATATATGGTCATTTACAGATAACCTTACTATATACAAAGGAAATCATAACATCACATTAGGTACACATAATGAGTTCTACAATTTTGCAAACTTGTTTATTCAAGATGCATATGGAACTTATTATTATAATAGCGTTGACGATTTTGTTGCAGGTAAGATCAATCGTTATCGTTATGGACAAGCCAATGTTGATGTAACAGGTGATCCTCTATGGAAAGCATCTTTTGGTGCCGGACAATTGGGATTATATGCGCAAGACAAATGGAATGTATCAGATAAACTAGATATTACTTTAGGGCTTCGCATGGATATTCCTTTGTTTTTCGATACTCCAGCTGAAAATGCAGGTTTCAACGATTATTCAACACAGCAGGGTTGGGGTTACAAAACAAATCAAAAACTAAGTAGTACACCTATGTTCTCGCCCCGCGCAGGATTCCGTTGGAATGCTGATGGTCACAATAAACTTGTACTTCGGGGTGGAGCAGGTATCTTCACTGGTCGTATTCCTTTTGTATGGTTGAGCAATAACTTCTCTAACACAGGTATACAGTTATCGACATACAATACAACTTCAACTGGAAACCTATCTCTGATATTGGATCCTAACAAGCAATCTGAAAATGCGAGCAAGCTGGCAGCTTCTGGTGCTCAGACAATCAATGTATTTGATAAAGATTTCAAATTTTCTCAGAACCTACGGTTCAATTTAGGTTTAGACTTCGAATTGGGAGGCATCAACTGGACAGCAGAGGCTATATATTCTAAAACACTGAATGATATCCTTTATCAAAACAAAGCTTACGATGTTAATGGTAAAACTTTAGGTGGAACTATCAGCAGTTTGGATTTTGATCAACGCCCAATGTTTTCACGGACAACTACCGGAACAGATTATGCTTACATATATGCATTATCAAATACCAGTAAGGGTTACTCGTATAACTTATCTTTGAAAGGTGAAAAGAAATTTGATTTCGGTTTGGATCTGATGGCGTCATATACCTATACACGTTCTAAATCACTTAATAGCGGAACTTCTTCTGTAGCTCAGTCAAACTGGAACTACAACTATACAAGAAGCAATCCGAATGATCCGGAATTAGGATTTTCTGCATTCAATTTCCCTCACAGAATCAATGCATCTGCCTTCTACCACAAAACATACGGATCAGGATGGACAACAACTGTTGGCCTTATCTATTCAGGCTCATCTGGTGCTCCTTATTCAATATATTATAATGGAGACCTAAATGGCGACAGTTCTAATGGTAATGACTTGATCTTTATCCCAACAGATGCACAAATAGATCAAATGCCATTCTTAGCTACCAGTGCTTATTCTGTTGATGCTCAAAAAGCAGGAATGAAAGAATGGATCGCCAAAGATTCTTATTTAAGTAAACACCGCGGAGAGTACTTTGACCGTTATGCAGACAATGAAGATTTTGAACATCACTTCGACTTCCACTTGGCTCAAAAATTCAGCTTTAACGCAGCTGGTACAGTACACTCTATAGAGCTTTCATTCGATATTATGAACGTTGGTAATATGCTTAATAAGAAATGGGGACGCTATGCGGCTGCCGGAGGCTCTTCTACTTATTACAGCCCTATCACTTATAATAGCTCCACATCTCAATTCCAATTCTTACATGATGGAGACTACAACATGCGTTCATACAGCGATTATTATTCTCGCTGGAGAGGACAACTTGGTTTGAAATACACTTTCTAATCAATTAATATAGTTAAACAGTAAAAGCCGATTACTTAAAGTAATCGGCTTTTTTATATCTTAATTTTAAAAGAATCTGCTTTTAGAGAAAGATGAAGATCAGCATTTTATGTTCAGTTCATTCAGCACTAATCTTATTTTCTCGAAAGTGGTGATACGAGTAGGAACTAAAGGCAGTCTTAACTTATTCTCTATATATCCCATCATATTCAGCATGGACTTTACACCGGCAGGATTACCATCGATAAAAAGCAAACTAAACAATTCACTAAAACCATGATGTATAGTCAATGCACTCTGATAATCTCCGTCTAAAGCAAGGCGGGTCATCCGGCTAAATTCTTTCGGAAAAGCATTGGCTATAACTGATATAACACCTATTGCACCTAATGTAATAAGAGGAAAAGTAATTCCGTCATCGCCCGATATTACATCAAATGATTCTGGTTTACGCTTTATTATATCATCCATCTGGGTCATATCTCCGGATGCTTCTTTGATAGCAACCACATTCTTAAATTCATTTGCTATACGTAAGGTTGTTTCGGCAGACATATTCACACCTGTCCTTCCCGGAACATTATACAGTATAACAGGCAGTTTAGATGCTTCGGAAACAGCCTTATAATGTTGATATATACCCTCCTGCGAAGGTTTATTATAGTATGGAACAACTGACAGTATAGCATCTATTCCGTCAAAATTGCCATTCTTCAGGTAATCTACTATAGCACGTGTATTATTACCTCCGGCTCCGAGTATAATAGGAATCTTCCCATTAACCCGATTAACAACCAATTCGATAATATTCTTTTTTTCGTCTTCTGTAAGGGTTGGAGTTTCAGCTGTTGTCCCCAGTATTACAAGATAATCTGTATTATTCTGAATCTGGTAATCAACAAGTCTGGTCAGAGCATCATAATCAACACTCTCATCGTCCTTAAACGGAGTAATTAATGCAACACCTACACCTCTTAGATTTATTCTTGACATAAATTATATTCTTGTCTTGTTTGGCTGTTGGCTCTTCTGTTTCTTGAAAATTACGGTAAAGTTAATCAATATTTAAACTTACCGCATCTGAGCCAGATAAATTTTTAGCTGTTCGTATGCTTCCGTTAGCGTTTTATCATTTTCACGATAAAACACAAAATCATAAACCTTATACTTCACCTCAGATGTTCCGATACAAAAACGACTCTTATTTCGAACAAGGAGAGACAACAAATAATTGTCTTTTTCGGCAGATAAATCTATCAGTGTATCATATTTTTCATTCCCGAATTCGGTAAATACACCGGAACGTATCGCCTTCATCCAGCTTAGATCTTTATTTAAATCTACAGTCTTCACCCATTCGGGTAATGTTATACCGAATATTTCGCCCTTCGATATTTTCGGCAAGACAGTCCACGCGGATACCGATTTACCTGCTCCTTGCAGGTCAGCGGCAACAGACTGCACATCTTCCCAATCTTTGATATCAAAAAGAATAAGTACATTCTTTATTTTATCGAAATTCAGAAATTGGTGCTCACGCTTATTATTCTTTAGTTCCGATTCTATACTCTTTTGTATGAAGTATTCAAACATAAGCAGATTATTCTATCATTTTCAAAAATTCATCTTCATTGAGAATGGCAACGCCTAATTTTTGGGCTTTCTCTAATTTCGCAGGTCCCATATTGGCTCCGGCAAGTAAATAATTTGTTTTAGCAGAAATAGATCCGCTGTTTTTCCCTCCGTTCGCTTCTATCAATCCTTTATACTCATCTCTCGAATATTTCTCAAAAGTCCCACTAATAACAATAGTCAGCCCTTTTAATTTGTCAGAACCCGAAACGGATGTATTTTGCTTTTGTTCGAACTGAATGCCGAAACTTTTCAGTTTATTAATAATCTCGATATTTTCTTCTTTGCGGAAAAAGTCAACTACACTCTGCGCAATCCTTTCTCCTATCTCATCAACCTGAACCAAATCTTCTACAGTCGCCTGCTCCAGTAAATCAATAGACGGAAAAGCCGCTGCTATTTTTTTAGCGACTGTTTCACCAACATATCTGATTCCCAATGCAAATAATACCCGTGAATAAGGTACTTTGTTAGAATCAGCAATACTGTCAATCAGATTTTTCGCACTCTTTTCAGCCCAACGTTCCAGTACCGCTACGTCTTCCCACTTCAATGTGTATAAATCAGCAACATTACGGATAAGTCCTGCATTGAACAAATGTTCTACAGTTTCCGAACCTCCCGATATATCCATTGCCTTACGGGTTATATAATGTTCAATCCGCCCTTTTATCTGAGGAGGGCATCCCATATAGTTGGGGCAATAAAATGCAGCTTCGCCCTGATCTCTTACCAGTTGTGTATGACATTCAGGACATTCATGAATAAACTCAACCTTCAGGCTACCGGGTTTTCTGAGGGAGGTTTCAACTTTAGTTACCTTAGGAATAATCTCTCCACCCTTTTCAACATAAACCATGTCTCCGATATGCAGATCTAAAGCTTCAATCGAATCGGCATTGTAAAGAGAGGCCCTTTTTACGGTAGTACCCGATAGTTTAACTGGCTGAAGATTAGCCACCGGTGTTACCGTTCCGGTACGTCCAACCTGATAAGACACAAATAACAATTCGGTTAATTCTTGTTCGGCCTGAAATTTATAGGCAATAGCCCAACGTGGAAATTTGGATGTGTAACCTAAATTCTTCTGTTGCAAGAGGGAATTTACTTTTAATACAATCCCATCGGTTATAACAGGTAAATTTTTTCGCTCAACATCCCAATATTTTATAAAAGCGAAAACTTCTTCTATTGTCGTACATTTTTTTGTAGCATTGGAGATCTTAAAGCCCCACTCTTTCGCCTTTTGCAGATTTTCGTAATGTCCTCCTGTTGGTAAATTCTCACCCAGCATGTAATACAGATAAGCATCGAGTTTTCTGGATGCTACAATTTTAGGGTCCTGCAGCTTCAACGTTCCGGATGTAGCATTACGAGGATTGGCAAAAAGCGGTTCTTCCTGCTCTGCTCTCTCCTTATTCAATTCATCAAAAACTTTCCAAGGCATAAGAATTTCACCCCGAATCTCAAATTCAGCAGGATAATCCGTCCCTCTCAGCACCAAAGGAATACTTCGAATGGTTTTTACGTTGGCTGTAATATCATCTCCTTTAACCCCGTCTCCACGAGTAACAGCCTGTACCAGCCGCCCGTTTATATATGTAAGGGAAATAGATGCTCCATCGTATTTCAATTCACAGACAATCTCGAAGGTATCGTTCAGGTCTTTTTTGACACGGTCGAAAAATTCTTTTACTTCTTCTTCCGAATAGGTATTACCTAAAGACAACATCGGATATTTATGGGGAATCTGTACGAAGTTTTTGGTTAAGTCACTGCCCACACGCTGACTTGGAGAATTGGGATCGGCAAATTCAGGATGAGCCTCCTCAAGTCGGGTAAGCTCCTTCATTTTCTGATCGAACTCAAAGTCCGAAATAGTTGGGGTAGACAATACATAATAGTTGTAATTATGTAGATTCAGTTCTTCTCTCAAAGATTCAATATGCTGTCCGATGGATTCCATGGGTATCTGTTTCTGATATTTTTTGATAGAATACAAAAATAAGAATTAATTTGAATTAAGTCTGCAGCCCTTTTTATTTACAGACGGAGAAAAAGGCTCTGCTATTCAAAGCGATTCTCTCATATCGTAAATGTGAGGACATAATAGTCCGTAATAAAATACTGAATATTAAAACAAAGCTGTCGCTCTGTATAAAATTCACGTGATGTTAAAACTCCTGCTGCAGCAGGAGTAAATGAATTGATCAGAAAATCGTTTTTCAACTCAACACCTTCCATACTTAACGCCTTATACATCGTTTCTTTTGCCGACCAATGGAGTAAAAGATGGATTATTTCGTTTTCGGAATCGATAAATTCCTTATCGGAAATAAAGCGGGAACGTATTCGTTTTACCCGATCAGATATATATTCTATATCTATACCGAGATACTCCGAATGCGACAAAATAACAGCTGCATATCCTTTTGTATGACTGATAGATATATTAAGAGGATAATCTCTGAGATACGGTTTACCATTCGACTGATATTCTATTTTTGCAGAACGATCTATTATATGAGACAATAATACCCGTGTTGCAGCAATTTCGAGAAGACGGCTTTCGGAATGATATTCCTGACGCAGCGTATCAGACTCTTCTTTTTCAAGCTGAGATAATAGAGTATCCGCGGATTCTGTTATCTTCCAGACCCCTAATATATATTTAGAATTTGTTTCTTTATGAATCAGCATTAATATTTTAATTTAACTCATCCTTGTAGTTTACTCTCACGAATATACGAAAAGAGATGATACCTTAAAAACGAATTCATCGCTCATACAACTCAATCGGTAACCCATCGGGGTCACTGAAAAAAATAAACGATTTACCTGTATATTCATCAACTCTGATATCTTCGTGAAGAATCCCTTTCGAATCCAGTTCTCTCACAGAATCTTTAATATCATCAACGGCAAAAGCCAGATGCCTCAACCCTGCGGCCTCGGGATAAGACAAACGTTTGGGAGGATCGGGGAAAGAAAATAATTCGATCAGATAAATCCCGTTCAGAGACAAATCTGTTTTATATGAATTTCTTTCTTCCCTAAAATATTCAGCTTCTACTTTAAAGCCCAATACATCTGTATAAAATTGTTTGGATTTAGAGTAATCCGAACAAATAATTGCGATATGGTGTATACCTTGTAATTTCATTTAAGGATGCAAACCTATTTATAGCCTTGGCAAGTATAACAATCAGAGTTCGTTATAACTTGAAAACATATTATTAAATACCTCATATTACTTAAATATTCTTCTTTGAAAGAAACGAATGTAACAAAAAATACATCATTCTGAATAAAATGACTTATATCTTCTCTATTTTTGACCAGAAATTAGTGTTTGTTTTACAATAATTAATTATATCTTCGTGTCAGAGCTCGGGACTCTTTCATTTGATCAGAATCCTTATAAGCAACTGAAAGTATTTAATGATATATTTTAACAAAATAATTATCTGATGCTTTTACATTCGTCTAGTCAATAAACAGGTCTGAGACCTTAACCACTTAATTAATACACATGAAAAAAATCCTTACCACAGTTTATGCGATTTTGTTAGTTACATTCTCAGCATCATCACAGAATTCGGATGTTTCGATCCGTGTCTATCCCGAAAAGGGAAATCAAGTTATCAGCAAACACATTTACGGTCATTTTGCAGAGCATCTGGGGTCGTGTATATACGGCGGACTTTGGGTTGGGGAGAACTCTCCGATACCGAACACCAAAGGTTATCGCACAGATGTGCTTGAAGCCTTAAAAAAGCTGCAAATACCCAACCTGCGCTGGCCTGGAGGCTGTTTTGCAGATGAATACCACTGGATGGACGGAATAGGTCCTCGTGAAAAAAGGCCGAAGATGGTCAACAACAATTGGGGCGGCACTGTTGAAGACAATAGCTTCGGCACACACGAATTTCTTAACCTTTGCGAATTATTAGATTGCGAACCTTATATCAGTGGCAATGTCGGCAGCGGAACAGTTGAAGAACTTGCCAAATGGGTAGAATATATGACATCTGACGGAGACAGCCCGATGGCAAATCTGCGCCGTCAAAACGGACGTGAAAAACCTTGGAAAGTAAAATACCTTGGTGTCGGAAACGAAAGCTGGGGATGCGGAGGCGATATGCTCCCTGAATATTATGCAGATCTGTACCGCAGATATGCTGTATATTGCCGCAACTTCGACGGGAACCAGCTTTTCAAAATAGGCAGCGGTGCCAGCGACTATGATTATAACTGGACAGATGTACTAATGAAAAAAGCAGGTAATAAAATGAATGGCTTATCGCTTCATTATTATACTGTAAAAGGATGGGGTAAGGACCAAAAAGGGTCTGCAACCAACTTTACCGATGAAGACTACTACTGGACACTAGGTAAATCGCTCGAAATAGAAGAAGTCATACAAAAACATATGTCTATCATGGACAAATACGACAAAGACAAAAAAGTCGGTCTGATGGTGGACGAATGGGGTACATGGTTTGAAGTCGAACCCGGAACCAATCCCGGATTTCTTTATCAGCAGAATACAATGAGAGATGCTTTTGTAGCAGCACTAACGTTAAACACCTTCAACAAATACGGAGACCGTATACAAATGGCTAATATTGCTCAGGTTGTTAATGTTTTACAATCAATGATACTAACCAAAGACGATAAGATGACCCTAACTCCTACATATCATGTGTTTGATATGTATAGAGTACATCAGGATGCGACCTATCTACCTTTGGACATTATCTCTCAAACTAAAGAAATCAGAGGACGGAATGTTTCTTTAGTGAATGCTTCGGCTTCAAAAAAAGACGGACTGACTCATATTACTTTAGCGAATATAGACCTGACCAATTCTCAGAATGTCAATATAGATTTATCAAATACGAAGATATCCAAAGTCAGCGGACGTATTCTTACTTCAAAAGATATACATGATCATAACACCTTCGAAAACCCGAATCTGGTACAACCCCAGACTTTCAACGGCGCAAAAATCGTAAATGGAAAACTGAACGTTCAATTACCGGCTAAATCTATTGTTGTTCTCGAAATACAATAAAGGAATCAGATCTGTTTTATCTCTTTTTATCTATACGGAAAGGGACGAATTAATTAACAGCGATCAGTTAGCACTGAAACAAATACCAATTGAAAGGGGAAAAGGTGTCATTCGAAAAAGTGCAATTTTAGAGTAACCTTTGTTACCTTTTAATTATGAGCAATTATCTGACACGAACAGGTAAGGTTATAAAAGGAAAAAGTAACACCCCAAAGCGTACACAAAGTGTGTAACCTTTGTTACCTTTTTCAAAATTGATAACTGTTGACTGATCACTGATTTTTGTCTTTTTCGATAAATACTCATTAATAAGCATTTATATTATAGAAAACAATGAAAAAAATTATATTCCTGATCAGTATATTTATACTGACCACGTTATATACAACTACAGTATCGGCACAAGCCGTAGCCAATGCTCCACAGTCGGCATACATATTTGCGTATGCCACCACCAAGAACAACGGACACAACGGGCTGCATTTTGCATGGAGTTTAGATAAAGTCTATTGGCATAGCATCGGACCAGAACACAGTTATATGAAAAGTGATTATGGCCCTTGGGGTAGTCAAAAGCGTATGCTCGCTCCATTTCTATTTCAAGCAGCCGATGGTGTATGGCACTGCATCTGGAGCCTGAACGAAAGGGACGGAGTTTTTGCTCATGCGGCATCACAGGATCTTGTTACATGGAAAAGACAATCTTACCCTGAAGTCATGGAAGGCAGTAACTGCTTAAATCTTCAAATTACCCCCGATAAAGCTGCCGGATCGTATCAAATATCGTGGATTAGCGACAAAGCATCAGCCAAACAAGCCTTTGTCGTAACAACCAAAGATTTCAAAAATTATTCTTCAACAAAATCTATAAATACGCCAGCTCAGGATTTAAGAACTTCTGTCATTATAGACGGTACAGCCGAAACAGGAACAGTTCATTCTGTCTCATGGAGTATTGTGGATGGACTCATCAAAAGTCAAAAACTAGCAGCCTATAACAATTCAATCTGGTCGGAACTCGCAAAAGACGATCCTATCCGATTTGCATCTTTGAAACCATTTTCTGTAAACATATCTGTCGATGCTTCAAAAAGCAAGAAGATAAGCGACCTGCTTATCGGTGCATTCTTCGAAGATATTAACTATGCGGCAGACGGAGGACTGTATGCTGAGCTTATTCAAAACAGAGACTTTGAATATACTGTAAGCGACAAAAAAGGCAGAGACCAAAACTGGAACAGCAAGTATGCATGGGACGTATCCGGAAATGGCATCAGCTTCTCTATTGACTCGGTTTCACCCATACATATAAATAACAAGCATTATGCAGTTCTGAATATCAGCCAGCAAGGTGCATCTTTCACGAATAAGGGATATGACGGAATTGCAGTAAAAGGAGGAGAAAAGTATTATCTTTCACTATTTACCAAAGTTCTCAACGGAAAAGGAGGAAAACTATCCATTCGCTTGAAAGACAAAAATGGCAAAACCGTTGCTGAAAGTCAGATTAAAACAGGCTCTACAGATTGGAAAAAGCAAGAAATAATTCTATCTGCTAAAGAAACATCAGCTGAAACTATTCTCGAAATAACCCCTGAATTTACGGGTAAAATTGCACTTGATATGGTTTCTCTATTCCCACAGAACACATTCAAGGGACATCGCAATGGACTACGTGCCGATCTGGCACAAACTATCGCAGATATACATCCCCGATTTGTCCGTTTTCCCGGTGGCTGCGTGACTCACGGCGATGGATTACACAATATCTACCAATGGAAAAATACAATCGGGTCTCTTGAGTCTCGTATCTCACAAGGCAATATCTGGAATTACCACCAATCGATGGGACTGGGATATTTCGAGTATTTCCAATTCTGCGAAGATATGGGGGCAGAACCTCTGCCTGTAATCGCAGCCGGAGTGCCCTGCCAGAATTCAGGAACGGGAGGTGCAGGCCAGCAAGGCGGCGTACCTATGGAAGAAATGGGACAGTATATTCAGGATATTCTCGATCTGGTAGAATATGCCAACGGAGATGTAAAAACCACATGGGGTAAAAAACGTGCCGAAGCCGGACATCCCAAACCATTCAATCTGAAATATATCGGTATAGGAAATGAAGATCTTATTACAGATGTTTTCGAAGATCGCTTCACAATGATATACAACGCTTTAAAAGAAAAGCATCCCGAAATTACAGTTATCGGAACAGTAGGTCCATTTTGTGAAGGTACTGATTATGAAGAAGGATGGGACGTAGCAAGCAGGTTGCATGTACCTATGGTAGACGAACATTATTATCAGACTCCGGGCTGGTTTATTCACAATCAGGATTTTTATGATAAGTACGATCGTTCTAAATCGAAAGTCTATCTGGGAGAATATGCATCACACGTTCCGGGAAGACATAACAATATGGAAACTGCTTTGTCGGAAGCTTTGTATATGACTTCGCTCGAAAGAAACGGCGATGTGGTAAGTATGAGTTCTTATGCTCCATTGCTGGCTAAAGAGAAATATACCAACTGGAATCCCGATTTGATCTATTTCAATAATACAGAGGTGAAACTAACACCGGGCTATTATGTGCAAAAGCTATATGGCCAAAATGCAGGAAATGAATATCTGCCTTCGATAATCAGCACGAATGAAACCAATAACTCGGCCAAGGTAAGAGTCGGCAAGTCGATTGTCCGTGACAACAAAACGGGGGATATTATAATAAAACTGGTAAATATGCTTCCTGTGGCTGTAGATACCAAAATAAACATGGGAGACATATCTATTACTGATATCAATGCCCTGAAAACAGTACTACAAGGACAACCCGATGACAAAACACCGACTCCGGTAGTATCGGATTTTAAAGTGGGAAAAGAGTTTAACAATGAACTTCCACCCTACTCGTTTACTGTAATCAGAATAAAAGCCCAATAAGTAAAAAAGAAGACTGCCTCATTGAGGTAGTCTTCTTCATATAATAGTCGAAAGCGTTCTAAAAGAACTTTGTTTAAAATCATAATAACCAATACAAAGGTTAATGAGTACTTTTCGAACGCTTTCTTTATCTTATACAGACAAATCCTTTTTGGGAAACGATACTTTAAATGACCCGTGCTTGCAGTCCATACAACTGGACGATACATCTATAGAGCCCGGTATCTTTATATTTCTTAGGAAACAAGTATCGGTACCTCTCTGACAACCATATATACACAACACATTATCTTTGAAGCTCAATCTGAAATCGCCTTCATGAAATCCGGGAGCATACAATTCGATTCTGAATTCGTCTTTATTATCAACATAGCTTACTGACGAATAGCACCCGTGATGATAATCTCTTACTTGGGCTTGTTCCAAAGGTGGTATTAAAGGTCTACTCTCCATAATTATTATTGATTGAAGTTTGTACATATTTATAACAAACAATCAGTCGAAATTGATTACCTAAATTTCCGCAAAAAAGGATAAAATGTACTTAAAGAAGTGAAAAACTAACGGGAAGTAAGATCTCAGATCTATTTATTGGCGATCCTAATGTAACAACAACAGGCAGTTATTACCTTAAATCACGTCATTAATATTTTCTGCTACTTATAAGAAGATAAGCACTTCATATACTTAAAATACCTCATAATCTAGGATTATTAATATTTTATCACGTTCTTTGCATTATAAAGAATCATTCTAGATAAGATCAAGAGTAGATGGCAAGCATGAGTAAGGTTTTAGCAGTTGCAGAAACATCATATATTATCCGAAAAGGATTGGTATATGTACTTTCTCAGTTACCTATTGTAGCAAAAGTAGTAGAACTCAAAGAATTAGAAGACATTAATTATCAATTAAATATACTTAAACCGGATGCCCTGCTTATCAATCCAATGCTATTGGGACATACTGCAAAATCCGATATAAAACAACATCTCAGTCTCGAGAAAAGCATTCCGGTCATAGCTTTGGTTTATAATCTTATCGATGAACGATTCTACCAATCATACGATGCCTTGATCAGAATTAATGATTCTGAATCTAAAATAGAAGAGGTACTATCGACCGCTCTCAACAAGGATCATATGAAAAAGACCGATCAGGAAGAGTTGAGCGATAGAGAAAAAGAAATATTAACCAGTATCGTAAAAGGCATGAGCAACAAGGAAATAGCCGAATTTCATAACATATCGATACACACCGTCATTACACACCGCCGGAATATCGGCCGAAAATTGGAAATACACAGTGTATCAGGACTTACAATCTATGCTATATTAAACAAATTGGTAGACATTAAAGACATAAAGCTATGAGCAATATTACAGTAAAATATAATAAGAAGATGAAAATGTCAGATCTTATTGATGCTGATTATAAATTGCTGCTATTACTTACCCGCCTGAAATTCTCTTTGGGATTCGGGGATAAAAGCGTCGAAGCCGTATGTCAAAAATATAATTTCGATGCAGAATGCTTCTTGTTTCTGGCTAATTTCCAATCAAACAAATCGATTGTCAATATACACGAAGTATTTGAAAAGCTGCCACTGGCACCCTTCTTATACTACCTGAGATGCTCCCATGAATACTTTCTAGAAAAGAGATTACCAAATATCAGAAGAAAACTGAAACTAATTTTCGTTGACTCGGAAAAAGAACTCGAAAATCTGGTATTAGACTTCTTTGACAATTATATGAAAGAAGTACAGGAACATATGATGTATGAAGACAACACTGTATTTCCTTATGTGCAGTCATTAATAGAAAAGTCAAATAAAGATAAATATTCGATCAATATATTCGAAGAACGCCACAATGATATCGAGGCTAAAATGACAGACCTAAAGCGAATATTAATGAAGTATGTTTCAGGAATAAAAGACCAAACATTAATGACCAATATTTTGCTCGAATTGTATATGTCGGAAGAAGAACTTGCCGCTCATACTTACATCGAAGACAAACTGGTAATACCACGTGTAAAGAAAATAGAAAAGCTATAAATGCTTTGTATCACGATCCTACACCGAATTACCATCAATAGTATTAATGCTAACGGTGTAATGAATTATACCACTATCAAGAAAGCAAACTTTGATGATTATATGAACTGGGCAGAGGGGATCTTTCTCTTCTGCCCATTTTTGTTTATCTATAATCTATGTAAAAAGAGTTATTTGAACAGCCGGAAGATATTCTGCGGAGAATTACTTACAAACGAACAAAGCTGAAAATACAAAACAGTCTTGTTTTTGTCATTGTTCCACTTTTAAAGATAGTACACTCATATAAAGACATAAAAAAGGTAACACCGGTTTGAAATAGTTTCAATAGTGCTACCTTTTAATATAAATTATTACTCTTCGGGAGTAGAATACAGATGCTTAATAACCTCTGATAGCTTTTACTCCGGGAAGAACTTTTCCTTCGATAAATTCAAGCAATGCTCCACCACCTGTAGATACATAAGATACCTGATCCGCCAATCCAAATTTATTCACACAAGCAACAGAGTCACCACCTCCAACGAGAGAAAATGCTCCATGTTTAGTAGCTTCTGCAATAGCTTCTGCAATAACTTTTGAACCATGAGCGAAATTATCAAACTCGAATACACCTACAGGACCATTCCAAAGGATAGTTTTCGAATTTTTGATTACTTCAGAAAATTCAGCTTCACCTTTTGGACCTATATCAAAACCAGACCATCCGTCAGGAATATTAGCAGCATCAGCAAACTGAGAGTTCGCGTCATTAGCAAACTTATCTCCGATCTTAGCATCCGATGCCAATACAAGGTTTACATTATTAGCCTTAGCTTTAGCCATTATTTCCTTAGCAAGATCCAGTTTATCGTCTTCGCAAAGAGAGTTACCGATTTTTCCGCCTTTAGCTTTTTCGAAAGTAAACGCCATACCACCACCGATGATCAGATTGTCGACTTTAGATAGAAGGTTTTCGATAATATCAATTTTAGAAGAAACTTTAGATCCTCCGATAATTGCTGTAAACGGACGAGCAGGATCTTTCATGATTTTTTCGACTGCATCCACTTCTTTTTGAAGCAGGTAACCAAACATTTTATGATCTGCATCAAACAAGTCGGCGATAAGAGCTGTAGATGCGTGTGCACGGTGAGCTGTACCGAAAGCATCATTTACATATACATCAGCGTATGAAGCCAATGTTTTAGTAAATTCTTTCTGTGATTCTTTCACCGCTTTTTTAGCAGCAGCCTTCACTTCATCAGAAGCATCATCAGCTAATCCTCGAGGTTTTCCTTCTTCCTCTGCATAAAAACGAAGGTTTTCAAGAAGAAGAGCCTCTCCGGGTTGCAAAGCAGCAGCTTTCATAGCAGCCTCTTCGCTTGCACAATCACTTGCAAACTGAACATCTACACCTAAAAGTTTAGACACATGAGCAAGAATGTGTTTCAATGAATATTTATCTTCAACACCTTTAGGGCGACCCAAATGCGATGCAATAATAGGACTGCCGCCATCAGCGATAATTTTTTTCAAAGTAGGCAGAGCTGCACGGATACGTGTGTCATCAGTGATGTTAAAGTCCGCATCAAGAGGCACATTAAAGTCAACTCTCACAAAAGCCTTTTTACCGGCAAAGTTAAATTTGTCAATTGTTATCATAACTTTTTGAGTTTAAATATATTTAAGGTCTCAGACCTATTATTATTCTTAGAAAGAATCACTCATTCAGTAAACAGGTTACCGATAATCACAAAATAAGCGATACAAATATACAAAATTATGTATTAGATATTTTACCATAAAATTAAAAAGAGCGGTCACTTATTAAAAAATAAATAAACCGCACTTATTCTAACTTTTCATTGGCGTCTATGCCTCTTCTTCATTTTTCTTTTTCGAAGGAAGGTATCCCCAGATAATACCAATTACGAGTAAAATTAAAACAGGCTTCAACCCGATTTTATTCCATAATGAGGGGCTTGGACTATCTTTTAATTCGATATTAAACTCCTTCGAAACTTCGGCTAGTTCCGTCTCATTAAATTCATAATAAGTTTTTTCGTCATCCGACACCAAAACATACTGGGCATCACTGTAATTCCAGACAGGCATCCAGAATAAGCCGAACTGCTTATACATAATACCTATATTAAAATGTGTACCATCTTCCATTCTTGCATCCGTAGGTAGTTTCTCCACAATCTCCAGATTAGGTCCATCATGATAAATAATAAGACCTTTGGCCTCTACGTTCTGTGAGATTACTAAGAAGAACATCACAAAAACAAATAAAATAAGCTTTTTCATTAAAAAAAATTGTTTAAAAGTGTTGTTGAGTACTAACAATAGAATTGAGACACAAAAGTATAAAAAAAGTCTAAATCAAAAACATAAAAAACATAACCATCTAAATATAAACAAATTGAACTAACCACCAATAAAATCTGAACAAACAGAAATACATTTCGAAATCAAACACAAAGCTTCAAACACAATAAATAATTGAAGATATAATACCTTCTCTTTTTGTCATTATTAAAAATAAGCCTTATTTTGTGCTTTTCTTATTAATTAGTAAGCCTACGAAAAGAAAAACGAGCTATGTCAGAAGGCATTGCAGAGGACTTTAAATACCTCTTACAATACAGCATTTACAGCTTAATCTTTTTTAACGACAAAATATTCATTCTGACATTTAACATTTATAAATTTGTCAGGCTTTTTAGGTAAAACCAAATAAAAGTAAGTTTTAATGACATTCTCAGAGAGAAGATGATTGATTGTCATTATTAATGATATAAATAGTAACAATAATATAACTAATAATATTTTCTACTTATGGCTCAAGTTGATATTCGAGAATTGAATGAACGGATCGAAAGTAAGAGTGCGTTTGTAAACATGATAACAATGGGAATGGACAAAGTAATCGTCGGGCAGAAACACCTTGTCGAATCTTTGTTGATTGGATTATTATCTGATGGACACATCCTTCTGGAGGGGGTTCCCGGACTTGCAAAAACCCTTGCAATCAAAACATTGGCTTCTCTTATCGAAGCTGACTATCATCGTATACAATTTACTCCTGACTTACTTCCTGCCGATGTTATCGGTACTATGATCTACAGCCAGAAGAATGAAGAATTTTTGGTAAAAAAAGGTCCCATCTTTTCTAACTTCGTATTAGCGGATGAGATCAACCGTGCTCCGGCAAAGGTACAGAGTGCCCTGCTTGAAGCAATGCAGGAACGTCAGGTTACAATTGGTGAAACAACTATGAAGCTGCCCAAACCATTCCTTGTAATGGCAACTCAAAACCCGATTGAACAAGAAGGAACATATCCTCTGCCTGAAGCTCAGGTAGACCGTTTCATGCTGAAGGTTATCATAAACTATCCGAAGAAAGAAGAAGAAAAATTAATCCTTCGCCAAAACATCCTCAATCAATACGAAGAAATTAAACCGGTAATGAAGGCCGACGAAATCATCGAAGCCCGTAAAGTGGTAAGTGATGTATATCTGGATGAAAAAATAGAAAAATATATTGTCGACATTGTTTTTGCCACACGTTTCCCTGCTGATAACGGACTGCAATCACTTAAAGGGCTGATTGGTTTCGGGGCATCACCTCGTGCATCTATCAGTTTAGCATTGGCATCGCGCGCTTATGCATTTATCAAACGCAGAGGATATGTAATCCCCGAAGACGTGAGAGCTGTATGCCACGATGTATTGCGTCACCGTATCGGACTGACATATGAAGCGGAAGCAAGCAACACAACATCTGAAGAAATCATCAGCGAAATCTTAAATAAGATAGAAGTACCGTAAATCAGTCAACAGTCGACAGTTAGCAATCCAGTATGGTAAATAATAGTCTGGTTTATGATAAAGCTTATTCTTTTGCTATCAGAATTGTGAGAGCATACAAATTCTTAAATGAGAAGCAAGAGTTTATTTTATCAAAACAACTCTTAAGATACGGAACATCCGTAGGAGCCAATATTGCCGAAGCAAATGGTGCAATATCTGATGCTGACTTCTCTGCTAAAATAAGCATTGCTTATAAAGAGATACTCGAAACTAAATATTGGCTATCATTGCTTAAGGACACAGAATATCTATCTCTTGATATTTACGATAGCATATTTGCTGATGCCGACGAAATAGCTAAAATAATATATTCGATTCTAAAGACGAGTCGTATAAAGAAAGAAAACTGTAACTATTAGTTGTTGACTGATAACTGATAACTGATAACTGTTTTTATGGAAACAAGTGAATTACTAAAGAAAGTACGTCAGATAGAGATTAAGACCCGTGGATTGTCCCGCAATATTTTTGCAGGACAATACCATTCTGCATTCAAAGGAAGAGGGATGGCTTTTTCGGAAGTTCGGGAATATCAATTCGGTGACGATATCCGCGATATAGATTGGAATGTAACAGCCCGTTATAATAAACCTTTCATAAAAGTATTCGAAGAAGAACGGGAAATGACTGTTATGCTCTTGATTGATGTATCGGGCAGTCTCGACTTCGGTACGCACAATCAAACGAAACGGGATATTGTAACTGAAATGGCTGCTACTCTGGCATTTTCGGCAATACAAAACAACGACAAGATCGGTGTTATATTCTTCACCAATAAAATTGAAAAATTCATACCTCCGAAAAAAGGGAAAAAGCACATCTTATACATTATTCGTGAACTGATTGATTTTCAACCAACCAACACCCAAACAGATTTGGCGATGGTACTGAAATTTCTCACTAACGCCATAAAAAAAAGATGCACGGCATTTCTTATTTCCGATTTTCTGGATGTACACGACTACGATAATGCTTTGACCATAGCCAACAGGAAACATGACCTGATAGCATTACAGATCTATGACAAGTTGGAAACGGAATTGCCTGCAGTTGGGCTAATAAAAATGATCGATGCAGAAACAGGTGAAGATACATGGATAGATTCCTCAGCTAAGTCTGTTCGTGAACGCTATCATAGGCATTACCAGAAACAGTTGATGAAAGTAGAAATGGCATTTACCAAAAGCCGGGTCGACAGTGTGTCGATAAATACGGACGAAGATTATGTCAAATCACTGTTATCGCTCTTTCAGAAAAGGAATTACATGAGATAAGGTCTGAAACCTTACTTTGTTTAGTATTAGATACAAAAACTTATGTTGAGAAATAAAACGCTTATATTAACGATCTTACTTTGCTGCGTATCCTTACTGCCATACACCATGTATGCACAAAAGGCTACTGCAAGAGTAAGCATCGAGCCATACGAGATTTCGATCGGGCAACAAGCGACTATCAGTTTACAAGTCATTGCTCCGAAAGGACGGCATATAGCTATGCCGGTATATGCCGACTCGCTAGTCACCGGTATAGAAGTACTGGCTATGCCCAAACCTGATACAACTTATGCGCATGAGGTGATGACTATAGTGCAGAAGTATGTAGTAACCTCTTTCGACTCGGCATTATACCATGTACCTTACATTCCTATAATTGATGGAAAAGATACAATCAAATCTAACGAACTTGGATTAAAAGTAATCACACCTCCCTTATCGGAAGCGACAAATGCGTATCTGGAACATTTGAAAGCAAATCCGAATGACTCCATCGTCTTTGACAAGTTAGGTGTATATGACATCAAACCTATTTTGCAGCCACCTTTCGTGTGGCAGGATTATCTGATATATATATTGGGTATATTGCTTATATTGATGGCAATTGCTGCTATTATAATAGGTATTTATCTGTACAAGCAAAAGAAGAAAAAAGGATATTTCTTCAAACCCGAAGTTATCAAACCGCCTCATGTCATCGCATTAGATGCGCTAGATCATGTAAAAGTAGAAAAACTATGGCAGCAAGGACGGGAAAAAGAGTATTATACTGAACTTACAGAGATACTTAGAAAATACATCGAAGACCGCTACCATGTTAATGCTTTTGAAAAGACATCCGATGAGATACTCGCTACCATAAATAACTTTATGGAGGCAGATTCGTCTTACGAGAGCCTGAAACAGATATTGAAACTGGCAGACTTTGTTAAGTTCGCTAAGTATAGACCATATCCTGACGAAAATGACTTAAGCCTGATCAATGCATACCTGTTTGTCAATCAGACTAAGGTAGAAGAAATCGCACCTCCTGCAAATGAAAATGGAGAATCTAAAAAAACTTCGGATGAAGAAGAACACGAGGAAAATATCAACTGGTCGATTTCTGAAGATGATATGATCAATGATCATAAAAATGATAAAAAAAACAAATAGGTCTGAGACCCTAAATTACGTTCGAAATGGAATTTGCAAACCCTAAATATCTGTTTTTACTCATTTTATTAATACCTCTCATTGCTTGGTATATCATAAAATTGAGAAAAGTACAGCCGACACTGAAGATGTCATCGACCGGAGCATTCAGAGGAGTGTCTCCTACAATCAAAGTATATCTCAGACATGTTCCGTTTATATTAAGGATGATAGCTATAGCATTAGTTATCATTGTTATCGCAAGACCTCAAAATTCCAATTCATGGGAAACGTCCCAATCGGAAGGTATTGATATTGTTATGGCTCTTGACGTATCCGGATCTATGATGGCTCAGGACTTCAAGCCAAACCGTCTGGAGGCGGCAAAAAAAGTCGCTTCTGAGTTTATCTCGGATCGGGAACAAGACAAAATAGGATTGGTAATCTTCGCCGGAGAAAGCTTCACGCAAGCACCCCTGACTACCGATCATGGGGTATTACTCAACTTATTGCATGAAATTCGCCCCGGAATGATCGACGACGGTACAGCTATAGGTCTAGGTTTAGCAAATGCTGTCAACAGACTGAAAGACAGCCAGACAAAATCAAGAATTGTCATACTCCTTACCGATGGTTCAAATAACCGGGGACAAATAGCTCCGATCACAGCTGCCGAACTTGCGAAGAGTTATGGTATCAGGGTATATACTATCGGGGTGGGAACACGAGGAACGGCTCCTGCACCTGTAATGACTCCCTTCGGAGAACGTATACAAAACGTACCTGTAGATATAGACGAAAAGACATTAACTCAGATAGCCGAAATGACCGGAGGGGAATATTTCCGAGCTGTAGACAATTCGAGTTTGAAAAAAATATATGCGCAGATCGACTCTATGGAAAAATACCTTATCAGCGTTAACAAAGTTACCCGCAAGCAGGAATTATACCTGCCTTACGCCCTATTGGCATTGGGCTTGATTCTATGCGAAGTAATCTTACGCCGTACCTGGTTACGTAATATTCCATAAGTTATCTGTTTGAAAAATAAATAAAATAGGTCTGAGACCTTAAACAGTAGTTGATATGTTTCGATTTGCTAATCCAGAATATTTATATCTGTTATTTTTACTTCCGGTTCTGATAGCTGGATTCATTTTCCTGAATATCCAGAAAAGAAAAGCGGCACAGAAACTCGGAGACTTACGTCTGGTAAAACGACTGATGCCGGAGTTATCTCTAAAACGGTCGTATTTGAAATTTTGGCTGGTATTTGCCATCTGTGTTTTGGGAATCATTGTTGTAGCACGCCCTCAGTTCGGAACTAAGGTTGAGAAAGTCGAACGAAAAGGAATCGAGCTGGTGATTGCAATAGATGTATCGAATTCAATGCTTGCCCGTGATGTAAATCCAGACAGACTATCGAAAGCAAAGCAAATACTAACGCGTATAGTCGATGAACGTAAAAACGACAAAGTTGCCATTGTAGTCTTCGCCGGAGAGTCATATGTACAATTACCTATGACTACCGACATACAATCGGCCAAAATATTCCTGGACAACATCAATACATCTCTGGTTCCTGTACAGGGGACAGTTATTGGAAGTGCCATAAATATGGCAATGAATAGTTTTACCAGTGACAAAGAGGTGGATAAGTCTATCATTCTGATAACCGATGGTGAAGACCATGAGGATAATGGTGTGCAGATGGCTCAACAAGCCGGAGCAGCAGGTATACAGATCAATGTGGTAGGTATCGGAACTCCTGAGGGATCACCTGTACCGTCATCACCGAACAGCAATGATATGAAAAAGGATAACGAAGGCAATGTCGTTGTTTCTAAATTAAACGAAGAGATGTGTAAACAAATAGCTCAGGCCGGAAAAGGAATGTACGTAAGGGCCGATAACTCAAACAATGCATTAAAAAGCCTTCAGGCTGAGTTAGACAAGTTGCAGAAGAAGAATGTAGACGGAGTATCATATTCGGAGTATGACGAAAAATTCCAGTTCTTCGCATGGTGTATGCTTGTATTGCTTATCATTGAAGTTTGTATTTTCGATAAGAAAAATAAAATATTCAGAGGAATAAGACTCTTCAAGTAACCGCAAGAGGTTCTTGAAGTATTTTTCCATTCAACAATCTGTTGTTATACTTACCAAAGTAATAAAAAGGCCAAGAGCCTTCGATAGAACTATGAAACAAATTTTTGTTATAATATTCATTTTAATATCTACAAGTTGCTTGTTTGCTCAACGACAAGTAAGGAAGGATATACGTAAGGGTAATAATGCCTATAAAGAACAATTATACAATGCTGCCGAGGCCAGCTACAAGTCGGCTTTGGAAAAGAATGCAACATCTCCCGAAGCAATTTATAACCTGGCTAACTCTTACTACAAACAAGGCAACTGGGACAATGCTCTGAAAACATATCAGCAGTATCTGGCGACGGAAAATAAAGACCATACCAAAATGGGTGCGGCATGGCACAATATTGGAAATTCTCTATTGCAGAAGAAAGATCTGAAGCAGTCGATGGAAGCATATAAGAAAGCATTGAGGCTAAATCCCGGAGACGAAGAAGCACGTTATAATCTGGCTACAGTCCAGAAAATAACAAAGGATCAACAGGACAATAAGGATAAAAACAAAGACCAGAATAAAGATCAAAACAAAGATCAGAAAGACAAAAATAAGGATCAGAATAAAGACCAGAACAAGGATCAAAACAAAGATCAAAAAGATAAAGATAAGGATCAGAACAAAGACCAGAATAAGGATCAAAAACAAGATCAGCAGCCCCAAATGTCTCAGGAGAACATCCAACAGCTATTGAAAGCAATAGAGCAGGACGAAAAAGAGACTCAGGAGAAAGTTCAGCAAATCAAAGCTTCTGACCGTAAACAAAAGAACGAGAATAATCGCAGGCAAAATAAAGACTGGTAAAAAAACCAAGGCTATTTGTCTTGATGTAAAATTCGAAAAAGCAGATGTGTACAATGCAAAAATATTTATTTTTTTTTATTTTATCATTACTAAGCTTAGGTATAAACGCACAGGAAGTAACATTCAGAGCCAGTGCTCCTAATACTGTAGCCAAAGGCGACAATTTCAGACTTGTATATACACTGAGAGGCGGAGAAGGCAGCAATATCAACGTTCCTGAGACTATAAAAGGATTTGACATACTCTATGGCCCCGCAGTATCATCGAGTTACAGTACTCAGATTATAAACGGTAAAGCGACAACAGACTCTTCCGAATCGTATATTTATACTATGACTGCTGCATCGGAAGGAACATTTACCATACCGGCCGCAACAATCAGGGTAAATGGAAAAACCTACACTTCAAATTCGATACAGATAAAAGTTCTGCCTCCGGATAAAAATGCAAAAGCAGCACAACAAGGAGGAGGAAAT
This sequence comes from Indolivaga capnocytophagoides, assembly GCF_036511535.1. Taxonomy (GTDB): domain Bacteria; phylum Bacteroidota; class Bacteroidia; order Bacteroidales; family Dysgonomonadaceae; genus Dysgonomonas_A; species Dysgonomonas_A capnocytophagoides. The sequence goes on along the minus strand of NZ_AP028867.1, from coordinate 4,669,959 downwards.
CAAGGAGGACAACCCTCTGAATCATCATCCACTGCTCAAAAAATAAGTTCATCGGATGCTTTTATCCGAGCGATTGTATCTAAATCGAAAGTTTACGAACAAGAAGCATTTACTGTAACATTCCGTTTTTATACTACATTGCAGGTATCGGATATCGGAAAAATAGAATTTCCCGAGTTTGAAGGCTTTATGGTCGAAGATCAGGACCTACCTCCTACCCGTCAGCTGACAATGGAACACTATAATGGACGGAATTACTATTCGGTAGATCTCAGACGGACATTGCTATTCCCTCAACGATCAGGAAAGATAACCATACCATCGGGTAAAATAGAAATGGTTTTTAATGTCAGATCAGGAAAAGCAGTCCAGACATTCTTTGGTCCACAATACGTCATGACAGACGTAAAAAAGACCATGACAACCAGCCCGTTGACTATTAATGTAACTCAACTGCCGGAAGGAAAACCCGCAAATTTTTCTAATGGAGTAGGCTCATTTAGTATGTCCCAGTCAATTACCTCTACCAATGTGAAGGCTAATGATGCGGTTACACTTAAACTGGTTATTTCGGGTACAGGGAATATGAAATTGATCAAAACACCTGAACTGGAATTACCGAAAGATTTTGAATCGTATGATCCTAAGATAACCAACGATCTCAAATACACAGACAAAGGATTGACAGGTACAAAAACCATCGAATACTTATTCATACCCCGTTATCAGGGAACGTATAAAATACCGCCTGTCACACTGTCTTATTTCGATAATAATTCGAATTCATATAAAACGTTGTTGACACCCGAATATACCTTGAACGTAGCTAAAGACCCGAATGCAGGACAAAACAACGCTACCAGTTTCAACCAATCGGAGGTGAAAGTAGAGCAGGATATCCGTTATCTGAAAACAGGCAATCCTTCGTTTACGAAAACAGACTCTTTCTTTTTCGGTTCTACAGCATATTACCTGTGGTACATAATTCCGATGCTGATTTTTATTGTTTGTTTCATTCTTTATAGAAAACAGATAAAAGAAAATGCGGATGTTATCAGATTGAAAACTAAACAAGCGAATAAGGTAGCTGTAAAACGCCTTAAGCTTGCCGGTAAATATTTGCAAGCACACCAGAAAGAACAATTTTATGAAGAGGTACTCCGTGCAACATGGGGCTATTTGAGCGACAAACTGGTCATTCCCGTAGCGAATCTAAACCGTGATAATATAGAAAACGAACTTATCAGGTACGGAGCATCCACCGAACTTATAAGCAAATTTATTTCGATACTTGATACCTGCGAGTTTGCCCGTTATGCTCCTGTCGAATCCGATACAGCTATGGACAATCTATACAAAGACACTGTAGATGCTATTGGAGAAATGGAAAATCTGAAGGTCAAAAAATAACAGGTTTGTAAGAAAAGATTATTAGTTATGAAACATATAGTTGCACTTATATTTATAATTCTACCTATATTTGGCTTAAATGCGGAAACGGCTTCCGAGCAAGCTGCAAAGGCCTATCAGGATGGAAACTTCCGCAAAGCAATAGAGGTTCTCGAGACAGAAATCAAGGCTCAGAAAGAACAAGGTAAGGTTTCTCCTGAACTATTTTACAATCTGGGAAACGCTTATTTCAGAGTAAATGAAGTACCTCAGGCCTTATTGAATTACGAACGTTCTTTACTGTACAACCCGGGAGACAGAGATGTGAGACATAATATCGAATATGCTCAAACTAAAATAGAAGACAAGATATTAACGGCTGACAACTTTTTTTTACAGATGTGGTTTGATGGTGTACAAAATCAAACAACAGCCAATAATTGGGCTAAATGGGCTATTACATTTTTTGTAATATTTGTCGCAGCTCTTTTTCTGTTCTTCTTCAGCCCTAAGTTAAATTTAAAAAAGGCAGGTTTTTATGCAGCAATAGTTTGTTTAGTTGTAGTGATATTTACCAATATATTTGCCTACAGGCAAAAAAATAAAATAGAAAACCGAAATACAGCTATAGTTATGGCAGGCTCAGCTCCTGTTATCAGTGCACCAAATACGACCTCAAAAGAGCTTTTTATTCTTCATGCCGGAACCAAAGTCGTTATCAATAAAATTGACGGAGGCTGGTACGAGATCGAAATTGCCAATGGAAGTATCGGCTGGGTTCAAAAAGAAAAACTGGAAATAATTTAGTGAATGATTGGCTATGAAAACGATGCTGAAAGACTTGTAGAAGAGATATTACCTTACGAACGGAATGCTTTTTTATGGTTGAATGAAGCCCACAATATTTTTTGGGACAGTTTTATGTGGATTTATAGTGAAAAAACTACATGGATTCCACTTGTTATAGTTGCATTACTTGTATTCATATACAAAGTAAAATGGAAAGAAGCCGCCATACTTATTTTTTGTATGATACTGCTTGGAGTACTATGCGACCAGCTCTCTGCCGGATTAATTAAAAACACATTCGAACGATTACGGCCGACTCATCATCCGGATTTCAAAAATTTTGTCACCATTGTCAATGATTACAGGGGAGGACGATTCGGGTTTGTTTCAGCTCACGCAGCAAATGGATTTGGTATAGCTACATTCTTATCATTGATGTTCAAATATCGCCGATTTACGGTGATCATATTCACTTGGGCAATACTAACCTCTTATTCACGCATTTACCTCGGGGTTCACTTCATATCTGATATTATCGGAGGCATGATAGTCGGATCTATTATCGGATTCCTTGTTTATCTGCTGCTGCAGTACTGCCGCATAAAAGTACTGAACCATACACCACAACAACTTAAAATACCTTTATACTCGAAAGTCAGAGCAAACATTCTTAGTCTGACAATTGTTATTATTGTAATAACAATTTTTATAATCAGCTTCTGTAACTTTATGTTCGGATTTAGTTGGCTGTTTTAAAATGATTTGTTAACTTTAATGCAACAATCTTTTAGTGTTGACCTTAATATAACATCATTATGACGAAAACGATTGAATACAACGAGCTTCGTAAGATTAAAGACAGTTTGCCAGATGGCAGCATCCACAGGATTGCTCAAGAACTGGATTTATCCGTTGAAACTGTTCGCAATTATTTTGGCGGACATGATTATAAAAAGGGCGAGAGTTGCGGCGTACATCTAGAATCGGGGCCTAACGGAGGCATCGTAGTTTTGGATAACACCCAAATTCTCGAAATGGCTTTAAAGATGTTGGAAACCGAACAAAATTGAAAAAGAACTATGAGTGATAAATTAGTAACACTTGCCATACATACCGAAACAAAGGCTCAAATATTGAAAGCTGTTTTGGAGAGTGAAAAGATCTCCGTTATAGCCGAAAATGTTGGAAGTAATGATAGCAGCCAGCCGACAGGGGTGCGCTTAAAAATAAAAGAGTCGGATCTACCAAGAGCCTTGAATGTTGTGGAAAGTCGTAACTTATTTAGCTACAGCGAACCTGAAACCTACAAAACAGATGACGGGCGTAAAAGAATTTTAGTGCCTGTCGATTTTTCTGATTATTCTTTGAAGGCTTGCCAAATCGCTTTTAATCTGGCAAAAGAAATTGATGCCAAAGTAAAGATTCTTCACGTCTATTTTAATCCGTACTATCCTACAGCATTACCAATGGCCGAAGCTTTTGCTTATCAAGGTAAAGAAGAGGCCGATTTTCAAAATATATTAGAAAGAGTAAACCGAGACATTCAAAAGTTATGTAATAAGATTGACGAAAAGATTGCAAATAATGAATTCCCGTCTGTAAATTACTCTTATGTTCTGAAAGAAGGATTACCCGAAGAAGAAATAGTTACTTTTGCTAAAGACTACAAGCCGGCCTTAATTGTAATGGGAACCCGCGGCAAAAATCAGAAAAGTGCCGACCTTATCGGCAGTGTTACTGCTGAAGTGATTGAAATGACAGAAATTCCATTATTGGCAATACCGGAACATACATCATTCAATGATTTTAAGCAGGTAAAAAATATTTCTTTCCTTACCAATTTTAGTCAACGTGACCTTGTCTCTTTCGATGGCATGATGGATTTCTTTAAAACATACAATGTTAAGATCCACATGACTCATATTGAAAATAAAGCTACAGACAAGTGGTCTCTTATCAAACTCGAAGGCATACAGTCTTATTTCAATAAACAATATCCGAATATATCTATTGACTACAAATTGATAAGCGGACAAGATGCTGTAACTGCAATGGATGAATTCGTACAGGATTCGAAAATTGAGTTAATCGCACTTACAACCGCAAAAAGAAATATATTCTCCAGAATGTTCAAACCAAGTGTATCACGAAAGATGTTATTCCAGATAGATATACCTTTGTTTGTATTACGTGGATAGGCTCTCACAAGCCTTTATATTAAATTTGTCAATATTAAATTCTAAAAAGCAATTTAAGACTTGTTTTTGATTAAGGTCTCAGACCTGTTTAGTGCTTTGGTAAGCACAATGGCGAGAGCCTGTTATAAACTAAAATATATTATTAATATTTGTATTATTTAATAAAACACCTCATATTTTGACGAAAAACGTTATAGAACCATCTCATCCTCTACAGATTGGGTTGGTTCTATCTCGTTATGAGCTAAAGAAGAAAAGACTTGTCGGCTTATAAACCCGTTTACTTAGAATTTACTTATCAATATAATAAAAAGGTCTGAGACCTAGCATAATTAATTTATCAATGAAAAGAACGATACTGATGGCTATTACAGGATTGTCGGTTGTTCTCGGAGGCTGTAAAAGTGAAAAGCCAAAGGACACCACTGCTCAAGACGAGAACTTCACCTATGAAGTGGATGCTTTTGCAGACTTACAAATATTACGTTACAAAGTTCCCGAATTTGAATCTTTAAGCTTAGAACAGAAGGAAATGATTTATTATCTTTCTCAGGCAGCTATTGAAGGACGGGATATATTGTTCGACCAGAACAATAAATACAATCTGGCTATTCGCCGTACACTCGAAGCCATCTACGAAAATTACAAGGGAGATAAAACAACAAACGATTATAAAGAGTTTGAAGTCTATCTGAAACGTGTATGGTTTTCGAATGGTATACATCACCATTACGGAGAAGAAAAATTCTTACCCGGATTCTCTAAAGAATTTTTTGAATCGCAGGTTAAAGCTCTACCTCAAGATAAAGTTCCGGTAAAAGCTGGTCAGACGGTCGATGATTTCTTCAAAATGATCGAACCGGTTATGTTTGACCCTACCGTTATGGCTAAAAAAGTAAATCAGGCCGATGGAGTAGACCTCATCAAAACCTCAGCCAACAATTATTATGGTGACGGAGTTTCTCAGAAAGAAGTTGAAGCATTCTATGCTAAAATGAAAAACCCGAATGACTCCACTCCTATTATGTTTGGAATGAACAGTCGTTTGGTTAAAGAAAATAACCAGCTTGTAGAAAAGACATGGAAAGTAGGCGGACTTTATTCCCCTGCTATCGAACGTATTGTTGGATGGCTTGAAAAAGCGAAAGGTGTAGCCGAAAACGATGCTCAAAAGAAAGTAATAGACAAACTGGTTTCGTTCTATACAACAGGAGACCTTAAGACTTTTGACAGCTATGCTATAGCATGGGTTCAGGACTCATTATCAAGAGTCGATTTCGTGAATGGCTTCACAGAAAGTTACGGAGACCCTCTGGGTATGAAAGCGAGCTGGGAATCTACTGTTAATTTCAAGAATACTGAAGCAACCAAACGTACCGAGATTATCAGTACCAATGCTCAATGGTTTGAAGACCATTCTCCGGTAGACCCTCGTTTCCGTAAAGAAAAAGTAAAAGGAGTTACAGCTAAAGTAATCACAGTAGCACAACTCGGAGGCGATTGCTACCCATCTACCCCGATTGGTATCAACCTACCAAATTCCAACTGGATACGTAAAGATTACGGTTCGAAATCGGTTACCATTGAAAACATCATGGAAGCATACGACAAAGCAGCTGAACACAGCGGTTTCAGTGAAGAATTCGTATGGTCTAAAACCGAATTGGACTTATTACATAATTACGGATTCATCACAGACATTCTACATACCGACCTACACGAAATTTTAGGTCATGGTTCTGGTCAATTGTTACCGGGAGTAGATCCTGATGCACTTAAAGCGTACGGATCGACAATAGAAGAAGCCCGCGCCGACTTATTCGGATTATACTACCTGGCTGATCCCAAGTTAGTAGAACTGGGTATCACTCCTGATGCCGAAGCCTTCAAAGCAGAATATTACCGCTATATGATGAATGGATTGATGACTCAATTGACACGCATCGAACCCGGTAAAAGTGTAGAAGAAGCACACATGCGCAACCGTCAGTTAATTGCTCGTTGGGCTTATGAAAAAGGGAAAGCCGACAAAGTGGTAGAATTCAAAGAACGTGACGGCAAAACATTTGTTGTGGTAAATGATTATGCAAAATTGCGTAATTTGTTTGGACAACTGCTTGCTGAAATTCAACGAGTAAAATCGGAAGGAGATTTCAACGGAGCAAAGAATCTGGTAGAAAACTTTGGTGTTAAGGTTGATCCTAAACTACATAGCGAAGTACTTACCCGCTATAAAGCACTTAATCTGAAGCCATACAAAGGATTTATCAATCCTGTATTCGAATTGGTTAAAGATAAAGATGGCAAAATTACGGATGTGAAGATTTCATATAAAGAAAACTATGTTGAACAAATGTTGAGATATTCTAAAGAATTCTCGGTATTGCCAACCTATAACGATTAAAGAATCCAGACTTATAAAAACGCTGATAAAATATAAACAGGCTGTTATCATTTGTATAACAGCCTGTTTTATTGTTTTGGTCGCTAAAATAGCCATATTGGTCTCTTTAATTAAAATAGAATCAAACAAAAATGCAATTTTGATTTTATTTTAAGATCGTGCCTATGTATAATTAACAGCCACCGTATAGAGACATTATTAGTTATGACCAAAACAAAACAAATATGTGTTATGGCCTGCATTCTGCTGGTACTACTATCCGCCTTGTTGCTATGGAAAAAGCAAATTAGAGAAACCTCAAAAATACAGGAATATACGCAAGATATTGAAGCTCTCAAAAAACTATTCAACAATAATAAGGATAATACACTCGGATGGAATCTGACAAGTAATCCATCAGAATGGTCCGGTGTATTCTGGGATACGAGAAATGGATATAAGCGGGTAATAAAGCTAGATATACATTATAAAAATCTAAAATCGGGTATAGGAATAGAAGAATTATCGGCTTTGGAAACTCTATCTTGTTATACTAACGAATTGTCGATTTTAGATATCTCTAACATGCCGGAATTAAAAGAACTGGAATGTTCGAATAATAATCTGACAACACTGGATATTTCTAAAAATATAAATTTGATAAATTTGGAGTGCTCTTTTAATAATCTTTCAGAATTAGATGTACGCAGAAATACTAAATTAATCAAACTAAATTGTTCCAGCAATAATTTAACGACACTAGATATCTCCCAGAATACGAAATTGACAGATTTGCTTTGTCTATATAATAAACTATCTGAACTAAATCTCCGACAAAACATTGAACTAATCAGACTTGACTGCTCCAAAAGAAATTCGTTATCAAAACTGGATGTAAGCCAGAATATTAAATTGCAAGAGCTGACATGCTGGCATAATGGAATATCCGGAGAATTAAATGTATCTAACAACAAAGAACTTATTATTCTAAATTGTGATGAAAATAAGATAACTAAGTTAGATGTCAGCAACAATGTAATGTTAGAGGAATTGTCTTGCGGAAAAAATAATCTAAAGCTGCTGGATATTTCTAAAAATAAAAATCTAATAAGTCTGTGGTGTTTTGAAAATCAGCTATCTAATTTAGATATTTCTAAAAATAAAAATTTGCAATTCTTATTTTGCCATCAAAATAAACTTTTGTCATTAAATCTATCAAACAATACTAAATTAGAAAGCTTATGGTGTTTCCAAAATAGAATTCCAACTCTAAATATTTCCCAAAACAAAGCTTTAAAAACCTTAGACTGCTACAGCAATAAACTAACGACATTAGATATCAGTAAAAATAAAGCATTAGAAAATATAATATGTCATGACAATAGATTTACCCCTTCAACAATAGAAAAATTAACGAAGTCAAGATCCAATCTGTTCCATAAGAATATACATTGAACCTCACTTCATATTCCGCCGATGCCTGTTTAATTCTTCTTTAAGAGGAATAATACTTAGCGTCACAGATTTGTACTGTTTTTGAAATTCGAGATGATCATCTAACCTCACATTGCGCCGGACAAATTCATCAATACTTAAATCATCACTATACCCCTTAAATATAGAATCTTTGATTTTTCGGGCTTGTTGAACAGCAATTCCAAAGTGTTTCAAAGATGGAATAAGTAATAACGACCGGATTACCTCGGGTAATTCTTTATAATCTAAGGCTGTAGCAAAATCTTTTTCTTCGACAAAAGAAATCCACAATCTCACTTTTCCTAGCCCCTCAGCTGTAATACCTCCTATCGGTTTATAATTGAGATCGTACATATCTTCTCTTATCATCGAAACAGTACGGTTCAAATCATATTTTTCCCGTTCATAATATTTCTCGGCAGTATACTTATCACAGCCCGTTTCACTGCATATCTTTGCTATAGCAGCTACTTTAAACTTTTCGACACAAAGCTTCACGTCTCCATTGTTTTCTTTAAGCATCTGCAATGCTTCAGACATGGGGATAGGCACAATCTGTCGAAGTTCTTTTATTTGAGTTTTATAATCGGTCATTTTCATTCGTAATTAAAGATTACAAATATAAGAAGGTATGTCAAGATAACGAAATTTCACTACCTTTGCTTTAAGGTTAGATATACGTGTATAAGCGCAGACTACCTGAAATATAAACATTACATTTTGTTGATTATCAAACATTATGCTAAAATCATTATATATTAAGAATTATGCCTTGATAGATAGTCTGGAGATAGATTTTGAGTCGGGATTCTCTGTTATCACAGGAGAAACCGGAGCTGGAAAGTCTATTATTCTAGGTGCTCTTTCTCTTATTTTAGGACAAAGAGCAGATATCAAAGCTATCAAACAAGGAGAAAGCAAATGTATTATTGAAGGAACATTTGATGTATCGGCTTATGACCTGAAAGATTTTTGCGAACAGGCCGGAATTGAGTATGATCCTCAGACTTATATATTACGACGCGAAATATTGTCATCGGGAAAATCCAGAGCATTTATCAATGACTCACCCGTATCTCTTACCGAACTGAAAGATCTGGGTGGCTTTCTTATAGATATTCATTCGCAGCATCAGAATCTGATGTTGGGTGATACACATTTCCAACTTCAAGTTATAGATTCTTTATCCGGAACAGGAACTTTATTAAAAGAATACAGACAAGCGTTCAGAATATATAAACAAGCCGAAAAATCATTACTTGATTTACAGGATCTAGCCGCTCAGAATAAGGCAGACGAGGACTATTTCAGATTTCAGCACGAAGCCTTGTCCGAAGCTAAATTAACAGAAGGAGAGCAAGACGAACTTGAAAAAGAACTGTCGACTCTCAATCACGCAGAAGACATAAAATCGGCTCTATATAAAATACACAATCTTTTATCGGATGACGATAAAGGGATTGTTGTATCTCTTAAAGAAGGATTAAATGCAGCAAACGGATTGACAGGAGTTTATTACAATGCTGAGTCTATCGCGCAAAGGCTAGAATCGGCGTATATAGACTTAAAAGATTTAAGCAGCGAAACCGAACGCTCCGCCGGAGATGTAGAATTCGATCCCGAAAGGCTGACCTTTATTGAAGAAAGACTGGATCAGCTATATTCTTTACAGCAAAAGCACAGAGTATCTTCAATCGCCGAACTGATTTCTATCTACGAAGAACTTACTATTAAACTGAGTAATATAGATTCATACGATCAGCAGATCGAAGAACTGGAAAAAGATTTACAGGCCAAACAGAATAAAATGCTCATTTGCGCCGAAAAGCTCAGTAAACAGCGCAAGTCAACAACCCCGAAGATAGAAAAGCAATTAATCGAAAAAATCACCTATCTGGGTATGCCTAATGTCCGCTTTGAATGCCGGATCACCGCTAAATCTCATCCAGACTCTACAGGAATAGATGATTTGCAATTCATGTTTTCTGCAAATAAGAATGTACCTTTGCAACCTGTTGCCGATGTAGCATCGGGCGGTGAAATATCGAGGGTTATGCTATGCCTCAAATCAATGATAGCAGGAGCAACAGCCTTACCAACCATTATTTTTGATGAAGTGGATACAGGTGTATCCGGTGAAGTAGCAGATAAAATGGGACAGATAATGAAAGAATTTGGCGGACAGATGCAGGTTATTGCGATCACTCATCTACCTCAAATAGCAGCCAAAGGTAAAGCCCATTATTTTGTTTATAAAGCGGATAGCCAAACCGAAACCACAACCAATCTGAAACGATTGAATGATAACGAACGGATTCAGGAGATCGCTCAAATGCTAAGTGGATCGAAAATAACAGATGCGGCCATCGAGAATGCAAAAGAAATGTTAGGAACAAAATGAGTAAAATAAAAAATACAGCAGAAAAAATATTAGGACGGAAATTAGATCCATCCGAAGGTCTCGGCATTGATGCAATAGTATCGGCTGAAGGTAAGTTAGAAACTAGTCTGCCGAATGATTTGAAAGACTTTTATCTACAGGTCGGAAAAATTCCATTATTTACCGATGGGTTTGAATTTTTCGCACAGCCAAAACAAATATATATCAAAAGCAATAAGATAGTATTTCTCGAAGAAAATCAGGCAATGCTTTCTTGGGCAGTAGATCTAGAAGATGCAGACAAGGAAAAAAATATCAAAGTATATCAGTCTCCTAATATCGGAGAATCTGAGAATAAGGTTGTCTGGTATCCCGAAACGTTACGGCTAACCGAGTTTCTCGAAATGATTATGTATTATCAGGCAGCCAGCGGAGATACCGATCTGCAAAAGAAAACCAAAGGAGGGTATCCTTACGGATTTGTTTCTTACAAAAGCGATGTAAAGGAAAACGAGCTTTGGGAATCGTTCGAAAAGGATCTATCCGATAATTGGGAAAAAGTGGTTGATAATAACGGACTCATGATCTATTATTCAGCCGATGCTTTACTCTTATATTATACCGTTCAGGATTTGGATACTGATGTCGATGATCTCATATACATCAATACACGCAAAGAGAATACTTTATCAGATTTCAGAGACAAATACGGGTTCGAGGATGTAAATTAAGGTCTAAAAGTAAATTTATACATAAAGCTAAATGAAAGAAAAAGAAATGATTTTCGGTATACGTGCTGTTATTGAAGCAGTGGAAGCCGGAAAGGAAATAGATAAAGTGATTGTCAAGCGCGAATTGTCGGGAGATTTATTCAAAGAGCTTTCAACAGTTCTGGCTGCTCATAATATCCCGATGCAGAAAGTACCTATCGCACGTATTGATAAGTTTACCCGTAAAAATCATCAGGGAGTTATTGCTTTTCTTTCGGCTATCACATACGAAAGAATCGAAGATATTATCCCTTTCTTATACGAACAAGGTAAAAATCCGTTTATAGTTGTACTTGACGGATTGACCGATGTCCGAAATTTCGGCGCAATAGCACGTACTTGCGAAGTTGCCGGAGTAGATGCGATTGTTATTCCTGCACGTGGGAGTGTAACCGTTAATGCCGATGCAGTAAAAACCTCTGCCGGGGCATTGCTTAAAATTCCTGTATGTAAAGAACAAAATCTGGGAGAAGCCTTGCATTTCTTACAAAACAGTGGAATAAAATTGGTAGCCGCTACAGAAAAAGGAGCCAATCTATATACCAATGTTGATTACACAGGCCCTGTAGCTATCGTAATGGGTGCTGAAGATACCGGTGTATCTCACGAAAACCTTCGGATCTGCGATGAACTGGTAAAAATACCTCAATTCGGAACAATAGAATCGCTGAATGTTTCGGTGGCAGCAGGGGTACTTATCTATGAAGTTATACGTCAGAAAAATATACAATAAATTCAAAATACAATGAAAAAAGTAATATCGACCAATAATGCTCCGGCTGCAATCGGACCATACAGCCAAGCAATAGAAGTAAATGGTACAATATATGCCTCAGGACAGATTCCTATCAATCCGGCTACCGGAGAATTTGTATCAGGAGGTATCAAAGAACAAACCGAACAGGTGTTCAAGAATATCAAAGCTATCTTGAGTGAAGCCGGATTATCTACCGACAACATCGTTAAAACAACCGTCTTACTTGCTGATATAGCAGACTTTACTGCCATGAACGAAGTGTATGCAGCCCAATTCAGCGGAACGTTTCCTGCCCGTTCTGCTTTCGCAGTAAAAGATCTCCCAAAAGGAGCTTTGATAGAAATAGAAGTTATTGCTGTCAGATAAGAATATGATAAAAACCATTTGTAATTTAATCTGGCTCGTATTCGGAGGCTTTGCTATAGCTCTCGAGTATATTTTCGGCAGTTTGGCGTTAATGGTGACTATTGTAGGCATACCATTCGGGTTGCAAACCCTAAAACTGGGAATACTGGCCATCTGGCCTTTCGGAAGCCGTGTAGTGACTACCGAGAACTCATCGGGATGCCTCAATACAATTATGAATGTGATATGGATTATATTCGGAGGCTTTTGGATTGCCTTATCGCATATCATATTGGGTGTACTGCTGTGCATAACCATTATAGGCATTCCATTCGGAAGGCAGCATTTTAAATTTATAAAACTCGCTTTCTTCCCATTCGGAAAACAAGTCGTTGATGCCTGACTTTCAGAATTAAAATATACAGGTTAAAGCCTCTTCATAAAAGAAGAGGCTTTCTTTTTACCACCTCGATATAAAAAAATTATATAAGAGATAGATAACCGCCGGAGATATTCATTTCGATACTTCGGAATAAAGCATTATTTTTGTAAAAAAAATTAAAGAGGGATTATCGTATGAGAAAGATAAAGAGCTTATTATTCGTTTTATTGGTTTTCGTACCACTAATCAGTTACGGACAATTTGTCGGGATAGGAGGACAATATTCGGAAAAGTCTGATGGACAATTTGTTTTCAGCGGGTCATTTCCAACTTATCATCCGGCTCATAACAAACTTAATTCTTTTGTTTCGAGCGGACTTGAGTTCACCACATCGGGCGGAGCAAAGATGAGTGGTCTTCATCTGAAACCAATACAGATAAGCACCTTTTTTTCAGAAGATTTTTTCAATAATACACCATTCACTCTTTTACTCGGTGTAGATGGCGGATACTTGTTCGACTTTCGACACAATCGTAAAAACGCAATAACAGTCACCCCGAATTTATACTTCGATTATAAATTCTTTTTTGTGAAAGCAGGATACGATTTTGATGTCAGCCACGGTAGAAGCCAGTATTTTGTGAGAGCAGGAGTATGTATCGGAATGGGGAGCCTAAAAATGTTTGGCAACACCAAAATCTGGTAAAAAAAACAGCGGACAATTAATTAGCAGGGCCTTGAACCCTAGTTTAAACATTAAAGATGGCGAGGAGGTCATCAATCGAGTATGAAAATAGCAGCTCTCGTTTCAGGAGGAGTAGACAGTTCGGTTGTAGTACACCAACTGAAAGAACAAGGTTACGATCCGACCATTTTCTATATACGTATAGGAATGGAGGACAAAGACGGGTATATCGATTGCCCTGCAGAAGAAGATATTGAGATAACATCTTACATTGCAAAAAAATACGGTTGTAAATTTGAAATAGTATCCCTGCATGAAGAGTACTGGGAGAATGTCGTAAGCTATACCATAGAAGCCGTAAAACGGGGTTTGACACCCAATCCGGATATGATGTGCAATAAAATGATCAAATTTGGATGTTTCGAACAAAACTGGGGACATGAGTTTGATAAAATCGCTACCGGCCATTATGCTACAACAACAGAGCTGGACGGAAAAAGCTGGTTGTCAACAGCAGCCGATCATGTCAAAGATCAAACCTATTTCCTAGGACAGATCAACTATATGCAGGTATCGAAACTCATGTTTCCGATAGGACATCTTCAAAAAAGTGAAGTAAGGGCTATTGCTGCCCAACAGGGACTACCTTCGGCTATGCGAAAAGACAGTCAGGGTATCTGCTTTCTTGGAAAAATCAATTATAATGATTTTATAGGTCGTTATCTGGGCGAACGTCCGGGAAAAATAGTCGAACTCGAAACAGGCAAAGTATTAGGCAAACACAACGGATACTGGTTTCACACTATCGGGCAGCGCAAAGGACTAGGTCTGAGCGGAGGACCTTGGTTTGTGATCAAAAAAGATATAAAGAGAAATATTATTTATGTATCGAATGGGTATAATCCCGAAACACAATACGGAAAAGTAGTAAATCTTGGAGGTTTTTCATTCATTACAGAAGATATATGGGGCGATTTTGAAGGTACTAAAGATATTACATTCAAAGTACGCCATACTCCGGAGTTTACATCAGGCAGGATCGAAAAGATCGGCGATATATACCGTATATATTCTGATGATAAGATACAAGGAATAGCAGCCGGACAATTCGGTGTCGTTTATGACAAAGATTCTAAACTTTGTCTGGGCAGCGGTGTTATAGCTGATGAGACAGCCGAATAAATTAGACAAAACAGAAACGTATATTTATGGTGTATAGGTATGGAAAAACTACCTGATTTTTGGCAAAATATTCAATTCGTAGATATAATTGAATTTATCGGAACTTTTGCGTTTGCCATTAGTGGTATTCGTCTCGCTTCCGCTAAAAAGTTCGACTGGTTCGGTGCTCTTGTCGTAGGTTTGGTTACAGCTATCGGAGGTGGTACTCTGCGTGACCTGCTTTTGGGGCTGACTCCTTTTTGGTTATTATCGAGCGTATATCTTTGGTGTACTGTTTTTGCTTTGTTTTTTGTAATAGTATTCCGAAAGTTTTTGGTAAAACTAAACAATACATTTTTCTGGTTCGACAGCATCGGATTAGGTCTCTTTGTTGTTGTCGGTTCCGAAAAAGCCTTCTCATTGGGTTACGAATGGTGGGTCGTCATTATTATGGGTACAATAACAGGAGTCGTCGGAGGTATCATCCGCGATATACTGATCAATGAAATACCTATCATATTCACTCAGGAACTATACGCTGTAGCTTGTATTTTAGGAGCAGGACTATTCTGTTTTTTGAATTATATTGGGGTAAATATGTCTGTCATTCAGATAGCCAGCGCCCTATTTGTTTTTGTGATCCGTATCGTGGCAACCCGCTATCAATGGAGATTGCCGATACTTAAAGGAGAGGATTAGCGATTGTGTTAAATCACACTGTTAAAAACATTACAAATATCTATATCTAGATAATAATTATCTATTTGATTTATCAAAAGTGAATTTGTAAGTTTGTACTCAGATAACAAACAAATATTAAAATTTAAAATTACAAAATCATGGCAGTATTAGTAGGAAAAAAAGCACCTGTATTTTCAACCGGCGCAGTTATAAACGGAAACGAAATTGTTGAAAAATTTTCTTTGGAGCAGTTCATCGGTAAAAAATATGTATTATTTTTCTTTTACCCTGCGGATTTTACATTCGTTTGCCCAACTGAACTAATCGCATTCCAAGAACAAATCGCAGAATTCGAATCTCGTAATGTAGCGGTTGTTGGTGCATCTGTAGACTCTGCATTTTCTCACTGGAAATGGCTTCAGACACCTCAAAACGAAGGTGGTATCAAAGGCGTTAAATATCCTATCATTGCAGACCAAACTCTATTAATTTCTAAAAATTTCGATGTATTGGCTGGCGATTTCGACTATAACGAAGAAGGCGAAGACGTATTCGTTGGAACACCTCAGGCTTACCGCGGATTATTCCTTATCGACAAAGAAGGTATCGTTCGTCACCAAGTTGTAAATGATATGCCTCTTGGACGTAGCGTTGAAGAAGCAATCCGTGTAGTAGATGCTTTGCAATTCACAGAACAATACGGTGAAGTTTGTCCTGCAAACTGGAAAAAAGGTAAAGAAGGTTTAAAAGCTACTCAAGAAGGAATTTCAGACTATCTTGCTCATTCTCACTAATAGTCAGATCTTTCTAAAACTATATAAAGAAAGTGACCTAGATTTAGGTCACTTTTTTTTATCTATAGTAAAAGCGTTCTTTAAATGGTTAGTATCTGATGAGACAATTTGAAATTGTGATAATAAGGTAACAACGCAAAAAGTGTATTTTCAGTGTAACCTTTGTTACCTTTTCGGGGATTCTGTAGGGGCGAATAATTATTCGCCCGGTATCTACAAGCGAAAGGTTTTGACTCTATGGGCAGGTTGAAGTTCCGAAATAGGTAAGAAGTAACAGACCAAAGTGTGCATAAAGGCTGTTACCTTTGTAACCTTTTCGGAAAATTTAAAATGAGCAGTTGATTATTGTTTATTGATAACTGTTAACTGATTTAAATGTTACCTTTTGCTTTCCTTGATGATATCAAAATTGATTATTCGGACTTAGATTCGCTTCAATCGTAATTTTTGTTTTAATTTTGTTCTTACAGTCTAGAGCTGTTTACTAATATACAAATAGGTCTACGACCTCAATACGAAAGATATTATGGGTAATTATGGTTTTATAAAAGTAGCTGCAGCGACACCCCGACTTAGGGTTGCTGACTGCATTTTCAATACATCTGAAATCTTAGACACAATAAATAAAGCTAAAAAATCGGGTGTCAAAGCCATTGTTTTTCCCGAAACATGCATAACCGGATATACAGCTAATGACTTGTTCCACCAACGGTTACTTATTGATGGTGTGACAGATTCTATCGAACGGATCAAAAGAGAACTAGCAGAATCTGACATTATAACAATCATAGGTGCACCTATTGAAATATCAAATAGGTTATACAATGTCGGTATAGTTATTCATAGGGGCGAAATTCTGGGGATAGTACCCAAAACGTTCCTACCGAACTACAATGAATTTTATGATAAACGCTGGTTTTCTTCGGCTCGTGAGTTGACCCAATCAACCGTTGAACTTTGCGGACAAAACATACCTGTGGGAACAGACTTGATATTCAAAACCAAAGATTTCAGTTTTGCCATAGAGCTCTGTGAAGATCTCTGGACTCCGATTCCTCCTTCTTCGATACATTCGCTATATGGGGCTGAAGTTATATTTAATCTTTCGGCAAGTAACGAAACTATAGGAAAGAACGAATACCGCCGATTATTGGTCAGCCAGCAATCAGCCCGTTGTATTGCAGGTTATGTTTATGCAGCAGCTGGGAACGGCGAATCTACTACCGATCTTGTATTTTCGGGCAGCAGCATGATTGCCGAAAATGGAAGCATACTCACCAATACCGAACGTTTTAGTTTTGATTCACAACTGTGTATTGCTGATATCGATATAGACAGATTAAGATACGACCGACTGAAAAACAAATCGTTTTCCACATCAGAATACAGGCAGCTCGATAATACCCGATACCGTACTATTCATATAGATACAATCAGTACGGATGACAAATCAGATTATACTCCTGATAGGTTTATCAACCCTACCCCATTTATTCCCTCGTCTGAAAATTTTGATGCCAGATGTTCCGAAATATTCTCTATTCAGGTCGGAGGTTTAGCTAAACGTTTGTTACACACCAATATCAAAACAGCAGTAATAGGTGTATCGGGAGGACTGGATTCTACTTTGGCTTTATTAGTTACCGCTAAAGCTTTCGATAAACTGAATATTCCTCGTGAAAATATATACGGTATCACTATGCCCGGATTCGGAACTACCGACCGTACTTATAATAACGCCATTGAATTGATGAAATCACTGGGTGTTTCCATCCGTGAGATATCTATAAAAGATGCTGTCATACAACATTTCAAAGATATTGATCACGATGAAAATATTCATGATGTAACATACGAAAATTCTCAGGCTAGAGAACGTACACAGATATTGATGGATTATGCCAACAAAGTAAACGGGCTCGTTATAGGTACAGGAGACCTTTCGGAATTGGCTTTGGGCTGGTGCACATACAATGGCGATCATATGTCGATGTACGCTGTAAACACAAGTATACCCAAAACGCTGGTAAAAACATTGGTGAGATGGATATCGGAAAAACAAATGGACAATTCATCTCAAGCAATTCTTGTCGACATACTTGATACACCTGTAAGCCCTGAATTATTACCTGCCGGAGAGAATGGTGAGATACTTCAGATAACAGAAGATACTGTTGGCCCTTATATTTTGCATGACTTCTTCTTATACAACATGTTACGCTTCGGATATGAGCCACGCAAGATTTATTTTCTGGCTAAAATAGCATTTTCGGGGCAATACGAAGAATCGGTTATACTAAAATGGCTCAGAACTTTTTACTGGCGTTTTTTCTCTCAACAATTCAAACGGAATTGTATACCGGATGGGCCTAAAGTCGGATCCATAAACCTTTCACCTCGTGGCGATTGGCGTATGGTTAGTGATGCATCTGTTGCCTTATGGATGCAGCAATTAGAAACTATGCAATAGTTGCATACACAACAAACTATTGATAACCAGATAGTTATTTTAAGATAGTTTCTTTTGAAACTAAAATAATATTAATACATTTGCAGCCCAAAGGTCGTGAACCTCTTTGTTGCTCCGGCAACTAAAGTTGATTGTATTAAACAAGAGTCTCATAAAACTCTATCAATTATTTATTTTAGATTTCATGAATAAAACTAAACTTATAGCAATTGCTATAGCTTCTAATATCTCAGCCAGCGTTTTGGCAGGAGGTCTTTTAACTAATACTAATCAGAGTGCACACTTCTTACGTAATCCGTCGAGAGACGCCTCTACTGAGATAGATGCTGTTTATACTAATCCTGCGGGATTAATAAAACTGAGCGATGGCTTTCACTTCTCATTTACTAATCAGAGTGCATTCCAGACCAGAACTATAACTTCTACTGCAGATGTTTTCAAACTAAATGGAGGCTCTGCAACTCGCGAATTTGAAGGAAAAGCATCTGCACCCATTATTCCGAGTTTTCAGGGAGCATATAAGAAAGGACGCTGGGTTCTATCAGGCAGCTTTGCTGTTTCAGGAGGAGGAGGTAAAGCAACTTTTGATAACGGATTGCCTTCATTCGAAGCAATGCTGGGATCGACAACTGCATTACTGCCTATGGCAAACCCAAACTATACGGCAACCGCCTATAAAATGGATCAGCATATGAAGGGATCTAACTTTATATTTGGTGGACAGCTAGGGGGTACTTACGAAATCAACAAGATGTTCTCGGCTTATGTAGGGTTCAGACTTAATATTGTAAAGAATAAATACGAAGGATATATAAAAGGGTTTCAGGTAGAACCGGTAGGAATCAATACAAATGCGATCTATTCAGCCATAACCAAGGGCTTAAATGACCAGATACAGGGCTTAATAGCCTCTGGACAAGCTGTCCCTGATCAATTAGCGACAGCATACAAGGGAGCAGCATTTGCCACAATGGCTTCTTCAGAAAATGGTATCAACCTCGAAAGCACGCAAAATGGTTGGGGAGTAGCTCCAATTCTAGGGTTCAACTTCAATTACGATAAGCTCAATATTGGAGTTAAATATGAATTCAAGACAGCTCTTGATGTTGAGAATGACACAAAAGTCGATGACACCGGCATGTTTGGAGATGGAGTAAATACAGCTCACGATATTCCTGCATTATTGACTATGGGCGCATCGTATCAGATTACTCCCAAACTATTGGCTAGTGTAGGCTATCACCATTTCTTTGATTCAAATGCAAAGATGCAAGATAATAAACAAAAGTATGCAGGTTCAACTAATGAATATCTTGCCGGATTAGAATACCGTATCGACAGGATGTTTCTGATAAGTGCCGGAGGACAGATTACACGATATGGAGTTGAGGACAGTTATCAAAAAGACTTGAGCTTTTCATGTAATTCCTATTCTTTAGGACTTGGTGGAGCTGTTAACGTTTCTCCTACTGTAAGAATCAATATTGGTTACTTTTGGACAAACTATTCTGATTATTCAAAAACTCCCGGTGGAGGAACTAATAAAGATGTCTTCTCCAGAACAAACAAAGTATTTGGAGCAGGGGTAGACTTCTCATTTTAACCTTCTTACATATCATAACTAAAAAAAACTGCCAATGGCAGTTTTTTTTAGTTATAGACCTTTCTAAAATGTAAAGAAAGTAACTAGCTTTGCAGCGAATTAGAACAACAACGACTAGAACGGCAGATTACATTATATCGTATTATAATCTGATTTTCTTTATTTTATGGAACAAAGAACAAAAAATTATTTTGTAAAGTCATTCTTAGCTATAGCGATAGCAATAGGGGTATTCTTCGGACTAAAACAGATACTTCCCAAGAATATATTCACTGATAACAAGAAAGACAGTGATGGCATTGTCATAGATAGCCTTGCACTGGCTGCAATTGCAGATAGTGCGATGATTGTTGATGCTATCCTCCCTGATTCGATCAAGGAAGATTCATTGGCAAACAGAGTGCATATATCAATATCCGATGACAGTGAGGGACTTGGCAACCTCTCATCATTCTATGAAAAGCTATACCAACTTGAAACAAACGGAAAAGGTAAAGTTAGAATAGCCTATTTCGGTGATTCAATGACAGACGGAGACCTTATAGTACAAGATATCCGTCAAGCCTATCAAAGCAGATACGGAGGCAAAGGTGCTGGATTCGTGGGAATTACGTCCTTATCTGCTTCAGCGAGAGGGACAATCAGCCATCAGTATTCAAAAGACTGGAAAACCCAATCATGTCTGACCGTTAAGAGGCCAACCCGCCCATTTGGGATAGACGGACAAGTCTTTTTTGCTGCTCCAGCTGGAACATCCTGGGTAAAATATACAGCATCGAATCAAGATAATATATCAATGTTATACAATCCTGTACTATTCTATGGAAGTTCGGGCAACAAGGATGCTCGAATCAGAGTAACCACAGGCAATAAAGACTCTGTACCCGAATACAAATTAAATACAGATAGAACTCTGAATACATGCAATCTCGGCAATACAGGAAAGACTCTGAAAATCGCATTCGAAAAAGCTGATTCCATTCCATTCTATGGAGTAAACTTCGATGACGGAAAAGGTGTACACGTAGATAATTTCTCCATTAGAGGAAATTCAGGATTACCGCTATCTTTGTATAACAAAAGCCTTATGAATGCATTGGATGAAACTTTAAATTACGATCTCATCGTTTTGCAATACGGAACCAATGTTCTCGGATATGGAACCTCTGATTACAGTTGGTACGAAAATAAAATGATCTCAGTAGTTAATCACCTGAGAAACTGTTTTCCGAAAGCCGACATACTAATCGTATCAGTTGGAGACCGAGCTAAAAAAGTGGATATGGATATGAAAAGCGATAAAGCAGTTCCGCCATTAATCAAAGCTCAACGTAATTGTGCCCATGAAGTCTATGCTGGATTTATAGACCTCCAGTCTTTGATGGGAGGAGACGGTTCAATGGTCAACTGGGTTAACGAAGGTTACGCCAATAAAGATTATACTCACTTTAATGCCAAAGGAGCCCGAAAAATAAGCACTTTGTTATACCATGAATTAGATAAAGGCTACTCTGAATACAAGAAAATGAAATAGAACACCATAATTGATTGATGATATTAAAAAGAGCCATACTACTATTTATTATATCCGCATTTTTTCATGGATTAATATTCGCTGAAAACGGGATAGAGTCCTCTGGTAATGATTTTCATAATTACCAGCAGCTAAAACCTCTCTTTGAAAAACTGTACAAACTCGAACATAATAAATCGGGTAAAGTCAATATTGTACATATAGGCGATTCTCACATACAGGCGGATCTGTTCACCAATACCATACGGCAGGCTCTTCAATCACGCTTCGGAAACGGTGGATATGGATTCTGTTTTCCATATTCACTTGCAAAAACTAACGGAACGGGCTATACCAAATTCTCATCTAATGCCGTCTGGAATAACCGCCGGAATATTTTTCCGATTACCGATGTTTCCATCGGCTTGAGCGGTATAGGTTTTTATACAAACAAAGCAAATGCCAGCCTCCAATTAGAGGTAAATCCGCTGTATGCTTTCAATAAGATAAAAGTCCTATCGACATCTCGCGAAACTAATTTCGAAGTCTCATTCACCGATGAACCCCAGGAAAAACGAGAAGATATTCATCCTGTGACTAAAGAAGACTTATCCGAATCGGAAGTAAAAATCCATACCGTGAAAACAGGCGAAACCCTGTACCGAATCGCATTAAACAATCACACAACCATAGAACAGTTGAAAGCTTGGAATGACCTCAAGTCAAGCACAATAAAGAAGGGAATGGTACTCGTAGTCTCAGAAAAGGCTAAACCAACAAGATCAGTCCCCAAAACAGATAACCGAAAACCCGAAACAATTACATCTCAAGCCGGGAAATACTATATAGAAGCCAAAGATTCTATTCTATCCAATACCGCATATATTACATCAAAGAGTAAAGTGACAGAATCCAACTTAAGCGGCATAGTAATCGAGAACGATAAGCCGGGCATTATCTATCATACTATCGGAGTAAATGGAGCGAAGCTGTCTGATTACAATAAGTACCCCCTGTTTTTTAAACAATTACCGATACTCCATCCTGATCTTGTCATTATCTCTCTGGGTACCAATGAGTCTTTCGGTAAATGGTCGACTCCATACTATATGGATCAGCTAAATCAGTTGGTACAAAGTATTCGATACGAAAATCAATCTGCAATCATACTCGTAACCACACCGCCTCCATCGCTGTTCAGAAGAAGTACCCCCAACGACTTTATCGAAGGTTACAGAGACGCAATGATGCAATCGAACGACTACGTTGTTTGGGATTTGCTCTCGAAACTGGGAGGAATAGAGGCTCCCCTCAACAATAACCTATCCGGAAATATGGCAAGAGACAGAGTTCATTACACCAAAGACGGATACGAAGAACAAGGCATATTATTCGCAACGGACTTTCTAAAAGCTTACGACCAATACATCAAAAACAGAGTAAAATAGAATGCTATCAACCTACCTCGAACCGATCTTATCATATTTCACACCGGATCTTGTAACATCATGGTTTAAATATGACCCGAAAAATCCTATGCTTTTCAGCAGTGCGTTATTTCTCGGCTTCTTTCTTGTCTTTTACTTCATATACATATTTACCCGCAACTATAAGCATTTCAGAACAGGATATGTAATCCTCTTTTCTTTATTCTACTATTATAAGGCCGGAGGCGAATACGTTATATTGCTTGTATTCTCGGCTCTGATCAACTATATTCTGTCCGAAACAATGGACTTGTCAAGAAAAAAAGTAACACGTAAACTTGTCCTTTCGTTTACCGTTATCTTAAATCTGGGAGTTCTGGCATATTATAAGTACACAAATTTCTTTATTGACAATATAAATACCGTATTTCACAAGGACTTTCTGCCACAGCATATTATGCTGCCAATCGGTATCTCATTTTTCACATTTCAGGCAATCAGCTATTCAGTAGACCTCTATCACAAAAAACTAAGGCCGGCGGCTAATGTCTTTGATTTTGCATTCTATCTTTGTTTCTTTCCCCAGCTGGTAGCAGGTCCGATAGTGAGAGCAAAAGACTTTTTACCTCAAGCTCTGCGAAAAATAACTCTATCAAAAGAAGATGCCAGCTTCGCTTTATTCCTTATCATAAGTGGACTCATTAAAAAGTCAGTGATCTCGGACTTCATTTCATTCAATTTTGTAGATCGGATATTCAGCAGTCCTCTAACCTATACTCCATTCGAGTCTTTAATGGCAGCATATGGATATACATTACAAATATTCTGCGACTTTTCGGGATATTCAGATATGGCTATTGGCATAGCCTTACTGATGGGCTTTAAACTGCCCGAGAACTTTCACACTCCTTATAAATCGACTTCCGTTACCGAATTCTGGAAACGATGGCACATATCCCTTTCATCGTGGCTGAGAGATTATCTATACATCCCTTTGGGAGGAAACCGTAAGGGGAAAATCCGAACTTACATCAATCTGTTCCTGACTATGCTTATAGGCGGCCTATGGCATGGAGCTGCATGGAAATATATCGCATGGGGGGCATTGCATGGAGGCGCATTAGCTGTAGAACGACTATGTAAGCAACTCTTTAAACTACCGGAAAAGAATATTCTCGTAAATCTTATTTGCGGGATACTAACCTTCCACTTTGTAACATTCTGCTGGATTTTCTTTAAGGCTGATTCATATCAGACCGCAATAGATTTAATCACAAATATATCACACCTAGAGTTTATTCCCGAAGAATGGCTTGTTATTATAGATGGATACCGCAATGTATTTATTGTAATAGCTATCGGGTATATGCTACACTTTGTTCCCGAGAAGTTCACTAAACTGGTACAAACAGGATTTGAAAAACTTCCTTTTATCGGAAAAGCAATTATTATCGGAATTGTTTTCTGGCTGGTATATGTGACCGCTTCCAGCGAAACTCAACCATTTATCTATTTTCAATTTTAAGCGCCTGTTATTTCATCAATAAATCAACGATTTAACTCTAAAAGGTAACAAAGGTAATAGCCTTTATGCACACTTTGTTCTGTTACTTCTTACCAATTTCGGAACTTCACCTGCCCATAGAGTCAAAACCTTTCGCTTGTAGATACCGGGAGAATAATTATTCGCCCCTACAGAATCCCCGAAAAGGTTACAAAGGTTACACTGAAAATATACTTTTTGCATTGTTACCTTATTGGCACATTTTCAGATTGTCTCATCAGATACCAACCATTTAAAGAACGCTTTTACTATAGATAAAAAAGACAAAAGAGACTGTCAGCCTAGATAAAATCCCAAAGAGGTATCCCCCTTATTTAACAACACATGACACAATTTTCCGCTCAAAAAGTCTAACTATAATTAAGTTATAAGCTATCTTTGCAATGTTGTTTTGTTCCTCTTCGGGTAACTTTATCTCTACTCCCGAAACGGATGCAAAAGGGTAATCGGGTGAAAATCCCGGACAGACCCGCTACTGTAAGCTAAACCTAGAAATAATAAAGGTAAAAGCAAGTCAGAAAACCTGCAAAACGACTCCAATCAGACAGCTTTCGAGGGATAAAGCTTAAGATAGAATCTTCGATTTCTTTCTCTTCAGACTCCCATTCAGAAAGCCGGAATGATTATTTATAAATAAAAATTCTAAGCAACTGTAATGAAGTTTTACCATATTCTCCCGCTTGTTATCATACAAAGTTATGCTTTATCTGCCGTCGGTCAGGTTAAAGACTCTATCGGTACCCAGCACATTCAAGAAGTAGAAGTTTCGGCTAAGCTACATCCTTCGATCACCTTGTCGAGTAATCCGGTACAAACCTTCTCCGGCTCAACCATAGACAAGGTTGGTATTCTTTCAGTTGCGGATGCTGTACGCCGCTTTTCGGGTGTGGTTGTAAAAGATTTTGGAGGAATAGGAGGAATGAAAACCATTGCTGTAAGAGGTGTCGGTTCAGAACATACTGCTGTCTTATACGATGGTATGGCTGTGAGTAATGCACAATCGGGACAAATAGATATAGGTAAATTCTCCCTTGATAATGTAGAAATGATATCCTTGACGATAGGACAGTCCGACGATATATTCCGTACCGCACGCTCATTGGGAGCCGTTGGAGTATTAGATATACAAACCTCAACACCTCAGTTTAAGCAAAAAGATTATTCGGCAAAAGTACAGCTGCGCGCCGGATCGTGGGGACAATTTAATCCATATGTGTATTATGCTCATAAATTGGGCAATAAATTTACACTGTCACTTGACGGAAGCTGGCAAAGAGCCGACGGACGATACAGATTTGAGATGGATAATATATCCGAAAAATATAAGGGAAAAAGAAATAACACTGATGTTGATATTAAACGGACAGAACTCAATCTGTTTGGCAATCTCACAGAAAAGCAAAAACTATCTTTTAAACTTTACTACTTCGACTCGGAACGGGGATTACCAGGTGGAGTAGTCATATATTCTGATCAGAAAAACGGAGAACGGCTCTGGGACAAAGATTTTTTCACTCAAGCCAAATATCTTAATTACCTGAATGATAAATTCGACTTACAGGTACAAGCCAAATATACTCATACATGGACAAAATATATTGACAAAAACCCTAAGCAGCCTAATGGCGAGTTAATGAATAAGTATATCCAGAATGAACTGTATATAACCGGTACCCTACTCTACAATCTCAGTAAGAACATATCTTTTTCTTTAGCAGAAGATATCAGCTATGGGCATTTGAGTGCCAATCTTCCTAAATTTGCTTATCCCGACAGGTACACTTCACTGTCTGCTCTTTCTGGAAAATATCAAGACGACAGATTAACTGTAGTCGGAA
The DNA here is from genome assembly GCF_036511535.1 of Indolivaga capnocytophagoides. Classification (GTDB taxonomy): domain Bacteria; phylum Bacteroidota; class Bacteroidia; order Bacteroidales; family Dysgonomonadaceae; genus Dysgonomonas_A; species Dysgonomonas_A capnocytophagoides. The sequence goes on along the minus strand of NZ_AP028867.1, from coordinate 4,643,353 downwards.
AACTCTTAGGGACATATGTATCCGAAGATGTAGAAAACGGATCAGCAGCAAGTGATAAAAAAAGGTTATCACCATCGGTCAGTCTCTCGTACAAATTACTGGATGAAACCAATTTGCGGGTAAGGGCTTCTTATAAAGATATATTCAGAGTACCGTCCTTTAACGATTTATATTATACAAACTCAGGAAATTCGTCTCTCAAACCTGAGAAAACCAAACAGTACAATATCGGACTGACATGGTCTGAGTCATTCTCCGACTTGTTTAGTTTCTTGTCTGTTACAACGGATTTCTACCACAATACAGTAAAAGATAAAATTATCATTTACCCTTCTTCATTCAATCCGAAGTCTGTAAATTTGGGAAAAGTCATCATCGATGGTTTCGACATAAATGTACACACAAGAATGGACTTTAATACTAAAATAAACCTTCAATTATCGGGAAGCTATACATATCAGCATGCAATAGACAAAACCAATGCCGAAGATAAAAACTACAAAGACCAGATACCTTATACCCCTCGTCATTCGGGTGCCGGATCGGCAAGTCTTGAAAACCCATTTTTGAATATTTCTTATTCTATAGTACTTAGCGGAAAAACATATTCTCTACCCCAGAATATTGATAGTAACAAAATCAGTCCATATCTCGATCAGACAATATCGGTGAACAAATCATTCAATATAGGAATGGTATCAATGCGGGCTCAAGCCGACATTTCGAATCTGGCAAACAAAATCTATTATATTATGGACGGATATCCTATGCCGGGGCGTGCATATCGTTTCACGTTGAGAATGAACTTCTAAGGATATCAACCTATCAATATAGAAAACAAAAAGGTCCTTGAAAATAATTCAAGGACTTTTTTGTGAGAAGATATAAAACCTTTTAAGTCAACAAAAGTATTTAATCATTTGTTTCCAAGTTATAGCAAACTCAGGTGTTATACTTGCCAAAGTAATAAATAGGTCTGTCACCTTATTTCCAGAGAGGAGTCGGATATTCACCTTTATCAACTAAGCCCTGAAGTTTTGCAACTACAGAATCTCTGTCTTCAGCATAAGTAACTCCAAACCACTTAGAAGTAGTATCAAGCACTTTTACATCCGCTGTTTTATTAGTAATCAAATGGTCAACCATCAATGGTATAAAATATTCAGCTTTCAGGTTACTTTGGTTCAATTCAAGGAATTTCACAAAGTACTCAGCCGAATATTGGAAATACTCAGGAGTAAATCCCCACATATTCATAGATACCGGAGTATTTTCAGGTAATTCATACCAATAGTCTTCTGCATCTTTGTATTGAATTTTACCATCTTTACGTTCGATATGAGTTCTTTCAACCACACTGGTCAGGAAACCATCTTTATCTGTTTCGCAAACACCACGAGCAACAGCTCCACTTTCCGAAAGAGTATTACACAAACGGTATCCAACCATACAATAATGATTTTTACTGCCATCGAGATCTTTCAGAAAATTAGCTAAAGTCTGAAAACCGTCACGGCCATAAAAGTCATCGGCATTGATTACGGCAAAAGGTTCTTTGATAACATCCTTACCCATCAATACGGCATGATTTGTTCCCCATGGCTTAACACGGTCGGGGTGTACGGTAAATCCTTCGGGTAAATCGGTCAGCTCTTGAAAAACTACCTCTACCTCAATATGTTTGTCATATTTAGATGCAACTTTTTCAACAAATTCTTTTTCGAATGATTTGCGAATAACAAATACTAGCTTACCGAATCCGCTTTGAATAGCATCATAGATTGAGTAATCCATGATTGTTTCGCCATTAGGACCTAATCCGTCTAATTGTTTCAGACCTCCATAGCGACTACCCATTCCGGCAGCCAGAACAAATAATGTTGGTTTCATATGGTTTAGTTTCATTAAATTTAGATGAGTCACAAAGTTAACTTTTTTGCAAGAAAAGATCGTCCTTTTCTACAAAAAGGAGTAAAAAGATTCGGTTGGAGAATAAAGAAAGAGCCATATCTACTCCTTTTCTAATAGTGTCTAAAGTACGGCTGAGACCTTAAGTTAAAATATTCAAGGTAAAATTCAATGATTATATATTAATTTAATACCTTTGCTCCGCACATTAAGAGTTTTGAAATTTACAAACATGAATAACCCTAACACTAACGATCTGATATATTTAGATCGAAATGAATACAGCTACGAAATATCTCCGGATGTAGCTAAAGTACTGAACGATTTTAACCCTCAGGAATTATGTACTTATACCCGCTGTTTTCAGAACGGAATAAAAAGTGAACTATCTCAATACATCGGAGACATGTACGGGGTGGCAGAACAGAATGTTGTTTTAGGATATGGCGGCGAAGATATTCTGAAAGGTGTTATACATTGTTTCTTAAGTCAGGGACATCAGCAGCGCAAAATGCTTATCCCTACATTCTCGTGGTGGTACTATAAATCGATAGCCGAAGAAGTAAACGGCATGACCATAATGTATCCTCTTTATGAAGATGGATACGACTTCAAATACAATATTCCCGAAATAAAAAAGATAGCTGCTCAGGAAAATCCTGATTTAGTTCTTCTGGCAAGTCCCAACAACCCGACAGGTAACTCACTGTCATTGGATGAAATGAAAGATATCATTTCGTCTCTGAGCAAAGACACTATCATAGTTATTGACGAAGCATATACATCGTTTGCAAATAAAGACATTACATACATATCCCGATTAATAACCGAATTTCCGAATCTGCTGATTATCCGTACATTTTCTAAATTCTACGGACTTCCGGGACTTCGCCTGGGATATGGGTTTATGGGTGAAGGATTGAAAAAATTCACAAACTTCAGCACCATGTATTTGGGATACAATAAACTTACAGAACAATTGGGTATCGCCGCACTAAAATCAACTGCATACTATGATAAGAATGCAGCCCGCATGCAGAGCGATAAAGAATTATATAAAAACGGCCTGAACCCCATCGAAGGATTTAAAGTTTACAATTCTGATGCTAATTTCGTTTTGGTTAAATATCCGACTGAATTAAAAGAACAACTGCAAGCCGAATTCAAAAAAGAAAATATCGTAGTTAAATTCATGAATGAAGAAGGCTTACGGACACATATGCGCATAACATTAGGAACGACTGCCATAAATGAAAGAGTTGTAGATATCATCCGAAGAGTTGCATTAAACAAATAATCCAGACAGAAGAATGAAAGCAGTAATCCTTGCCGCCGGTATAGCCTCACGTTTACGCCCTTTAACAAACAACACTCCCAAGTGCCTGCTCAATGTAGGAAGCAAATGCCTGCTTGCACGTACGATTGACTCGTTAATAGCCAATGGCTTCGATCGGTTGGTTATTGTTACAGGATATCTCAAAGAGATGATTGAAAGTTTTGTTTCAGCTAATTATCCAGATTTAAGAGTCGAATATATTTTCAACAGCAAATACGATTCTACGAATAATATCTATTCATTATGGCTTGCCAAATCTGTGGTACATGGACAATCTATGCTGCTTCTGGACAGCGATATTCTCTTCGATGCAGCATTAATCAGCGCATTACTGGAATCAAAACACGAAAACTGCTTAGCTCTAAACTCTCACGAATTGGGAGATGAAGAGATAAAAGTGATTTTAAACACTGACGGACAAATTACCGAGATAAGCAAGACCTGTTCTATTGAAACTGCCGTTGGCGAATCAGTCGGCATAGAGAAATTCTCTGCTGAATTCGTTCAGGATCTTTATACCGAACTTGATGACATGATCTTAAACAAAAGTCAATCGGGAGTCTTCTACGAGATGGCATTCGAAAATCTCATCAAGAAAGGAGCTGAAATATACACTGTCGATACAACAAATATTTTTTCAATGGAACTTGACACTGTCGAAGATTTCGAGACAGCCTGCGCAAAGATTCCGGCACACTTACAGTAAGAAAAATTCGGATTTACACATATACACTAAGCCTGTTATCTAAAATGAGAGTTGTACTTTTCTGCGAGCATAAATATGCCGTGACAATACTTTTGCCCCTTCAGGAGGAAGCAAATAAAACATCAAAACATGAAATACTCTGGTTTGTTGATGCAAGAAATATTCCCGACTTTCCTTTAAAAAATGAGGTAAGATGGACTAATTCTATACAGGAAACATACAACTTCTCACCCGAAGCTATTTTTGTTCCGGGCAATATTGTACCTTATTATCTGCCGGGAGTTAAAGCTGAGATATTCCACGGATACGCAGCCGAAAAAAAAGATCATTGGGTAATACGCAGGTATCTGGATATGTATCTGACCCAAGGTCCCTTTTTCACCAAACCTTTCGAGCAACTGGCTCAGAACTACGGAGACTTTGAAGTCGTGGAAACAGGGTGGCCTCGGCAAGACTGGATTTTTAACAACCTGCATACATTCGATAATTACCGAGAAGGTCTCTTAACTAAGTACAAGAAGAGTAAGATTGTTTTATATGCCCCGACATTCTCTCCCTCATTAACATCGCTGCCTTATATTAAAGAAGATATAAAAAAGCTTGCTGATCGAAAAGATGCAGTTATCCTACTTAAATTTCATCCACTAACAAAAAAAGAGTGGGTAGACGAGTACAAAGCTCTAGCGAAGGAAGTAGATAACATTTTATGGATAGAAGATCAGAATATATCGAAATATATCCTTGCTTCGGATATGATGATAAGCGATACTTCTTCTGCTGTATATGAATTTCTTTTATTGGATAAGCCTGTTATCACTCTAAACAATGTTGCTAAAGACAAATACTGGCTTGATATAGATACTCCCGACAAACTCGATTGGGCTTATGATACAGTCCTGTCTAGTGACGAATACAAAGCAAAGCGCAAATGGATTATAGATAATTACGACCCGTATCTGGATGGAAAAGTGGCAAAAAGAATGTTCACTGCCGTGGAAGACTACATTGCAAGACACGGAGTACCCAAATATAGGAAACTCAACCTATGGCGAAAATATCAGTCTGTTAAAAAATTCGGAAAAGTTAAGAAATAACCGGCTACTTTTCAAATCTCAAAGCAATTCTTCTATCCAATGCCCTGTCAATATCAGGGGCATCAGCAGCGTGTGTCGCATATTGATCGCCATAACCGATTGCAGAAATACGTGATCCTTCGATACCTTCTTCTATCAGGTAATTTCTGATTGTATTAGCACGATCCTGAGATAGCTTCAGATTACTTTCGATAGTACCTGTACGATCTGTAAATCCGGCAATAATCACTTTCGTATCTTTATAGTAGTTTAATATAACTGCAATATTATGTAATTGAGGCTTAGAGATGTCGGTCAGTTCGGTTGAACTTCCATACTTAAACTCGATATTATCGAAGTTAAACCACTTGTCTTTCAGTTGGTCTGTGGAAGCATTTCCATATTCGTCCGAACTAAGAAATCTCACAAGCTGATCCTCAATTCCGCCCTTATAGGCCTGAAGCCGCTTTCCATCGGGTAAAATTACAATAGTCGAAACCTTTTCCAATGCTTTTGATACTGTTGAAATAGTACCTTCTACCATTGCCGATGTTGCTGTGGTGACGGTATCTTTCACTTTAGTTGAAGTAGAATCTTCGCAAGACTTCCACCAAAAAGCAATAATAACTCCGCCAGCAACAATAATTGCCCACACAAGCCACGGAGGAGTAGGTTCTTTCAGCTTATAATCGGCTTCGGTCGATTCAATTACCGGGACGAAATTCCCTAACTCATCATTACTGCCGAGCCCGAACAATGATGCAAAACCGACAGGGATCAAATGAAGATAACTGCCTTTCTCGTAATTCAACCGCCCAAGTAAGCCTGTCATCCCCCATTTATATTCAGTCGCCCGATACCCCAGATCACTTGCTATTATTGGTGTTATCATTAATAATAGCTGATCGGTATTTGAATAAGACATCCCGAAAGTAGAGGATATCAGGGTTGTAAATTCTCCAAGTTTATCACCAAAAATAGCATCGAGCAGACGAAATCCTGAATAACTGATCCTTTCATCGGCATTACCCGAGAATATTGAAACAATATTGTCTTGCAGGTTATTATAATTACGCCCGGCCTTACTCAAGGCAATCTGTATGGGGGTGGTACTGCCTTTAGCCAACAAAGCCCCTAACAGACATGGTATAATAGAAGCCGAAGCATCTGCGACCTTACATCGGTCTTCGCAAAGAAACTCCGACGCACGGGTTATAGTATTATCTGTCAGTATAACTTGCAGCGAACTGTATATAGGCGACATAATTTACTTGGATAGATCGTATTTATATTTTCCTTTTTTATTTAAACAAGGTGGCTCATTTTTAGTTCTTCCGCATAAATAAATTATTCGGAGACCTTTTCCACATATTTTTGCTTAGGTTCTACTGTAATAACCTTGAACAGTTTATCGGAAGGTCTGATCTTCTCGGTGAGCCTAATTGAGAACTTTTCGCCTTTGACAGTTTCCTGTACGGGTTTTAGATCAACACGTATTTCATTTACAACCTGAGAAACAGCTCCTGTTGTAGGTCCTGTTACCAGAATTTCATCTCCTACTTTTAAAGACTGAGTCTCCATCAGAAACTCGGCAACACCGATATTCGAGAAATATTTGATTCCTTTACCTATATAGACTTTGCGTTTAGTAGCTCCAGAACCATAATTAGCTGTCCACTCACCTAAACGCTGCCCAAGGTAATAACCATCCCAGAATCCTCTATTGAAGACTGTTGCCAAACGAGTATCCCATTCCGCGACTTTGTCTTCGGTATATGTTCCTTCGCAATATGCTTTTACCGCCTCTTTATAACATTCCACAACGGTACGCACATACTCTGCACCACGTGCACGCCCTTCGATCTTAAACACCCGTACTCCGGCATCCATCATCTTGTTCATGAAATGGATTGTTTTCAGATCTTTGGGAGACATGATGTATTCGTTATCAATTTCAAGTTCGATATTACTTTCTTTATCTTTTACAATATAGCCTCTACGACACAATTGATTACAAGCCCCTCTGTTTGCAGACAAATCTTTTTCGTGCAAACTCAGGTAACATTTACCCGAAACAGCCATACATAAGGCTCCATGAGAAAACATTTCAATACGGATCAACTCTCCGCTTGGACCTTTTATCTGTTGTTCTACAATATCCTTATAAATATCGGCTACCTGATCCAGTGTCAACTCTCTGGCCAATACCACAACATCGGCAAATTGTCCATAAAATTTAAGAGCTTCCGTATTTGTGATATTAAGCTGTGTCGATAAATGCACTTCAACTCCAATGCTGCGGGCATACATCATTACTGCTACATCCGATGCTATAATCGCCGACACGTTAGCTTCTTTTGCAGCATTCACAATTTGGTGCATCAGACTTATATCATTATCATAAATAATGGTATTCACGGTCAAATAACTCTTCATCCCGTGTTCCTGACAAATTTTAGCTATATTTTTTAAATCTTCGGTTGTAAAGTTATTCGAAGATTTGGCACGCATATTCAACCCTTCGATACCAAAGTAAATTGAATTCGCACCTCCTTGTATTGCCGCAGCCAAAGAATCGTAAGATCCTACTGGCGCCATGATTTCAAAATCAGCAATATTTTTCATTTATCTATTCTGTATATTCTATATTTTCGGACTACAAAGATACAATAAAAAGCTCGATCTGTAGAATAACAAACCGAGCATCTAAGGTCTCAGACCTTTTTGTTGATTTTGCAGGCAAACAGCCAGAGTACGTTATCTCTTTAAAGTACGTCACGAACTGCTTTCTGTCACTTTTTATTGTTTAAGAATAACTTATCCTTTCTTAAGAAAACAGGTTTTCAACACAATACCCGATCCATCGATCTTGCAATCCACTTCGTCAGGGTTCTCTGTTAATTTTATGCTTTTTACTTTCGTCCCTCTTTTGATTACCATCGAAGAACCTCTTACTTTCAGGTCTTTTATTACAGTAACGGCATCTCCGTCTATCAATTCTGTTCCGTTACTGTCTCTGGGAGTATCATCTGTTTCCTGTTGGTTTGCCTCATTAGTCCACTCATGACTACAATCGGGGCATACAAATACGGTTCCGTCGAAATACGTATTTTCCATGTCACAAAGTGGACAATTTGGAGTTTCAGCCATAATTTGATTCTGTTTTAGTTGTTTTTAAGGTCTTACCCTATTTAGCATTTTGGTAAGTAAAATAGCGAAAGCCTGTTGATAAATAGAAAGTAAATACTATCTTTTACTTATTATAACAACGAAGATAGGCTAAATTGTCATAGGTTACAAATCGAATACCGAATCAGTCTTATTTCTTACCAATTCTCATCCAAACAAAGGAAAACGGCTGACTCCCTAAAAAAAGGAAGCAGCCGTCTTCGTTTATCCTAAAAAAACAGATACCTTATTGCTTTCCGCTGGTAGCTACTTCTTTATTTATTTTTTTCACCAATCCCTGAAGAACAGCTCCCGGTCCTAGTTCTACAAATTCAGTAGCACCATCGGCAATCATATGCTCTACAGATTGAGTCCATTTTACAGGAGCAGTCAACTGAGCAATCAGATTCTTTTTAATAGTCTCAGGATCAGATTCTGCAACAGTTGTCACATTTTGATACACAGGACAAATCGGAGCAGAGAACTCTGTTTCGTTAATTGCTTTTTCCAATTCTTCCTTAGCAGGATTCATCAATGGAGAATGGAACGCTCCACCTACGCTCAGTTTCAAAGCACGTTTTGCACCTGCTTCTTTCAACAATTCACACGCTTTATCAATTCCTGCATTCGTTCCCGAGATAACAATCTGTCCGGGGCAATTGTAATTTGCAGGTACTACAACTTCATCTTTTATAGATGCGCATATTTCTTCTACTTTTTCATCAGGTAAGCCCAATACTGCAGCCATGGTAGATGGATTCAATTCGCAAGCTTTCTGCATAGCCAATGCACGCTTATAAACTAGTTTCAATCCGTCTTCGAACGACAAAGCATTAGCTGCTACCAAAGCCGAAAACTCTCCCAAAGAGTGACCTGCAACCATTTCCGGAACAAATTCGGCACCTAAAGTTTTAGCTAAAATTACAGAATGTAAGAATATCGCTGGTTGTGTAACTTTTGTTTGACGCAAGTCTTCATCAGTTCCGCTAAACATTAAATCAGTAATACGGAAACCTAAAATTTCATTTGCTTTTTCGAATAAATCTTTCGCTACGGGTGATGTTTCATACAAATCCTTACCCATGCCCACAAACTGAGCACCTTGACCCGGAAATACAAATGCTTTCATACTTTAATATGTTATAAATTAATGAAATGTCTTGATATATATTTTTTTGATTCTCTATATTCAACACAGTTTAAGGTTTGAAACCTTAGATACGGCTGGCAAATTTAATAAAAAAACACAAACCAAACTCGTCTTGATCGAGTTTAGGTAAGATTCTCTGTTTTAGATAAAAAGCACCGGAATAGTTTTCCGATGCTTTTTCTTACTGCTAATATATATGCTTATTTGATATATTCAACCTTATTTTCATTACGAGGCTTAGCGTTCGGTGATTCGTTCTTGTATCCTACCGATATTCCGAAAATGACCTCATGAGTATCAGGCAGATTTATAGCTTCACGTAATTCTTTTGACTGCGGTTTATTGAAGATTCCGGCAACACTGCCAATCACACATGTCCCGATATTCATAGACTCGGCACTCAATAGAATATTCTGGGCAAATAATCCGCAATCAACCGCACTGTATGAGTTACTTTTATCTTTTGCGACAATGATTAGCGTAGGTGCTCCGTGAAACACACTGAATCCGTCTTCCTGAGCTTTAGATGCGCTACCAGGTAAAGACTTTCCTTTGGCATCCTCAACAAAAGCAGTATTTATTTTATTCAGCAAATCTGGATTTTGGATTACACGTACTTCCCACGATTGTTTATTTAAAGCACTGGGTGCATTTATTCCACTTTGAATTATTGTATCCATTTGAGCCTGTGCAACCTGTTCGGGCTTGTATTTTCGAATACTACGGCGGTTCATTATATTTTCAACCACTACATTCTTAGCAACTTCCGGTTCTTTTTTCGTATCCGCATCTTTTGCCGGCTGACTACATGACATAAAGACTAAAAAGGAAAGAGATAATACTGTTAAGATTCTCATAGATGTAAAATATTTTTGTGTATTAAAAATTGAAGAATATAAAAATAGAAAAAATATTCCATACTCCTAGTTTTTCCAAATCTCACATTAACTTACATATAAATAAAAAGGATGTCTTTTAATCAAAAGACATCCTTTTATTCTAAATTATCTATTATTACTGCGCGTTCTCGAATTGTTTAAGAAAACGAGCGTCATTCTCTGAGAACATACGCAGATCTTTCACCCTGTATTTCAAATTAGTGATACGTTCAATACCCATTCCCAGGGCATATCCTGAATATACTTTGCTATCGATACCGCAGTTTTCCAATACATTAGGATCGACCATACCACAACCGAGAATTTCTACCCATCCGGTATGCTTACAGAACGGGCAACCTTTACCTCCACAGATATTACATGAGATATCCATTTCTGCACTAGGCTCTGTAAATGGGAAATAAGATGGCCGAAGACGAATTTTTGTATCTGCACCAAACATTTCTTTTGCAAAGAATAGCAATGCTTGCTTTAAATCGGCAAACGAAACATTTTTATCGATATACAATGCTTCTACCTGATGAAAGAAACAATGCGCACGATACGAAATAGCTTCATTCCTATAAACACGTCCTGGACAAATAATCCGAATCGGAGGTTCTTGCTTTTCCATTACTCTGGTTTGCACCGACGAAGTATGGGTACGCAAAACCACTTCGGGGTTACGTGCTATAAAGAATGTATCCTGCATATCACGAGCAGGGTGATCATCGGCAAAATTAAGAGACGAAAACACATGCCAGTCATCTTCTATCTCAGGACCTTCCGCTATCGAAAAACCAAGACGTTTAAATATATCACAAATCTCTTTTTTCACTAAAGAAAGAGGATGGCGTGTACCCAATTCCACAGGATAAGCTGTACGGGTAAGATCAATAGCCTCTTCGGACGATGATGCATTCTCGAGATTCTCTTTCAGTTGATTTATTTTATCCTGAGCCTTAGATTTCAGCTCATTCAATTTCATCCCGATATTCTTCTTTTCTTCGGCTGCCACATTTCTGAAATCATCCATCAAAGCCGATACCGAGCCTTTTTTACTTAAGAATTTTATACGTAAATCCTCTAATTCCTGAGTATTAGAAGCTTTCAAATCTTCTATATCTGCAAGTAATTTGTTTATTTTATCAATCATCAGATTTTAATCCTTAGTCATTAATTCATTTGATAGGCAAAGTTACGTTTTTCTTTTCTAAAAAAAGAAATTAAGGTCTCGGACCTGTTGTATTAGTTCTATTCTTTTCAAGATACTATTTCTTCGCACCAAAAGGGAAATAGCCTGCTTTGAAACGCATTTTTAATTTTCGAAAAAGATTAAGTGGTTTTTCCTTTATCTTGCCCTGATAGTTTTCGATAAAATCGTCCACAGCATCTAATATACGGGCAGAAGCATATCCGTCTCTGAAGGGATGCACCTGATCCATTTTACTTTTGATATTCATCAGTAAATGCTCTGGGTACAATAATCCTTCATCAATCGCAGATTCCAGAGATCGACTGTCTAATATATTAATTAAATGATTCTCGGGAAACGTATTACGAAAAGTCACAACTGGTTTATCAAACCATAGAAACTCGTATATAACAGAAGATGTATCGCTGATCATTATATCAGAAGATTGATATAATGATAATTTTTCCTCTTTTTCCGAATATTCAACATGATCATATTTTCGGGTAAGCTTTTTATATTTTTCTATCGTTTGAATATCTATCTTAGGGTGAAACGAAAATATCCACCTCCAGTTTCGAGTCTGAACTAAACGCTCTATTTCGACAAATAAATGTTCTGTCGATGTCAACCCTTTAGTAAAAGTAGGAGCATATATTATTGTGGGCACATTATCCTTGTGAATAGTTGGTTTAGCTTTAGTATAAGCATCAAATTTACTCCAACCTGTTTCTAGAACTTTGAAATAACCATATTTTTTTTCCAAACGCTTAAATTCGGGCATAAATAAACTACTTGTTACACAATACAGATCAAACAAACCTCTTATACGGTAATGATCTCCATAATTGTTACGCTTATAAAACAACCCATGAAAAACCTCAACTTTCACCCCCGGAAAGAAATCATAAATATAATTTCCCGGTGCAAAAACAGCTATTGGGTTATATTCAATCACATCATATATTGTTTTCAATAGTTTTTCATCCTCCGCTAAATAAATCGGACATTTCTTTTCTATAAACCAAGCAACATCTCCACCTCTCTTACGGATCTCTGTTTGTATGGGTCTTAATATTGAATAAGAATAGCTTAGGGAAACAAACAAAACATATTTTTTCATTTTACAACACTCTAATAAATGACAAAGACGGAGCACTAAATACATTATATATTTAGTGCTCCGTCAGTATGTATATCAAAGATACAGCAATATTTTTAATTATATCGGGCATTGATATTTTTTTAAGCACGTAATCTCTATTTTTTCGCTGATAAAAGCATTTAAAGCAAACCGCATCTTCGTTTCCATATTTTTAATTATTAGTTTTGTAAATAAAAACCCAAATGAATAAAGAAGTATATTACGGAGATTTAGAAAAAACACAAGCCTTAGATAAATTATTCTCCGTACCGTTCGAGTCAAGAGACGAATCTTGGAAAAATACATTTCTGGAGAATGTTACTGATGCCAGTTTTGCCTGTAATGACCCTCAGGTTATATCAGGACCGGATGGGTTCCCTTATTTTGTATTAAATATGCCGGAACCCAACAAAGAATTTCAATGCTATGTGATCAAACATATGATCCCTGATTTTATACTGGACAATGGACTGGGAATTGTTATCAATCCTGTAAAAGGTCAGCCCGACTGGGTATTCACCTATGGAGAGCTCGTCAATTATCACTTACGCAACGAGTTTTACACAGAGTCAAAAAACTGGTATATACAAACTGAAAACCGCATAAAAGAAGATACTCAGATGCTGATCGGGCAGCCATCGGAATATATAATTCCGATACAAACCCGTAATATTTTACGTCAATACCTCAAGCAATATACCAGCACTGAAGTAAAAATAGTATTGACAAACAGACCCGAAGGTGAAGAGTTTCTTCAACAACTGACGTTTAACCTCACCCCATCCGACTTTCCGAGTGAAGACCACTTCAATGGAATTATGCAGAATATAGGTTGGTTCTTACCTCGGCATTATACCTATGCTTCTACTTCGGAAGAAACTTTTGGCGATCATTTTATGCCATTGTAATAGAGCTTCACAATTACATATCGAAGAAGTCATCCCCCTTGATTTCAACACGGGGGAAACTATTAATAAACCAATTATATCCATATATTTACAAATTTGAAGAATTATTCTAGAAGTTGGACAAATACCAATCACTGACACTTCGCTTCTAATAAAGGAGCAAGAAGCAAAAGTAGGCTACATTTGAACTTTATTAATAACACAAAACTTATAGTATGAAAAAGACTTTCTTTTCGATTATGAAAATTCAATTCTATTTAATCTTCTTATTCATGATGCTATTGTTTTCGGAAAGAATACAATCTCAGGGAATTAATATAATGTCATCCCCTGACAATATTAGGTATGTTTATGTTGGGTCATTATTAGCGAACGTTGATCTTGGATCTAATCAAGAGAAGTATAAAATAGAAGTTTTTGGAGATGGTTATCATAGCGATAGGTTAGCTACTGTAACATACTCCATAAGCACAAGAAATGAGTATCGTATCAACAAGGAAGTTCGTAACGGATCTTATGCCCATCACAGCCTTATTATGTATGAGAATGGTGATAAAATAGATATCATAATAAAAAGTTCAGGATGGGCAGACTTTAATATTAAAGCATGGGTATTAGATGGAAACAATCAAGAACAAGTGGTAAAATGCTATATTACAGCCCAACCCTCTAAAAAGGATATAACTTCTACATTTAAAGAAACATTATTCATAACAAGTTCATCCGAAGGAAATATAGGAATAGGAGTTCTTAACCCTCAAAATAAACTGGATGTAGCGGGCACAATCCGAGCAACCGAAGTAAAAGTAGAGACCGGTTGGGCTGACTTCGTTTTCGATAAAGATTACAAACTACCTACACTTCAAGAAGTAGAGAACCATATCAACGAACACAATCATCTCCCCGACATTCCATCAGAAGCGGAAGTCAAAGAAAATGGTGTAAGCATAGGGGAAATGCAAGCAAAGCTATTGCAGAAAATAGAGGAACTGACGCTGTATGTAATTCAACAAGATAAAACGATAAAGAACTTAGAAAATAAAGTACAAAAATTAGAAGCAAAGTAAACCTTCACCTCTGTCTATAAAAAGTCATACCCCCTTGCTTCACAGCATGGGGGTATTAAAATGATCAACTAAAAAACTATCAATAGAAATGATTCACTATAAACTGAATACGGCATTAAGGTCTACGACCTTTTCCATTTACCTTATATCAGGTGATTTTCCTTTTCAGGTATGTGCCACCAGATACTTTGTTTCACTTATGCTTTTCATTGCTTTTTTCCTTTTACAATAGCGTCGGCATTGCTCGCTTACGCTATATCCTAACAAAACACCGATCATAAAATCTTCTTCGGGCGAAAGCTCATCCAGAAAACGTTCTTTGCACAGATTTCTGACTACAACCAGACATTCTTCTTTTCCGAAAAATACGTTTATGTTTCCGTTTTTTATTTTCTGTATCATGTAGCTAATCTCATTTCGCTCGAGTTTGGCCACTACTTTTTCTTGCATATGGGCAGGGAGTGTACACAAAACCATGTCTCTCACTCCTTTCTTAAACTCGTAAATATGATGATTAAATACTAACATTTCAGATTACGGATAAACAGTGTTTATATTAATGATATTAACATAAAGGTCTGAGACCTTTATATTTGTTTTTTCAAATCTTCCAGCCAAAGAGCTACACGCTGATCTGTCAAGTTAGATTCATTATCTTCATCGATAAGTAATCCTACAAATTGTCCATCAACAATAGCTTCAGAACTATCATATGTATAACCTTCAACAGAAGTCTTTCCAATTAATTGGCATCCTTTATTTTTAATTACTTCATAAATTTTACCAAGAGCATCGCCAAAAGTATCACTGTAAGAAGAAGAGTCTCCACAACCAAACAATGCGACTTTCTTTCCATTTAGGTCTGCGTCTTTTACATCATCGATAAATGTTTCCCAATCGTCTTGCAAATCGCCCATACCCATTGTTGAAGATCCTAACAATACTACATCATACGGATTGAAATCAGCAGCTGCAGAGCTTACATCATGTACATCAGCCGAAGCTACACCTAATGCTTTTGCGATACGATCTGCTAAATCTTGAGTATTACCGGTTGTAGAACCATAGTATATGCCTATCTTTGCCATGCTTTTAATTAATTGAAAGTTTAATTATTTATTTTGTTATTTTTATACTGCAAAGTAAAGGGAGTTTTACAGTTTCTACAATACCAATAAATAATGATATTATTCGCACTTTCTAATTACTTATAAGGATAAGCGCACCCTTTTATCGGGCAAAACAATTCATTTTAAATACATTAAACAGATAAGATAGTATAGTAACATATAATTATTTTTTTGTATGCCTATAAAATAATTTTGAATAGCTTTGTCCGGAAACTGCTCTGCATAAGCATTACACAATATATTATCAAATTATTTTTGTTACCTTGGTTAGACTGATAACTTAAATTATAACACATATATATGACTATAAACAAACTGATATCGTCGGCTCTGAATATCCGCGAAAGCCAAATCGAAAAAACAATAGCATTGCTTAACGATGGGGCAACCATTCCGTTTATCAGCCGTTATCGAAAAGAAGCAACAGGCGGACTCGATGAAGTACAGATAGCTGCCATAAAAGAACAATACGATAAACTGATAGAATTGACCAAAAGAAAAGAGACAATTCTGAAAACGATAGAAGAACAAGAAAAACTGACTCCAGAGCTTAAACTGCGTATAGAATCGTGCTGGAATGCAACCGAATTAGAAGATATATATCTGCCCTACAAACCCAAACGACAAACCAGAGCCGAAATAGCCCGTAAAAAGGGTTTGGAAGGATTGGCACAAGCCATAATGCTCCAACAACGGTTCGATGTAGAAAGCAAAGCGCTGGCTTTCGTTAAAGGCGATGTAGCCGATACCAAAGAAGCCATAAACGGAGCATGCGACATCATTGCCGAATGGGTGAGCGAAGACGAATCGGCAAGAAATTCAATCCGAAATCTGTTTCAACGCGAAGCCTTTATCACCTCTAAAGTAGTAAAAGGAAAAGACGAAGAAGGCGATAAATACCGCGACTATTTCGATCTCGAAGAACGGCTCAGCAGATGCTCGTCGCACCGATTACTCGCCATGAGACGAGGCGAAGCCGAAGGTTTCCTCAAGATAACCATCGCACCCGAAGAAGAAGATGCATTGGAACGCCTCAACCGCAAGTTCGTAAAAGGAACAACCGAGGCATCGGAATATGTAGAAACGGCTGTTAAAGATGCCTACAAACGCTTATTGAAGTCTTCGATAGAAACAGAATTTGCTGCTGCTGCCAAAGAAGTAGCAGACGAAGAAGCAATACGTGTATTTATCGAAAACCTGCGTCAGCTGTTGTTAGCCGCCCCACTCGGACAGAAACGGGTACTGGGTATCGATCCCGGTTATCGTACAGGCTGTAAGATCGTTTGCTTAGACGCTCAGGGCAACCTGCTGCACAACGAAGCCATCTATCCGCACCCCCCTCAAAATGAAACTCAAAAGGCAGGTAACAAGATCGTTCAGCTTGTTTCTACTTACAAAATAGATGCTATTGCCATCGGTAACGGTACGGCAAGCCGCGAAACGGAACGTTTTATCACCAACCTGCGTTACGAAAAAGAGGTACAGGTATTTGTGGTCAGCGAAAACGGTGCGTCTATCTACTCGGCATCTAAAATTGCCCGGGAAGAATTTCCCGAATACGATGTTACCGTACGTGGTGCTGTATCGATTGGCAGACGTTTGATGGATCCGTTGGCTGAATTGGTCAAGATAGACCCAAAATCGATCGGAGTAGGTCAGTATCAGCACGATGTAGATCAAACGAAACTCAAAAAATCGCTCGATCTTACTGTCGAAAGTTGCGTAAACCTCGTTGGGGTGAATGTAAATACTGCCAGCAAGCACCTGTTGACATACATATCGGGACTGGGTCCTACCCTCGCCCAGAATATTGTAGATTACAGAGCCGAACACGGTGCATTCAAAACCCGAAAACAACTGCTTAAAGTTCCCCGGATGGGCGAAAAAGCATTCGAACAATGCGCAGGTTTCCTTCGTATTGCCGAAGCCGAAAATCCGTTGGATAACTCGTCGGTACACCCCGAAAGTTATCACATTGTAGAAACTATGGCTAAGGATTTGGGCTGTAACGTAAAGGAGCTGATAGATAATAAAGACCTGAAAAAGTCGCTCGATCTGAATAAGTATGTGTCGGACAAAGTAGGATTACCTACCCTCAACGATATTATTCAGGAGTTGGACAAACCGGGACGTGATCCCCGTAAAAAGATACAGGCATTCGAATTTGACCCGACCATCAAAACCATCGAAGACCTGCGCGAAGGAATGTTGCTGCCGGGTATCGTTACCAACGTTACCAACTTCGGATGTTTTGTGGATGTCGGTATCAAAGAAAACGGATTGGTACATATATCCGAACTTGCCAACAGGTTTGTATCCGATCCTACCGAGATAGTATCGCTGCACCAATATGTACAGGTAAAAGTAATATCGGTAGATGCTGCCCGTAAACGTGTAGCTCTGTCGATGAAAGACCTCGGATAAAGGTCGCAGACCTATTTAATTTATTAGCTTGTAGGGGCGTATAATTTTATTCACCCCTACAACAATCAAATAACAGCAAAGGCTTGACGTCCTTTGGGATTTGCAATCCCAAAGCTATTAAAGGGGGATTTTAAATCCCTTACTATAGTACTCGGGATTACAAATCCCAAGTAACGAAACGCCCCTGCATGCAATAATAACAGCAAAGGCTGCTCAAATAAATTGGGCAGCCTTTGTTATTTATAGGATGAAAATATCTTACTCGATAAAATCAACAGTTTCTTCGCCGATCATCTTACGTAGAGTATTTTTCAACTTCACGTATTGGATGAACAAGTCGTGTTCAGCAATTTTGCTTGGTTCGTGCATTGGGCTCTTGAAGTAGAATGACAACCAGTCTTGGATACCGCTCATACCTGCACGTTGTGCAAGATCGGTAAACAATACAAGGTCAAGACACAAAGGAGCTGCAAGGATAGAGTCGCGGCAAAGGAAATCCACTTTCAATTGCATTGGGTAACCTAACCATCCGAACAAGTCGATATTATCCCATCCTTCTTTATTGTCTTTGCGAGGTGGGTAATAGTTGATACGTACTTTATGATATACGTTTCCGTAAAGTTCAGGATAAAGATCGGGTTGAAGAATGTTATCGATAACCGACAATTTAGATTCTTCTTTAGTTTTGAATGAACCCGGATCGTCAAGAACTTCTCCGTCGCGGTTACCAAGAATGTTTGTAGAGAACCATCCGCTAAGACCTAGCATACGAGTTTTCAACATAGGAGACAATACAGTCTTCAACATTGTTTGCCCTGTTTTGAAGTCTTTACCGCAGATAGGCACTTGTTTTGCAGCTGCAAGTTCCCACATAGCAGGAATATCTACTGTAAGGTTAGGAGCACCATTGATGTAAGCTACACCTTCTGATACTGCTGCATAAGCATACAAGTTAGAAGGAGCGATATCAGCATGGCTTTCTTTCATTGCTTTTTCTAAAGTAGCCAATGATTTGTGGATTTCGCCTAGTGGAGTAAATACTTCAGTACTACCGCACCAAATCATCACTATACGATCGCAATTGTTTGCTTTTTTAAATTCGCGGATATCTTCTCTTACCTGCTCCATCAAGTCCCATTTAGTAGGAGCTTGTTTTACCCATGTTCCGTGAAGTCTCTTCACAAAATTCTGATCAAAAACAGCTTTCATAGGTTTGATCGCAGCCAACTCGTCTTTTACTTTGTTCAAGTCTTCGTCGGTCAATACTTCTGCATGTTTTGCAGCTTTGTAAGCATCATCTTCGAAAAGATCCCATCCACCGAATACGATGTCGTTCAGTTCTGCCAAAGGCACTGCATCTTTAATTTTTGGGAAACGGTTTTCTTCTCTTTTACCCAAACGCATTGTAGCTAATTGAGTGATTGAACCTACAGGTGTACCTAAGCCCTTACGAGCGATTAATGTACCTGCAATAAATGTAGTAGCTACTGCGCCACCAACTCCAACAACCAGAACACCAAGTTTTCCATTGGCTGGTTTCAATTGTACTTTTTCCATTTTTTATTCGTTTAAAATACACCGCAACCCGCGGCAATCCTTTAAATTGGTATACCGAAATATTCGGAATACATATAATAAGATAGTTTTAGCACAATATCTCACTCCATTTTATTCTCCCAACCCGGGCTTTTCGGTCTGTTATACTAGTTTCCAGACTTCCATTGTTAGAGATAAGAATTATACTACTCCTATAATATTCAAAAAGAATGTAAGTACGTAGGCAGCCCTCCGACCAGCCCGATTACTTATTTGATTTTTCCTGTATATTATGATAACTGAAAGACTTCTTTCAATTGCATAAAATCTGTTATAATTACATCTGCAGTGGCTCCTTCTTCGTCATCGCCCCACCCTTTGCCCTTCAGCCATACTGTTTGGCATCCGTTTTTGGTGGCAGGTACAATGTCTTTCGAATGCGAGTCGCCCAGTACTACTATATTTTCGGCGGGTAAGCCTAAAGCTTCTACACCCAGCCCGAATATGGCAGGATCGGGTTTGCGTACTCCTACAACGGCAGATTCTATAATTTTGTCAAAGAATTTGAGCAGACCGAAGTCTTCGATCACTGCCTGCACATTTCCATAAAAATTAGAAACCAATACCATCGGATAGCGTTTACGCAATTCTTCCAGAATGGGTTTCTCCTTTTCTATAATGTTCTTGGCAAAGTTATAACATTGATCCGAAATTGCAAGAGAATAAGATTCGGTTTTATCAACATCGGTCAATATTTTATTTTCAACCAGATACTGAAGCTGCAATGTGGCTTTTATTTTCAACAGATCGTTGAAGTTATGCTCGGGTTTTACTACCGGATTCACTGCCAGATAACGCTCTGTATATACATAAGCTTCGCGGAACTGCTCTTTCGACACGGGTACTGCCGCCGCAACATAAGCATCCCACAATACTTCTGCCCAATGCATTCCGTTACTGTCTATGGTTCCGCCATAGTCGAATATTACACCTTTTATTTTATTCAGATCAAACATTATTGCAATTTTAAACTTTAAGGTCTCAGACCTATTTATTTCAATACTTACCGTTCTTGATATCGGCAGTAAATTCTCTGCACATTTTTTCGTGGCTCATTATCATATGAATAAGAATGATATTCAATATAGTAAGCTCGAAAACGAAATATATCCAAGGTTGTTTTATCAGCACCGAGATAAACAGGGCTATTGCTCGTGTATTGAACGACAAGATATTAGTCCACTTCATAAGAGGCAGACTCTTTGCTCTGAAGTCTTTTCTGAATTGTTCGGGAGCTGTTTCGCCATGTACCTCTTTCAGTGTTTTAAACATCTTCTGAAATGCTGGTGTCCAACTTTCCTGACCTTTAGTGTAAGCCCGGTAAAGAAACAAGTATGTTTTTTCGAACCAATTGTCTTTCACGCTTATACTATTGTACTTTTCGGTAAGTTCCACCGAATTATCTAACTCGCTACCACCCTTACCTTTAAGAAACAGCAAGTGAATATTTCGGTAATAATCTGCCATAGCAGCCTGCTTAGAATGAAAATATCCGGCAATGATTGCCAATAGCCAGATATATCCGCCGAAAACAGGTTCGAGTCTCAAACAGATACCGATGTAGATCGCTCCAAACCACAGATCGCCTGCAAATCCGTCTAAGGCACGCCCCAGCGGAGAGAAGTTCTTGGTCATACGAGCCAATTGCCCGTCGGCACTGTCGAACGAGTTTGCCCAGACCAGCAAGAAAATACCCAGAACGGTAATCCACAACTGATCGAAATAGAAACAAATACCTGCTCCTATTCCTATAAATATGCTGGCAATGGTTATCGCATTAGGTGTTACGCCTAATTTCTGAAACAGTAATGCCCAACGGTAACCGATAGGACGGTAAAAATATATATCGATAAACTCTTCCGTATCGGTCGACTTGAGTGTCGATTCTAACGATGGTTTATTATTCTCTGACATTGTTTTTTAAGCAATTAAATGAATAAATGATTGTTTGAAATCAGATAAAATTCAAGACTTTATTTCAATTTCTTCTGTACTTGTTTGTGTATACATTCTGCAATTTTAGGAGCTGCTTGTTCGCGGCAAGGAGCAAAACTGGGCCAGTCGTTAAAATCAATAATTTTAAAAGATCCATCTTTAGCAACCACACAATCTCCACCGTATATCTTGACATTCAAGACTTCTCCGGCTTTATCACAGGCTTCCTTTAGTGTTGCTGTCGAGAACGGATACATATTTGCCGCACCGTTTATTTCTTCCAAACCAAACTTACTGTGACTTATATCGAACGGATAGAAATGGAAGAAGAAATCGGTATCCGCTACCCCGTAAAACTTAACAAGGTCACCTACCAGATGTTCGTTTATTACAGCATTAGGTATTCCTCTGAAAGCAAACTCTTTCAGGATCTCTTTCGCCTCAGTTATACTGCGCGCAAATGCCACATCTTCGCGGTGTATTGCATGGAAATCTCCTCTTTTCAGCCAAAAAGCATTCGCTCCAAGTTCTTTTAATTTTTCAGTCGGATCTTCATTCGTATCAATAATGATGCTATCAGGATGGGGAATACCATTTGCGATAAGCATTTCAGTCATCTTGCCACGTGTACAATTTTCTATACCATAGGCAGAATTAACGACTAAAGAACCTTGATTTTCAAGCTGCTTCAACCATTTAATAGTACTCTTATCGCGAGCCATATTAAATATATAATCATCTTTGATATCGCTCAGCACAAACTCCGATTCGGTATAATCCTGCACGTCATATCCCATCTCCCGAAGAGACTGAGCTGTCATGTTATAGATCGTACCATCATTACCAATATGATTCGGCGAATACTTGGTTTGACGCTTTACACCTGTTAATCTTATTTTAGACATGTTGTTTAGTTATATTGACTTTACTTTTTGATTTTTCCTTCTTGCTTTTATTCTCTCAGAAAAGCTTCCGCTTTTTCTATATCTCCCGCATGATCCACATCAACAATTTTTGATAACGGATATGCCTTTATGAATAAACCGTCGGTAATCAGCTGACGCTGAAAATTTCTCATTCTCGATTGCCCAGATTCCAAGCAGGCCTCCAATGTATCTATCGCTTTAGATGATAATCCGTATATACCTCCCGATATATATTTACATGAACTGGATTTATCCAAAAAGCCTGTAATTTTCATGCCATCATCAACTGATACATAAAGAGGTTTCTCGTCATCTATAAAATCTGTTACCGCCATCATACCATCGACTTCATCATCGGCTATAAACGCCTGTATATAATGGGTAAAATCGTCTTCACGAAAAATCGTATCGACTGTAGTCAGACAAAATTTCCCTTTACGCAAAAAACTTCTAAGCTCGAAGAAACTATGCATCGAACTAGGTGTAGACTTTACTACAATATTCAAAGGAACGTTCAGTTTTATATTTTTAACATACTCCTGAACTTGAGTCATTTCTTCATTTACGATAATACTGATAGATTCAGCATCATTTTTCGCGAAAATATCTATCAGGCGTTGAATCATAGCCACACCATTCAGCTTAACCAATGGTTTGGGCAATGCAACCCCCTCTTGAGCCAGCCGTGATCCTTCCCCGGCAGCAATTATAGCATAGTTCATTCTTCTTTATTACAATAAAAATAACATTTAAGGTCTCAAACCTTAATCGTTTGGTTCTTCTTTGGTCAGATCGAGAGCCTCGTCACCACCTTTTTCATAGTACAACTTACGAAGAGGATTTGCCCGTGCAGAATCGTATTCGGCTCTGTTACGAAATGTGTCTATAGCCATATAAATAGCCTGACGGAACGAAATATCCGAAGCCTCATTTTTACCTGCGATATTATATGCAGTACCGTGAGCCGGTGATGTACGTATGATAGGCAATCCTGCTGTAAAGTTAACACCTTCTTCCATAGCCAATGTCTTGAAAGGAGCTAATCCCTGATCGTGATACATGGCTAATATACCATCAAAAGATGAAAAATGTCCCGACCCGAAAAAGCCATCGGCTGCATATGGTCCAAAGCACAACAAACCATCTTCACCCGCTTCTTTCAAAGCTGGTATAATAATATCATTTTCTTCGGTTCCCAACAATCCGTTTTCTCCAGCATGAGGGTTCAAAGACAAAACGGCAATACGAGGTTTGTCGATATTGAAATCACGTTTCAACGAGTCATTGAAAATATAAAGAGTTTCTTTGATTTTATTACTTGTAATCGCTTCCGATACTTTCGATAACGGCAAATGTCCTGTTACAAGAGCTACCCGAAGATCGTCTTTAGCTAATATCATCAACGACTTATCTCCATTTATGCCGAATTTTTTTTCCAGATATTCTGTATGTCCGGGAAAATGAAAATTATCCTGTTGTATATTGTCTTTGTTTATGGGTGCGGTTACAAGAACATCAATAAGACCTTCAGCCAGATCGGCGGTAGCTCTTTCCAATGCCCGTAACGATGAATCCCCCGCCGATTTGGTAGACTTTCCCAATTCGACTTTTACATCATCGGGAATACAGTTCACCATATTTATTTTATTGATCTCGGCATCTTGTGCACTTTGTATCAAATTAAAGGTTACAGGAGGTAAATCCAAAGCTTTGCGATGATAAGCAGCAACTTTTGTAGACCCATAAACAACAGGTATACAAAGTTCTGCGATACGGAGGTCTCCGAATGTTTTAAGAATAACTTCGTAACCTATACCATTGATATCACCGTGTGTAATTCCTACTCTTATCATTGTTTTTATAATATTGTTTCAAATAGATCTGCTCACTTACTTTAATATCTCAAGCCACTGGCTTGCCAGTAACTCGACATACTCGACAAAAGTATGAGCCCCCTCAAACTGATGTATGCTATACTCGGGCTGCCCCTCCACTATCGAAGAGTCAAAAGGAGTATATCCATCCTGTAAATATGTGTACACCTGTTTGGTATCCTTATTATAGAATGTAGAATTACCACATTCTTCGAGAGCGAAAGCTACAAAGTCGTCAGGATTAAAAGGCTCTACACCTTCCTTTTCGCACTTCTCTTTATAACTTTCTTCCCATCCCCCAAATCCGATTGAGGAATCAGCCAAACAGAAAGTAAAGTTATTATTTTTTATTAAAGTTTCCTTTTTTACTTCGTATGCTTTATCTATCCACCATTGGATAACGCCTCCCAACTCATTTGCCAATAATTGATGTTCGTCAATTATATTACGTCCCTGAGGCACACAATGATCAACTCGGCAAACCCAACCGGCAGTAGATCCATCAGGGCGTGTCCAGATATATTGTCGGAAGCGTAATCCGTGATTTATTTTAAAATCGACTGTCAATGCCTGTTTAAGCAAAGACGACATCTTTGGGAAAGTTTTCGAAAACTGTTCACTGGGATTAAAATGCCCTCCCTTAAATTCAGATAATCTGATATCTTGCCTTTTTGTCATAACATTTCTCCTTTCTTGCTTTTCTCGGTAGATAACATGCCGCATGCCGCAAAAATATCTTCTCCCCGAGAAGCTCTTATTGTACATGTTATACCTTTACTGGTTACAAAGTCCCTGAATTTGACCATCACATCATTTGTTGATGTTTCCAAATCAACATTGGGGATAGAGTGGAACCGGATAAGATTGACTCTGCAATCCAATCCTCTGATTATTTTCACTAACTCTTTGGCATGTTCTATAGAATCGTTAAATCCCTTGAACATGATATATTCAAATGAAAGACGCCTTTGCTTCGACCAATCATACTGACGTAAAAGATCTAATACCCCCAATAAAGGAAATGCTTTCTCGGCAGGCATAATAGACAGACGCTGATCGGCAAACGGACTATGTAAACTAATAGCCAGATGCGCACTGCTTTCTTCCAAAAATAGTTTCAGTTTAGGTGTAACTCCTGTTGTCGATACGGTTATACGCTTCGGACTCCATCCGAACCCGTATTCAGAAGTCATTATTTCCAGAGCATTTTTCAACTGACCATAATTGTCAAGGGGTTCGCCCATCCCCATAAAAACGACATTAGTCAAATCGTCCGATTCGTCTACAGAAAACAATTGATTGATAATATCGTGAGATTTAAGATGTCCGGCAAGCCCTTGTTTTCCTGTCATACAGAATAAGCAATTCATGCGGCACCCAACTTGAGATGACACACAAAGCGTAGCTCTGTCATCATCGGGGATCATTACCGACTCGATAAATTTTCCGTTATCTGTTTTAAACAGATATTTGACCGTTCCATCGACAGATTTTTGAAATTCAACCGGATCTGTACGTCCTATATCGTATTTTTCGGACAATAACGCACGGTTGGCCAACGAAATATTAGACATCTCGTCTATCGTTTTGACCTTCTTCTTATAAAGCCAATCGGCTAACTGCTTAGCTGCAAATTTTGGTAAACCACACTCTTGAACGACCTGTTTGAGTTCGTCTAAAGTCATTCCCAATAAGTGTACTTTGTCTGTCATCTATCTTTTACTCTCAGAGAATAAATACCTGCTCCATTCGCTGGAACAGGCATCTATCAATTATCTTTATTTTTTATAAGCGTTTCTGAATTTCTTCATGAGCCTTCTCAAATCCGGGTTTGTTAAGCAAGGCAAACATATTCTTTTTGTATGCTTCAACTCCAGGTTGATCAAATGGATTCACTTCCAGAATATAGCCGCTGATACCGCAAGCCTTCTCAAAGAAATAGATCAACTGACCTAAATAATATGCAGTAAGCTCAGGAACTTCTATCTTAAGGTTAGGAACCCCACCATCAACGTGAGCTAATTGAGTACCCAGTTCCGCCATTTTATTTACATAATCAACACGTTTACCTACCAAGAAGTTCAATCCATCCAAATCTTCGGCATCAGCAGGTACTTCTACTTTCTGATGTGCATTGGCTACAGATATTACAGTTTCGAAGATAGTACGTTCTCCCTCCTGTATCCATTGTCCCATAGAGTGAAGATCGGTAGTAAAGTCTACGGCAGCAGGATAAATACCCTTGTTGTCTTTACCTTCGCTTTCGCCATACAACTGTTTCCACCATTCAGCGAAGAAATGTAATTTAGGATTGAAATTCACCAAAATTTCGATCTTCTTTCCTTTCTTATACAATTCGTTACGAGTAACGGCGTATTGTTCTGCCAAGTTCTTTTCGAATGGTACATCGGGAGTCGTATTTTTCTCCATAAATGCAGCTCCTTCAACCAACTTCTTAATGTCGAATCCTGCGACAGCGATAGGCAGCAAACCAACCGGAGTCAGTACAGAAAAACGTCCGCCTACATTATCAGGTATCACATACATTTTGTAGCCTTCTTTTTTAGCTAAAGTATGCAATGCTCCACGAGCGGCATCAGTTACCGCAACTATGCGGTTTTTAGCAACTTCTTTTCCTACTGAATCTTCCAGTTCTTTTTTCAGAATACGGAAAGCCAAAGCAGGTTCAGTTGTTGTTCCTGATTTCGAAATATTTATGATACCGAATGATTTGCCTTTCAAAAAAGCAAGTAATTCGGCGATATAATCTTCACCTATATTTTGTCCGGCATAAACAACGACCGGATTTTTGCGGTCTTTTTGTAACCAATCGAAAGAGTTAGAAAGAGCTTCAATCACAGCTTTTGCTCCCAAATAGCTGCCGCCGATACCTACTACTACCACGACTTCGCATTGTCTCAAAGTATTGGCTGTAGCCTGAATATCTTCAAGATGAGCTGCTGTTATCGATGTTGGCAGATTCAACCAGCCCAAGAAATCGTTACCTTTACCCGAACCTTTGTGTAATACTTCGTTATACTGTTTTGCTAATGCTGCTTTACCTTCGATTTCAGCTTTGCCTACAAATGACAAAACCTTATCTAAATTTAAGCTAATAACCTTTTCCATAACTAGTCTTTATTATTATATTTAATGATAAGGTCGCAGACCTATTTTTATTTCAAAATTTCCCTCAATCTTTTTATTTCGGCACGTGCGGGAGCTTTTTCATACAGAATATTATATACCGTATCGGCGATAGGCATATCAACATTGTAGCTTTCATTCATCTCCATAATACACTTTACACCATAATAACCTTCAGCTATCATTTCCATCTCTATCTGAGCAGCCTTTACAGAATAACCCTTACCGATCATTGATCCGAATGTACGGTTGCGGCTGAAACTCGAATAGCAAGTCACCAGCAAATCGCCCATATATGCAGACTCGTTGATATTTCGATTTATCGGAGATACAGCTTTTACAAAACGTTCCATTTCGGAAACTGCGTTTGAGACTAATACCGCCTGAAAGTTATCACCGTACTTAAGTCCATGGCATACTCCGGCTGCAATTGCGTATACATTCTTTAAAACAGCTGCCAACTCGATACCGATAACATCGACGGAAGTAGATGCTTTAACAAAACGATTATTGAAAACATCAGCTACAACAGCCGCCTTACTCCGATCGGGACAGGCAATTGTTGGATAAGTCAGACGCTCCAAAGCTATTTCCTCGGCATGGCAAGGCCCTCCGACTATCGCTATATTTTCGACAGGGATACCTTGGTACTGAGCCAAATAATCTGTCACAACCAGATTTTCGGGAGGTATAATTCCTTTTATTGCAGATATAATAAATTTATCCTTTAGCGAAACTGTCAACTTATCCAAATGGCTTTTCAAAAAAGGAGACGGCACAGCTAATATGATAGTATCCGAATTTTTAACCATCTCATTTATATCCGAATAAAAAGTTATCCGATCAAGATTGAACGGTACATTTGACAGATAAGATGGATTGTGTCCGACCTTGATAAAATCTTCAATCTGGTCGGGACGACGCATATACCAATTGATATGAGTTTCACGGGTCAACACTATTTTAGCCAGTGCTGTAGCCCATGTTCCTCCTCCAAAGATTGCTATTTTTCCCGGAATTTTCATTTCTTTATATTCAGGTTCAACAATATAAGGTCACAGACCTATTTGTTATAATTAATACTGCTTTAAATATTCTTTTTTATTATATACAAAATTTCTTTAAGAGCAATATTAATTGATCCCGCTAATCCAAGCCTGTATATCTTCATCTTTTGGGTTAGTCAATCCCAATTTATGCTTTTTATTTAATTCACATAGTTCCTGACGCAATTTATTAGGATTAGCCTCTTTCAGTTCTTCCACCAATAAGTATCCAGCCTTTTGGATTGCACCAACCCATTCTTCGGGAATACCGACTTCTGTATATTTAGATAAAGCATCACGCTTTACGACTTTCTCAGGTCTCATTTGAGGAAACAACAATACCTCCTGAATAGAAGTCTGACTAGTCAGCAACATAACAAGACGATCCATACCGATCCCCATTCCTGATGTTGGAGGCATACCATATTCGAGAGCTCTTAAGAAATCCTGATCGATAAACATCGCCTCATCATCTCCCTTTTCTGACAATTTCAACTGATCTTCAAAGCGGCCTCTCTGATCAATCGGATCATTTAATTCCGAATAAGCATTAGCCAATTCTTTTCCATTAACCATGAGTTCGAAACGTTCTGTCAGATCCGGATTATTACGGTGACGTTTACATAAAGGTGACATTTCGATGGGATAATCAGTGATAAATGTTGGCTGAATATATGTTCCTTCACATTTCTCGCCAAAGATCTCATCAATCAATTTGCCTTTTCCCATTGTTTCATCCTGCTCAACACCAAGTTGTTTACAGACTTCACGAAGTTGGGCTTCATTCATTCCGGCAATATCAATTCCGGTTTTCTCTTTAATGGCATCAATCATTGTCACCCTTTTGTACGGTGCTTTAAAGTTAATCGTGTTTTCACCGACTTTCACTTCGGTTGTACCCAATACATCCAGGCATATTCTTTCGAGCATTTGCTCTGTAAATTCCATCATCCAATTGTAGTCCTTATAGGCCACATAAATTTCCATTGCCGTAAATTCAGGATTATGAGTACGATCCATTCCTTCGTTACGGAAATTTCGCGAAAATTCATATACACCATCAAAACCTCCGACAATCAAGCGTTTCAGATATAATTCATTAGCAATACGAAGATATAAGGGTATATCCAAAGCATTATGATGAGTTATAAAGGGACGCGCAGATGCTCCACCGGGAATTCCCTGTAGAACTGGTGTATCAACTTCGAGATAACCTCTCTCATTGAAAAAATTACGCATCGAATTAAATATCCTAGTTCTCTTTACAAATATATCTTTTACACCGTCATTCACGACCAAATCAACATAGCGTTGACGATAACGCTGTTCAGGATCAGTAAATCCGTCATATGTTACTCCATCTTTTACCTTCACAACAGGTAATGGACGTAACGATTTTGATAATACTGTCAAACTCTCGGCATGAATAGATATTTCACCCATTTGTGTACGGAATACATACCCGGTAATACCGATAAAGTCTCCTATATCTAGTAATTTCTTAAATACAACGTTATATAAGTCTTTGTTTTCATCGGGACACAAGTCATCTCTCGAAATATATACCTGAATACGACCTTCAGCATCTTGTAGTTCAACAAATGAGGCTTTACCCATGATACGGCGTCCCATAATACGTCCGGCTACTGATACCTGACGTTTTTCGGGAGCATCGTCACTGAAACTCTGTTTTATTTCGGTTGAATAAGCATTGGTTTCGTACAACGCCGCAGGATATGGTTCGATACCCAATTGACGCATTTCTTCTAAACTGTTTCTCCGAACGATTTCCTGTTCGCTTAAATCAAGAATACTCATTATGTTCTAATCTGATAAGTAATTACTATTATCATTCCAAGGTCTCATACCTTTTTTGACTTTTGCCAGCACAATAGCAACAGATAGTTACTGTTTTGAATACGACATTAAAAACTTCCCGTTACTATATTATATGACCTCAATAAATATTTGTCATATATTTTTGCTGACTATATATGCCGATTTTCAAAGATTCATCTATCTAAAAAATAGCAAGGTGTAAAATTACAAATTATTAAGGTTACTTTTATAAATAAGCAAAAAAAAGAACAAGGCTTTGTTTTATTCCTTATTCTTTTTTAAGGTCTCAGACCTTTTATTTCTTTATTTTGCAATCGATTCAATCACTGCCATGAATCAAAACAGACGTTGTTGAATTCAATAATTCTAAAACCCGGTTAAAAGTTTACCTCAAAATCTTTTCAGCCATACTTTTAGCTTTTTGTATTTCTTTCTGGTCTTTTGAATTACTAATTCCATATGCCGACAACGCGGGTATCACCAAATTGGTTCCTATCGGAATGCTATTTGGATTAGTTATCTTAGCTTTGTTAGACTGATATATGTAAACCCAATAATCGCCATTACCATAATGTTTCGTGGCTAGATTTCGTAAAGTCACACCTCTCCTAATAACATCGTATTGCGTCTTAGCTACATTAGTCTCTACTTTAGGCTGCTCCTCCACTTTTTTTGTTTTTGGAGGATAACGCTGAATATATTGCTGAGCCTTATTTATCACATCGATTTTTAGATTATCTGAAATTCGTCTATCCGGCATATGAGCAGGTGCAGCAGAATCATTAACTGTCGGCAGCACCTTAGTTTGACGATGGACAGAGTCTGAGATTACAGGCTGAGATTTCAAAGAATCTAACAAAATCGTTGTCTGAATCAACGTATCATCTTCCTGATCCAAAAGAGGTAAGGTATCCGATGTTGTCAGATTATGCCGATTCAATTTGCTTTCATAATCATACTTCACATTGAACATAGGAATTACATTATACCCGACAAAACCTAATATAATCAATCCTAATATAACCCAAGGCAAAGCTTTTTTTATCTTCTGCCCCAAAGTAGGCGCATAATAATCATGGTATGGAATATCCACATCATCTATCGTTTCTGTATAAGAAACACTCCGGGTTGATGCAGGCTTATTATTAGCTATATGGTTTATATTCTTTGAATCATTATTCACATTTGAAGAGTCCCCATCCATAGATAAATCAACAAAATCATCATCTGTTATAATCGCCTCCTCATCCTCGGGAAAAAGAGGTCTTTCAGGGTCTTCTTCAGAATACACGACTTTTGAGGAAGAAATATCTTTGTGATCCTTTATACGATCAGCATCAGAATACGATATGTCTGATTTTTCCAAGTCGATATTTACGGTTTTAGAAACCGATTTCGAATAAGAAACAACAGGCGGAGGCAAAACAATATCTTCTTCTGTTTCAATTTCCGAATCATGATCAATATATACCAAGTCCTCTTTTTGCTCTTTACTATCCGGAGCCGAAATAGGGTCAATATAACGTCTTTCTTTAGTCTCTGATTTGACTTCCTCCAATACAGGCTCACCGCCTGCTTTATCCTGATGAATGACATCCAAATCATCATCAATAATATCTTCTTCTTCCTGATGACTTTCCAAATCGTCATTTTCCGAAGTTAAGATATCTATCTTTAGTTTCTCTTCTTTAAACTTGTGACTATCCGATTCTACTAAATCCGACTTTTTCTCACTATCTTCTATGAGAGACGGAGAAACAACAGAGCCCTGATAGTCATTTTTAGGAATAGTTATCGTTATCGAATCTGAGGTATTAGAAGACGTTGCAGTGTAAGTATATACAAAAGATTGATTAAAAGAAGGATATTGAGGAACTGATACAGCAGAAGTATTCTCTCTGTCTTTAACTTCAACAACTGATTCCTCGACACTATCTTTTACAATTATCTGTTCATCCGATTCTTTAGAGTCTTTTGCTTCTATTTCAACAGCATCAAGCTCATCATCTGAAACTTCCTCGGTTTCAGGTATATCTATAATATATTCCTTTTCTTCGGATTCACTGTCCGAATTATCATCAGAATCAAATGAAACATCAAAGTTCACTCCATCTTCGAGTAATATGGTCTCGAATTGAGAAAAAGGCTTATTTACTAAATTTTTAAGAGTTTTATCGGGGATGAAACTTAATTTCGAATGTGCCCGTATTTCGATTTTTTCTCCGGTGTTGACATCTACACTTTCACGGCTGCTGACCATGACTAGTTTGAATGTTCCAAAATCTTTGATTTTCACCGAATCATTTTCGAATATACGATCCAATATAAGCTGGAATAGTTCCCTGAAAAAAGAGTCAGCTTCCTTCTTAGTTATTTTCGACTTCTTGGCCAGAAGGTCTACCAAGTCTTGAAGAACTAATTTATTGCTCATTATCAGATAACTTTTTTAATTTGTCTTTCACTACTTGTCCGGGGCGGAATGCCGGGGTAATCTTCGGCGGCACTAAAAAGCGTTGTTTTGAAACCGGATTCACCGAAACCCGTTCCTGCCTCCTCTTTGTTTCGAACAAGCCGAAACCTTGAATATTTATCGAATTAGAATTCGCTAAGTTAGTATTTAGTATCGAAACGGCATCTTCTAATACCGATGCTGTTTGGTTTTGAGTCCAATCCAAACGTTTCGAAAGCTCGGCTATCAATTCTTTGTTTGTCATAAATTCATAGGTTTCGTGAGACCTAAATATTATACAACAATATCCCCATAAAGATCAAAGGGGGCAGCACCAGAAATGCTTATGTTGTATATCTCCCCAATTTTTAATTTTATATTTTTGGAAACCAGTACTTCGGGATCCACCTCTGGCGAATCATATTCAGTACGGCCTATATAATAATCTTCATCTTCCCGGTCTATTATAACCCGAAATACTTCTCCTATTTTCGATTCATTAGACTCTAATGCAATCCGCTCTTGAGCAGCCATTAACACATCCATTCTTTCTTGTTTAACACTTTCCGGAACGTCGTCTTCATACTTCTCATAAGCATATGTTCCATCTTCATTTGAATAAGGAAATGCACCCATACGCTCAAACTTTGCGTCTTTCACAAACTGCAATAATTCAGCAAAATCCTCTTCCGTTTCACCCGGATGTCCAACCAAAAAAGTCGTTCGGATATGTATACCTGGTACTTCCTTCCGAATACGGTCTATAAGATCTATTGTATCCTGTTTCGATATCCCTCTTCTCATCTTAGTCAGCATATTATCACTAATATGTTGGAGCGCAATATCCAGGTATTTACAAACATTATCCCTTTCTCTTATAACAGGTAAAACATCGTAAGGAAATTTTGAAGGATACGCATAATGCAAACGAATCCATTCTACACCTTCGACATCAGCTATCTGATTAATCAACTCGGCAAGTTTTGCTTCTTTATACAAATCTATGCCATAATAAGATAAATCCTGAGCTATAATCTGAAATTCTTTAACTCCTTGCTTAACGAGAGAAACCACTTCTTTTACAATCTCCTCTATCGAACGAGATTGATGATGTCCGGTCATTATAGGAATAGAACAATAAGAACATGCCCTGTTGCAACCTTCAGATATTTTCAGATAGGCATAATGAGACGGTGTTGTTAAAGTTCTCTCATATTCAACATCTTTTCGAAAAGACTTCCCTAAATCTGTCATCAGACCTTTCCATCCGAATTTACCGTAAAACTTATCCACTTCCGGTATTTCAGCTTTCAGCTCTTCCATATATCTTTCGGAAAGACATCCCATAACGAATAGCTTACTCAACTTTCTCTTTTTCTTAGCATCTGCAAATCCTAGAATCGTGTTTATAGATTCTTCTTTTGCATCACCAATAAAGCCACAAGTATTCACAACTACAATTTCGCCTTCGGATTTTTCGGGATCATGTTTCACCGTATATCCATTGGCTAATAATTGTTTCATTAGCATTTCCGAATCTACCAAGTTCTTCGAACAACCTAATGTAACAACATCTATCCGATTCTTTTTCATTTATTTAAGAGAGGTCGCTATTCTACAAAATATCTGCAATGTATAACAAAGCAACTTCAAAGGTAACACAAATTAATGACCAAACAAGGAGTCAACAAATTCTTTTCGCTGAAAAACCTGCAAATCATCAATACCTTCACCCAGCCCGATATACTTCACAGGAATCTTAAACTGGTCTGAAATACCTATCACAACTCCCCCCTTAGCCGTACCATCTAATTTGGTTATTGCCAAAGCGGTAACATCAGTTGCAGCTGTAAACTGTTTAGCCTGTTCAAAGGCATTCTGTCCGGTAGAACCATCCAATACGAGCAACACTTCATGAGGTGCTCCGGGTACGATTTTACTCATTACCCCTTTTATTTTGGATAATTCATTCATCAACCCTATTTTATTATGCAAACGACCGGCAGTATCAATAATAACAACATCTGCATTATTGGCCTTAGCGGAACTGATTGCATCAAACGCTACAGATGCGGGATCTGCCCCCATAGATTGTTTTACCACAGGCACACCCACCCGTTCTCCCCAAATCACCAATTGCTCTACAGCCGCAGCTCTAAAAGTATCAGCAGCTCCAAGATACACCGATTTCCCGGATTTCTTAAACTGATTTGCTAATTTCCCGATTGTAGTTGTTTTTCCAACCCCGTTTACTCCAACCACCATAATTACATAAGGCTTGTGATCGACAGGTAAGGAGAATCCATCGGAATTATCACCTGAGTTATTCTCGGTTAGGAGTTCTACAATTTCTTCGCGAAGAATCTTGCTTAACTCCTCTGTATTTACATATTTATCCTTAGCTACACGCTCTTCTATACGTTCTATTATTTTCAATGTAGTATCCACCCCGACATCAGAAGTTATAAGGACTTCTTCGAGATCATCCAGGACACTATCATCTACTTTAGACTTCCCTACAACAATACGAGAAAGCTTCGAAAACATACTTTCTTTTGTTTTCTCGAGCCCCTTATCCAAAGTTTCTTTTTTCTGTTTCGAGAAGAAGTCTAAAATACCCATATCTTTTTATTAAATTGTTGTTTGTATTCTTTTAAATGCAAAACATAAATCTTTAATAGATTTAGTACAAATCTACTAAAGTATAAACAAAAAAACCTCCTTACAAATTTCTGAAAGGAGGTTTTTTTAATATTTTTAACGAAATTATTTCGCGAAATAATCTTTTACAGATTCGTTTGGAACCATTTCTTCTTTAAATGTATAAGCTCCTGTCTTAGGAGACTTTACCATTTTGATCACTTTTGCATAATTACGACCATCTTTTGATGATGGGTCGCGGTATCCTGCGACGGTCTTCTTTGCCATGGTTTTATCTTATTTTACTTTATTTCTTTGTGTACTGTCATTCTCTTCAAGATAGGGTTGTATTTTTTCAACTCCAATCTTTCAGTTGTGTTTCGTCTATTCTTTGTAGTGATATATCTAGATGTTCCTGCAAGACCACTTTCTTTGTGTTCTGTACATTCTAATATCACCTGAACTCTGTTGCCTTTTGCTTTCTTTGCCATTTCTTAGGTCCTCCTCTTAAATTTAAGCTTTCAAATATCCTTTTTCTGCCGCATTTTTCAACGCTGCATCCAAACCAATTTTGTTCACTGTACGAAGACCTGCAGCTGAAATATTTAGGCTAATCCAGCAATCTTCTTCTACCCAATAGAATTTTTTTCTAAATAGGTTGACATTGAATTTTCTTTTCGTTTTCTTATTTGAGTGCGAAACATTATTGCCAACCATAGCCTTTTTTCCTGTAATCTCACAAATCTTGGACATCGCTATTTATATTTATTTTTTTATTTACTTTATTTCCTTGTCGCAGTAAAACAGGGTGCAAAATTAAAGTTTTTTTTGGAAAGAACAAATTTTTAATCATTAATAACTCAAAGTTTTTCCTTTATTTTTCTGATTCGGTTCCTTTTATGATTTTTGATCGGATTCTGAGTCTAAAAAATAATTTATTTAAACATTGCCTCTGTTCGCAAAGAAGAAAGCCTTAGACTTTAAAACCCCATTCCTAAATCTATATAAAAACGCCCTCCATCTTTTGATCCAAAATAAGAAAATTTACCTGTATACTTTTTGAAAAAAGTCAACCAGAAGCCACCTCCACATGATGAATGCCACTTCTTGGATTTTTCGTCAGCATACCAAACACGACCGTAATCGAATCCGCCAAAAACCCCATATAACACTGGTGTAAATGGATTCTCTAATCGACCTAAATCGAATCGGAGATCAGAAAACTGATACATAGACTGCTTACCTATAAACCGATTATCGCGATACCCTCTCAATTTGGTCGTGGCAGCCTGATAAAATTCATACTTATCGGTAAATAAAAGATTGCCAACCACCTTTGTTGCAAAAGTAATACGATCGGAGATTTTTAAGTTTATACCGGCATTTCCTTTCCAATAAGTGAAATTTCGATCGGCATGCCCTAAATTCAGTTTCCATCCTAGTGTTGTCGAGAATTCGACTTTTGAAACGGCATCTCCAAACTTTTGAGATACCTCGTATGTCAACCCCAAGTCTATAAATGTCTTATTTTTAAATATCTGATCGCCATGTTCATATACATGATTGATAAAACGGCTTTCATCGTATTTATCTTTCAACTGAAATAATTCGAATGCTGCAGTTCCGATAAACCGCTGCCAGTCATTTAATCTCCAATATAAAGACGGAGCAATATTATATCGGTCTATTTTCACCTGATTATAACTGTTCTTTTCATCTTTATATCCGGGAGTCTGGTTGCCAAAACCGAAAAAATTATAGAAATTATTCGGAGTTGTCAACGATGCTTCTACTATAAGATTGAACCGCTCATCAAAAGGAGGAAAAAATCCCAGATAAGAAAATCCTTCGAGGTAGTTATAACCCAACCTATGCCGGTAAGTATAAGGAACCCTCTTAAATCCGTACATTGTATAGGTCAAATATGCACCCAGAGACAGACCTAAATCTGAATCATATATCCCCATGGGAGTAAAATCAAGAGTCTTGTACTTCAGTTTCTCATAATCATATTGATGAACATTTTCCACATCCGTCAGCATCATTCCTGCTCCCGCCAAAGCATCCCGGGTTTTATTATGCTCTTTATAATCGTATATTTTAATATTATTACCATCATGCAGACGATAAGTATTTTCGCCGTTGCCTCCTATCAGTAATAATGGTTTTGCATATTTACGGTCTCCTCTCTGCACAAAGGAATCATCACCATCCAAACCGTATATCCAAATCTCTTTGCTTCTCTTATTGAAATTTTTTCGATATAAAAAATTATCAGAATCTCCTGAAAATATACTTACAGATAAAGAATCTCCTGAAAATTGGTCTATTTCGAAACGATCATTTTCCACTGTACCTACAATAACCGGTGTTGTTTGCAGGATATTGTAATATTTTTGAGCAGCCTGTACCAGCAGCTTTTTTCGTTTCTTAAAGTTTGATTTGAGAGCCTTGGTATCAGCGCCTTGAATCTCTTTAGGGAAACGCTGAAATGCTTCATCTATTTTCTTATCTGTCAACTCTTGTTGTATAAATTTTGCCTGATTAATCCAAACATCACCTCCACTTCTGCTAGATAAAGCTACGTCTAGAGCAAAACTCAAAGAGTTACTTTTTTTCATTTTCTTAAACTCTCCATCATAGCTTGAAATACTTCCTAAATTAAGAACCCCCAGCATGGATTTTAGAAATATTCCATCCACTTTAGTAAATGCCTGCCCACGATCTAAAACTATCGGCGAATAGATAAGACTGTCTCCTGACTGTTTTTCATACCACATCCAATTTTCCGGCACTTTGTTCCAGTCTCCGATCAGCATATCCAACAACCGTTCTCTTACATATTCGTCCTGATTAACAAAATAAGACTTGCTATCCTGTACCTTTTTCAAAACCTCTTCTGTTGTAAATACATGTGAGTCGGTATTGTATTTTTTCAGATCATATATAGCCACCAACCTGTCGCTTATACATGAACCATCGGCTATAGTATCAACTGTAGCACCTTTCGGCAGATAATATATCTGAGGATTGAATGAAGCCAACCCCAACTGATCGGCTAAGCGGTCGGCTACTAAAAATGAATATGGATTCGTTATCGTATAAGCATCTCCGATAAACTTATCGAGATAAGTTTCTTTAAAATCATTCTTATTATATATATCACGAAAGAAAGCGGATTGCATAAATGTCGAAGATCCTCCTACGACCCTGACCAGAAAGAGATCTCCTGCTCCATTTCTCATAAATAAACCGTGTATATGAGGAATTTGCCTCTCAAGCACCAATCCGCCTTCAACTTCCGACAAATCAAGTGTTTTTGCGAGTATCGGCTTTATATACATATCCCTGTAATGAATACCCCACAGCTTATTATATAATGATCCGTGTTGCAACGCCTGAGGCGCATATATCGATTTCTTTACAAACTTACCATTTGCAATAGAATCGGCTCCTTCGGAAAGTTGAGCTCTTAGTTGAAATGGATTCAACAAAAGCAGAAAACTCCATACGAAATAAATTTCAGCTCCGATCCTCGTAATATTTTTTTTATAACTCATAGAAATCATTTACTTATCCCTAAACTCTCTATAGACTTGACTGTTCAACCGCAAGTTATAAAGTAATTCAATTAAAATGAACACAAACATACCCGAAAATGTTTCTTCGCTAAACTATTTTGTATTTTTGTACGTCAAGAAAAAGATAAGGTCACAGACCTTTTTATTGCTTTGGAAAGTATAACAGCCTAATTCTGTCACACTTGAAAATGCATCATTAAATACTCTCATTTACTTACATGCAAAATAAACCATATAAAGAATTCGGAGATTTTCTGAATACTCATTTTCCTTATAAAGTACAAAAAATATCCATTAATGCTGGTTTTACCTGTCCGAACAGAGATGGCTCTAAAGCTGTCGGCGGATGCACCTATTGCAATAACCAGAGCTTCAGTCCCGGCTATGGAGGCAAACAAAGATCTGTGACAGATCAGCTCCGCGATGGCATAGGATTCTTTGCACATAAGTATCCTGAAATGAAATATCTGGCATACTTTCAGTCATATACAAACACTTACGATAACATTGATAAATTAATAGCATTATATGAAGAAGCATTATCTTTTCCTGATGTCGTTGGAGTAATAATAGGAACACGTCCGGACTGTATGCCTAACGATTTGCTCGAGTACTTTGCCGAACTAAACAAACGAACCTTCCTCATGATCGAATACGGTATAGAATCGACCCTCGACTCGACTCTCGAATTCATTAACCGTGGGCATACATACGCCGAAAGTGTAGATGCCATAAGACAGACTGCCGCTAAAGGAATCTATACCGGAGCCCATATGATACTGGGATTACCGGGAGAAACCAGAGAAGACACACTATCTCATGCAGACAAGCTGTCAGCACTCCCTCTTACAACGTTGAAGATACATCAGCTCCAGTTAATAAAGGGAACTGCCATGGCAAGACAATATCGAGAACATCCCGAATGGTTTAACCTGTTTGAAGTAGATCAATACATCGATCTTTGTATAGATTTTGCAGAACGCCTGAATCCGGATTTTATTATCGAACGATTTGTTTCCCAGTCTCCAAAGTCATTGTTAATTGCTCCGGATTGGGGGTTGAAAAATTTCGAGTTCACAGCTAAAGTCCTGAAAAGATTTACAGAACGGAATACATGGCAAGGCCGATTATATAAAAAAGAATCTTAACCAGATCACTCTTCTGCTTCAATCTCCTTATTATCGTCATTATCATTTTTCTTTTTAGAAAACAGATTCTTTACTTTACCGATAAAGCCGGTTACCTTTTTCATAAAATTCTGTTTTCCCTGAGAGACCCCAACTGATTCTACAACCGGAGGCTGCAGTATCTGCCAGAAATAATTAAATGTAGAATGATACGGATCTCTAACAATCTCGGAATGTACCTTACGGGGTTTCCTCTCTTTTCCTTTCTTTATATCCGGATTATCCCTCTTGAGAACAGCATTGGCAGCCCTGCTTATCAGTTTATTCTCCACTAATTGTCCGTCTTGGTTCTTCAAAACTTTCAGGCGGAGATTATTATACAAAAAAGTCATGTCGACAGTGGCTCCCTCGCTGGAAGCATCAGTAATAAATTTAAGATCCTTCACTACTCCACTTTCGACCTGAGCCGGAGCCAAAGGTGTTATCAACTGATTCAATTCCCGTAAATCGAAATTAGTTAAATGAGCACTAAGCCTGAAATAATCATTTACAGAATCAACCGGAATATCCCAACGGGCATTAAAATGCCCTGCTCCCATTAATCGACCATCAGCCATAAGAGCCATAAAATGGTGTTTGTTTTGAGCAAAGTTGGTAAACCCTTTAATCTTTCCGTTCATTTCTGTAAAAAAGATTTTACCGGGAGTTGTTCCATTTTTAGATAGTTCTTCGTATACCACATTAAAATTACGAACATCGAGACTATCAATATCAAATTTAACGGGCATCTTATGCAATCCCTCATAAATCAGCGGCATTACATTATGCTGGATCTCTATTTTCTGATTTTTATAATTCAACAACGACACATCACTTACTGACAATTTCTTAGCTTTAAATATCTTATCCGAAAAATAAGAAGGAAAATCTATATCGAAGAACGTTATATCACCGACAGTAACATCAAACCAATCTTTGTTTTTGGGATGATGATATGCAAACTCATTTTTAGGAAATGCTGCATCCAAATGAATCTTCCCCAGTTGCAATATCTTCTTACTTTTACTTAGCTCGATATCCGCAACTTTCAGTGTATAAAATCCGTTATCCAAGGGAAAATGCAGATCCTTCGTTTTAAAGTCAATATCATCTAAAATAAAGTTATTCTGTTGATTGTCCAATTTCAGCCCCTTGAATGTTATACTTGTTGTATTCAGTTTCTGATGAGTAGCTTTCTCTCCTGCCAACCGGTTATTATAATCGATCGAGGCCTGAGAAATATTAAAATTATTGACAGATATAAGCGGAGCTATATCTCCAAGCTGTTCATAAATACTACCCTTATTATCTGAACTTCTATTCAATGAGGACTTAACTCTCAATATTTGACTTATTTTGATATCCGGCTTATCAACAAAGAAATCACCGATACTAAAAACGGCTTTATTCCAATTTAATGAATTAAGAGACAATAGACCTGTAGCAAAATCTATCTCTAAATCGGGCTGAACCAAATCGACATGAGCTTTTACTAAAGTGATTTCTTTTATATCTATCGGCAACACCTCTTTCTTTTTGCTTGACTCTGAAGGAGAAGATACCGACTTTTTCTGACTTCCAGACTTTCTTATTGCCAAATCAGGAGATTGTAATATTATCTTATCCGTTTTAAGTCCTTGCTTGCTACCCCAATGGAGAGTATTTATTCCTGTCGATTTGGTAAGTAACTGAATTGTATCTTTGACTGATTTATCGATATAAATAAGAGATAAATCAGTAATATTAGAACGTGTCATGATCAGATCAACAGGTATTTCGTCCTTTCCCTTGGTTTGTTTTGATGTACCGTTTCTTTCCTTTATTATCCTGATTTTAGGTGTCATGAGTTCAAAAGCACCTATCTCGATTTTCTGATTTCGCTTAGATGGATTATAAGTAATATTCCTCATATCGACCAAAGGAGAACTAAATGCAAAGTACATATCCGGAGCCTTAGCCCAGTTTTTTTCCTGAGGAATCAACTCCACATCTCTCAAGAACAATCGTCCCTTCATTCCTGATAAAAGCCCATCCTTTATTTTCAATCGGTAATCTTTCCCCGGCAATAGATTATCAAAACCTTCGAAACGAAGTTTAAAATCATCAAATGTCAGATATGTATCAGAATGCTCTACTGTTTCTTTATTTAATAATAAGTTTGTGGCATTAAAGTCTACTTTAGGTAAATAGTAATCCATTCCTCCTTTTACTCTCTTATCTTTAAAACGAATATTTCCGTTATTTAAGGACAGATTACTGATCCTCAAATGATCTGCAAACGGACTTATAATATCCAGATTCTGAAGGGGATTATCTGCTGCCGACTGAGCATCCTCTTGATCCTTAATTGTTTTCTTCGAAGGCATCTTTACATACTCTACTTTTGGAGCATCAATCGAAAAGTAATCGATATTCAGTCCCTGATCGTACTTTATTCCTGTAACCGTTATGGAATCTATTGTTCCCGAAATATAATCATATTTTGTATTTGCAGTAATGGGGCTGAGCATAACATCTGCAATTTGAAAACGTCCTAACACTGTATTCAATGCCAAATTACCAATTTTCAACCGTTCATTCTTCGAATTGACATTCCCCTCTATTCCCCAGGCATCTATCGAAAAACCATTCGAATACAAGAACTTTCTTTCTTTATCAGCGTCAGGATCAACTTTGAAGTGATAAGCTTCAAAATTAAAGTTATCCATGCGGTAAATATCCAACGAGTCCTTTACGGCGTCAGTATATTGGAGTCGGGCATTATTTACACCTATACGGTCTATAGTTATACTATTAAGCAATGGTGAAACCATTTCGTACAAAGTCCAAGAAAGAGTTACCGGCTTAGCCTTAGACTTTTTATCAGATTGTTGATTTTTTTTCTGATTATTAAAATATTTAATATCAGAGTCCGCTATTTCAAACAACCTCACCTTCAGATTGCTCAATGCGTTTTCTCTATCAAAAGCAATTCCTTTCAAACTGATAGAATTAATAGTAGACTCAACATAACTATCGGGTATCCGATTATACTGCGTCCATAGCATTTTTTGAGGGATAAGATGAACTTTTTGAATACTTATGATGGAGTCTTTTGTGCTTAATTCTATTTTATCGGTATTAAAAATAAACTGATTATTAGACAATAAGACTTGAGGTTGGTTTGTTTTAAAATCAAAATTATCACAGTATAATAGTTTTCCGGATTCAGATGAATTCTCATCTAACCTAAAACCATAAGCATGAAAACTTACATCCTTCAAAGAATAGATAGAGGAAGTATGCCCATCAAAAGAATCATAAGTTATATTGGCATGCTCCAGATTCATTTTCTTAACAGACAATACATCTATATATGGGGATATTAATTCATGCAAGGACTTATCTGAAGTATTCTTCGTTTTCTTTTCGAACCTATCCGAGTATTGCGAATCAAATACTTCAATAGTTGGATTCTTTATCTCAAACAGTTTAAAATTCAGCTTTTTATAATTAAACCGCCATGTTAGGTTTATTCCTTCAAAATGAATAGAACCAATATATACCTTGAAATAAGTAGATGGCAGGCTGTCTTTTGCTGCCCATGAATTAAACACCAGAGTATCAGGAGACAGTTGCACATCTTTGATCAATAGAGAGCCATCCAGAAACCCTACCGAAAGATCTGTGAATTCCATATTATAAAAGCCATCGGTAGCTTGGGCAACCTCTTTCCGCAAGACATCCCTTAAATAACTTTCGAGCTTGTTCTTCAGATACCAGTTTGCAAAGAATCCACCAACAACTATAAATATAATCGCTATAAAAATAATCTTTAGGACTTTACGCTTTTTTCTTCCCATATATACGGACTCC
This sequence comes from Indolivaga capnocytophagoides, assembly GCF_036511535.1. Lineage (GTDB taxonomy): Bacteria > Bacteroidota > Bacteroidia > Bacteroidales > Dysgonomonadaceae > Dysgonomonas_A > Dysgonomonas_A capnocytophagoides. Next base: position 4,599,215 of record NZ_AP028867.1, on the reverse strand, counting down.
AATTAAGATACCTGATCTTTTATTTACAAACTTACCCCGGAAGAGAGCCAACTTCTATTTCTTTCTATTCAAGGCAATCATATAATTTGTAATGATAGTAAAAGTATTTCATCTATTTAACAGTCGTTGATATATATTGTTTGACAGAGTCAATTTTTTATGAAAAAGATTACCCTAGTTACATTGAGTAAAAAATAAAAGAGGTGCATCTATAAAAGATACACCTCAATATATAGTTGAAAATATAATTAATTACCCGTAGGCTGCTGTCCGCCGCCACTGGCATTAGAAGCTCCGCCGCCACTCATAGCATCGTCATTATTGATAGATCGCAAGGCTTTCTTTATCTGAGATTTCATTTCACCAAAACGATATGAAACAGAGAAATTAACCGATTGATTTTTATGTATGCCAACATTTTCAAATACATAATCACGGGTTCTTTCTTTCGATTTAAATTTAAGTTCTTTTTGAAAAGGATTAATGGCTGCTACATTAAATGTCAATTTATCCGACAAAAAGCTTTTTGCTAAGCTGAAACTATGAAAAGAGAAACCTCCTCTTGTACCCAATAATGTATATGACTTAGACATACCTCCATATCCTGCAGATAATTTGAAGTCTTTTGGTAGAGTATATTGCAGATTTGTAAATAAACGTCCGCTAAATCCATGATTTCCCATCCATTCATCCGCAGAAGCATTACCTCTAATATCCAGATACGACATAGAAGCATTAACTGTTAGTCTCATTTTAGAAGACAGAGACCAACTCACATAATTGAAAAATGAAACTTCTCTTCTTTTTCCAACATTAGCATAAGTTTGACTGACCACTTTGTCATTAATTTCTGTAATATTCTCTATCGAATTATTCACTATATCATAAGATAAGCTAGAGTTTAAATTGAATTTAGCACTAAAGAAACTATAATTTAAGCTCAAATTATGTGATTTAACAGCATCCAAATTAGGGTTACCATACGATATATAGTTTGTATCTGTTTGATTGGGATATGGGTTCAACTGCCATATTCCAGGTCTGGATATACGCATATTATATCCCAAACGTAAGTTTTGGGCAGGTTTGAGTTGATAAGAAACAGTTGCAGAAGGTACAATATCCGAATAATCTGTTTTAAAATTACGGTCGGAGCTTATAGGGAATTTTGCATCAAGACTTGTTCCTTCATAACGTAATCCTGTTTTAAAACTCCATTTCTTCAGTTTGACACTATATCCTAAATATGCAGAATAAATATCTTGTCTATGCTTGAATTTATCATTTTCAGATTCCGGGACTTTCTCCCATGTACCTGTTATAAAATCGAAATTCTCTCTGCCACTATTACTCTCACTTAGTCTGATGATATACTTTAACCCAGCTTCCAATGTATGAATCTTAGCAAAGGGAGTAGTGTAATCCAATTGAAATGTATGTTCTTTAGTAGAACCATCAGAATTTTGATTAAACCTCGAATCCCAATAATTCAACACATTTTCAGTCTCAACATTAGAAGCCCAGTCATTCGGAGAAGATTCGAAGCGATAAGAAACTGTAGCCATTCGGTTTTTATTTTTTGCTGATATCCGCTGGTAATCTATGTTGAAGCTTGTTGTCCCATAAGTATATTTTGTATCAGTAGCCTGATTATATTCTTGTTTAGGGATGTAATTCTCATCTGAGAATAATAAATTTCCTCTCGATCGTGAAGTTCCATTCCCTCCATATTTATTAAATCCTGCATTTATAAGATTTAACGTATCTATTTCATAGCTCAATTCTCCTCCTCCATATTGACCATCACCGGTAAACTTACTCCGACCGCTTGATTCCATAAAGTGGTGTTCTTTTGACTGAACATTTTCTCGAGAAGAGTGAGCACCATCTGCCCATGGACTTTGATAATTATAATAATTATAATTCCCCGTAAATCCGATTTTGCCTTTTTTCAAGGACAAAAAAGCCCCGAGACCATAACCTCCGCGTGTATCGACACGGCTGTTCACAGTAGCTGTATATCCACCCAAAGACGATTGTTTATTGGTAATAATATTAATTATACCGGCAAGCCCTTCCGCATCGTATTTGGGACCTGGATCAGTTATTACTTCTATATTTTTTATAGAACTGGCAGGCATACTCTTTAATATATCTTTAGGATTATTTGCCAACATGCTTGAAGGTTTACCGTCCATATATATTTTATAACTGCTTGAGCCTTTCAATTCAATTTTATCTTCTGCATCCACAGTAATCATTGGTACTTTCTTCAACATATCCATAAGGGTACTGGTCTTCGAGTCCGGATCATCCTCCAAACTATAAGTTATTTTGTCAAGATCAACTTTTACTAATGGCCTTTGTGCAGAAACAACGACCTCAGACAAGGTTGTTTTACTATCTTTCAATAAAACTTTGCCAAAATCCAACAAGTTTTCATTCTTTATTGTAAAGGAACGGGACAACGGATCCTTCCCTAAATATTGTATGTTCATTACAAAATCGCCCCTCTTATTCAGAGTTAGGCTAAACTTTCCGTTATCATCAGTAGCTGCTGCTTTTTCTAAAACATCCGGTCTATCTTTTGTTGTTATTCGCAGTGTTGCATACGGAACAACTTCATTTGTCAGAGAGTCTAAAACAGTGCCTTTTATCGTTATCTTCGTTCCTTGTATATTCTGAGAATACATTGTTATAGGACATAATAAGAATATTAGATAAAATAAGTTGATAATTTTCATTGATGTATTTTTTAGTTCCTGATACTCAAAAAATTTGTGTTGAATCCAAGTAGTTAGTAAAGTCCACACCCCATACATTATACAAATAAATTGTACATTTGCATTAGTGTCTGATTTAGATAGCTAAAGAGTTGGATAAAGCTTATTCAAATAAGTCGCAATATGATCAAAATAATCACAAAGTCAAATCTTTTTTATCATTTTTTTTCATTGTCTGTAAATAATTCTCAGAATCTGCATTTATAGATAAATTTGCTTATAAAGCATAAATTCAAGACGATTTATAAGGAGCAATAATCGTCTTTATTTAATACATGCTCTTCACTCTATTTAATAAAATTATCGATGCAACACGTTGCAAATATCGAAGAACTTGAGAATAAACAAATATCTCGTCTTCTATGGCAATACGCGTTACCTGCTATTGTCGGAACAATGGTAAATTCACTTTATAACGTTATAGACCGTGTATTCATCGGGCTATGGGTTGGAGATGACGCAATCTCGGCTTTAGGGCTGGTACTGCCTATTATGAATATAACAGCTGCAGTGGGAATGCTGGTTGGAGCAGGATCTGCCAGCCGGATATCTATTTATCTTGGTAAAAAAGATATAATCACTGCCGAGAAAATCGCAGGAACCTCTTTCCTAATGACACTAATACTAAGCGGATTAGTTATATTAGGATTATTATTATTCCTTGAACCGGTACTCAGATATGCAGGAGCCAGTGATGTCACACTACCGTATGCACGTGACTTCTTACAGATTTTTCTTCCCGGTAATTTATTCTTGTCACTTTGTTTCAACTTTAACAATATGATGAGAGCATCAGGGTACCCTAAAAAAGCAATGATAACAATGCTTATTAGTGTTTTTGCGAATATTATACTTGCCCCGATTTTCATACATGTTCTTGGCTGGGGTATAAAAGGTGCTGCAACAGCCACATTTATAGCCATGGTAATCGGATTCGTATTTGTGATGGAGCACTTCGTAAATCCGAAAAGCTTCATTAAGATTCGTTTAAAAAATTTCAAACTGCCCAAAGATATAGTCTGGTCAATTACATCAATCGGGTTATCTCCATTTCTAATGCAGCTAGCAGCTTCTGCTGTTATCTTCTTTATAATCTCCCAACTGAGAAAAACAACAGGAGACGACATCCATGCGGGAGATATGGCTATCGGAGCATATACAATAGCAAATACTCTATTAATGCTGATTGTTATGGTTGTTATCGGGCTAACACAAGGAATGCAGCCTATTGTAGGTTATAACTATGGAGCCAAAAACTACAACAGAGTAAAGGAAGCCGTTGTATATACAATCAAGATTGGTATCGGAATCACAACATTTGGATTTATTCTAGGATTTTTCTTTCCTCAGATATTTGTCAGCTTTTTTAATCCGGGACCAATATTAGCAGAGGATTCCGTTAACGCTTTAAGATTACTTGTCATTTGTTTTCCTCTAGTCGGGTTTCAAGTCGTTGTTACAAACTTCTTTCAGTGTATAGGACAAGCCGGCAAATCAATACTTCTAAGTTTAACACGCCAAGTATTATTCTTAGTTCCTGCTTTATATATATTGCCTATGCACATAGGATTAAATGGAGTGTGGTTATCCATCCCCATCGCCGATTTTTTAGCGACAATTACAACTCTATGCCTATTCCTCATGCAGATCAGAGTATTGAAACGTGAAGCGCTTATTCAGAATAATTAATAACCTAGAATATAAGAGACACTAATTTCTCTCATTAATAAAAAAGGAAGACGCTCAAGAATGTCTTCCTTTTTTGTATAGAATAAAACAAAACTAAAGAAAAAAAGAGTTACCAAAATTGGTAACTCTTTTTCATATCTATTTTGAATCGTATTATTCAGCAAAGAATATTGCAACACGGTTCCATGCATTTTCTTTGTATGGTTGTTCTGTAGAACCTTTCCATTCAGTAGAAACACGGCTACTGCTGATATTGTATTTTTCAATAAGAGCTTTAGCAACTGTTTTTGCACGTTTTTCTGAAAGTTTCATGTTGAATGCTGCTGTACCTGTCTTTTTGTCAGCGTAACCAACAATCTTAACTTTAGCGTTAGGATTAGCTTTCAGATATTCTGCTGTATTGTAGATACTGATAGCTTGGTTATTATCAATAACAGCGCTACCAATACGGAAGAATACAACATTAGGAACATAGCTCTTTTCAACAACTGGAGCTGGAGCTGGAGGACATGGAGCTGGAGCTGGAGCCGGAGCTGGTTTTTGATTTCTCAATCTATCGTTTTCAGCTTTCAAGCTATTGATCTGGCCATTCAAATCGTTGATTAAACCTTGATCCATCAACACAGCTTCGCTAAAGCCAACTTTACCTACCTTCAAAGTAAGACCAGCAGCACCTGTCAGAATACCATTCCAACGTTTTGAACCTTTAGGTCCTTTATCGAAATCGTTAGTGATCAAAGCACCACCTACTTCAGCATAGAAAGAAAGTCTTTCAGTGATTCTGAAAGTATTCAACAAACTTGCATTGAAAGTTACAGCATCAGGGCCTTTTTTCTTCAACAGTTTATCGTTCCAGTCACCGTGAGCCCAACCCACTCCTACAGTAGGAATGAAGTTGTATACACGACTTTCGTTATATTTGCGGAAATAGTTAGTAGCATTGAACATTACATCAGCATGAGCATTGAAGTATGTTGTGCTAAACATTTTTTGAGCTTCATTACCATCGAAAGTGTGTAATTTACCACCTTGGATAACACCTCTTGCTCCTAAGTATGGATTAAACCATTTTCCTACAAAAACCTGAGGATTAACAGTTAAACGATCCAAAAAACTTGCATGTTGGTCAGAAGGACCAAAATACGCACTAGCACCTGCACCTGCACCGACAAACCAGTTATCCCAGAATCCGTTACGAGCAAAAGTTGCTTTTCTTCCTGCTTCAGCACTTACACCGCTTTCTTGAGCAGTAGCAGACACTCCAGCAAGAGCTAAACACATGAGTAGACTTACCTTTTTCATAATCAATTAATTATAGTTAAACAGTTATTTATTCAAATTGTATTTTCTGTACCATTCATACATGAGAGAAATCCCTTGGTTAATATCTATTTTATACTTCCATCCTAAAGAGTTCAATTTCGATACATCAGTTAACTTTCTCATAGTTCCATCCGGTTTATCGGAATTAAACCACAACTGACCTTTAAAACCTACTTTCTCTTTAATCAATAAAGCTAAATCTTTTATAGAGATCTCTTTTCCTGTACCAACATTTATATGTGTATTTCGAATTTCTTTACTATTTATAACATTTACCAAATCTAAAAAGTTCACCGATTCCATTATGTGAACTGTAGCGTCTGCCATATCTTCACTCCACAGAAACTCTCTCAAAGGAGTTCCGGTTCCCCATAATTCAACCTGCACCTCCTTTGAATCCTTCAATGTTATACCATACTTATTCAAAACAGACAAAATTTCACTTTCGGTATTACCACCTGTCACTTTTTCAATCGGACGTAAATTCAAATCTTGTCTTATCGTCTGCCAATCACCATCGGACAAACACTTACCTAAATGAATCTTACGAATCATTGCAGGTAAGACATGAGACTTTTCCAGATCAAAATTATCATTAGGGCCATACAGATTTGTAGGCATTATAGATAAATAGTTAGTCCCATATTGTATATTATAGCTTTCACACATTTTTATCCCTGTAATCTTTGCTATTGCATAAGGCTCATTTGTGTATTCCAATGGAGAAGAAAGCAAAACTTCTTCACTCATTGGCTGTGGAGCTTCCTTTGGATAAATACATGTACTGCCCAAAAATACAACTTTTTTCACATTATTCACAAATGATTGATGAATAATATTACTTTGAATCATTATATTTTCGTATATGAAGTCGGCTCTGTATATGTTATTAGCTACAATTCCACCAACTTTAGCCGCTGCAACAATAACGTAATCAGGCTTTTCTTTTGCAAAAAAAGAAGAAACAGCCAATTGATTAGTCAGGTCCAGTTCTGAATGAGTTCTTAACAAAAAGTTAGTGTATCCTCTTTCTCTTAAGTTTTTTAATATTGCAGATCCTACTAAACCGTTGTGCCCGGCAATATATATTTTAGATGATTTTTCGATCATTTTATTCAAAGTAATTCAAAATCTTATAACCGCCTTTTCTTAGAAACTCTTCTTTTTTCATCAAAAGAATATCATTAACCATCATATCTTCACACAATCCTTTAAGGTCATATGATGGCTCCCACCCTAATTTAGTTCGGGCTTTAGAATTATCTCCTATAAGAATTTCTACTTCCGTCGGTCTGAAATAAGCAGGATCAACACCAACAACAACATCTCCAATTCGACCTTTTAAAGCATCAAGATACTCAGCACCTACTCTCTTCACGAAAAGGTCTTCGTTTTGTATCGCAGATATAAAACCTTCTTCCTTTTCACCTTCACCCTTAAATTCAACGGCAACACCAACTTCGGAAAAAGACATTTTAATAAAATCACGAATAGTAGTGGTTACTCCCGTAGAAATCACGTAATCATCAGCTTTGTCTTGTTGCAATATAAGATACATAGCCTTGACATAATCTTTGGCATGTCCCCAATCTCGCTTACTGGACAAATTTCCCATGTATACTTTATTCTGCAAACCCAATACAATTCGAGACACAGCCCTTGTTACCTTTCTTGTAACAAATGTCTCGCCTCTTAAAGGAGATTCGTGATTAAACAAAATACCATTGCTCGCATGAATCCCATAAGCTTCCCTATAATTTACTGTAATCCAATATGAATATAATTTAGCTACAGCATAAGGGCTACGGGGATAAAACGGAGTAGTTTCTTTTTGAGGAATCTCTTGCACCAAGCCATACAATTCAGATGTAGAAGCCTGATAAATTCTGGTTTTATCAACTAAGCCTAACAATCGTATAGCTTCGAGAAGTCTCAACGTTCCAATACCGTCAGCATTCGCCGTGTATTCAGGAGTATCAAAACTCACTTTCACATGACTCATTGCTGCGAGATTATAAATCTCATCAGGTTGCACTTCTCCTACAATACGTGTAAGATTCATACTATCAGTCATATCACCATAATGAAGAATCATATTTCGATCTTCTTCATGTGGATCTTGATATAAATGATCGATACGTTCTGTATTAAATAAAGAGGATCTTCTCTTTACACCATGCACCTTATATCCCTTTTTAATCAAATAATCAGATAAATACGCACCGTCTTGACCGGTAATCCCTGTTATTAAAGCTACTTTACTCATATAAAGTTGTCTATTACACGTTAAAATTAAAGCTCCAAAGGTAGGTAATTTTATATATTTAAACAAAAAAAATTTAACACAAAAAGAATTCAGTAAACTCTTTAGGCTTGCTGATGCTCTTTCCTTAATAAATCATTTACGGTTTTCACCGGATTAAATGTAGACAATGGCACTTCCACAAAAATGGTGTTCCAATCAGACATTGCACCGTTCCATAGCCCTGGCAATTCCAATGCTTTCAGATTTTTACCGCTCTTAGATTTCTTGCTAATGAAACCGGTATCCAAATCTATGTATTTTCTCAGATCAAATTTATCTCCCTTATAGTTCTTCAAGCCACAAACCAAATCAACAGGATTAAAATGTGTTCCGGATTCGAACATTGCTTTCTTTTCAGAATTATCCAAATCAATCTGAGAACTTTCCAATATTTGAAGGGATACTGTCTTATCTTTATTGACTGCAAAGAAAGGACCTCCACCCGGCTCTCCAATATTCCTAACCATTCCGCATACTCGCACAGGGCGATTCAATTTAGACTTCAAATACAAAACAAGCTCTGCATCTTCAAGATATTTTGTGTCAGGATTTTTCACATTTATCACATCTTGCAAGAAATGCAAAATGCCTAACAAGTCTTCTCTTGTATACTCTCCAGAATCCAGCAACTTCAGATATTCAAAACATTGCGTCTGTACCTTTATAAGATATCCGGCCAAAGCCTGTTTATATAAACATTCGTCACCTTTTAAGCGATCAGGAACAACATTATCTATATTTTTAACAAATACAACATCTGCATCCAAATCATTCAGGTTTTCTATCAATGCCCCATGCCCTCCAGGACGAAATAACAATTTACCATCTTCTCTAAATGGTGTATTATCTTCATTTACGGCCAGAGTATCTGTTTGTGATTTCTGCTCACTAAAGTTAATACTCAACACCACTCCGTGCTTTTTCTCATATAAAGGTTTCACAGATGCGACCAGAGCCTCAAATAAGGCTCTATGTTCTGGAGATACCGTTAAATGAATATTCACAGATTTCCCGCCTGTCTTTGCATATAAATTCCCTTCCTCAAGGTGCTCTTCGACCGGAGTCCTGCTACCTTCTGAATACGCATGAAATTTAAGCAACCCTTTGGGTAAATTACCATAATTCAGACCATCTGCACCAAGCAAAGCCTCGACTATAGCTTTGTAATCTCCGCCAACAAGCAGACTTTCTACGTTTTTATTAAAATTAGATTGACACTTAGCATCCAGATCATTGTAAAAAGCAAATCTATCGATATTATCAAAGAAAGTCCTCATAAATCCGGATTCCGGCAATCTACCATCTCCATCTAAAAAAGCAAAAACATCTTTAAACATACGGCTGGCCGCTCCCGAAGCAGGAACAAACTTTACCACTGTTCCATTTCCGTTACAATACTCATTCCAGAGTTCGACCAATTCAGCTTTCAACGAATCGTTTAACTGAGCAATCCCTTTGCCGACTGTAGCGATACTAGTGATTTCTAAAAAAGGAAACCCTTTTTCAAAAGAAGAAATCTGATTTTCGACATCTGTTATAGATATATTCTTATTATCTAACTGAATTTTATCCTGATCTGAGAAATATTTGTGCATAGGACTCTATATTATAAGGGTATATATTTTTCTTTAAAACAATAAGCACCCGCCAATGAAGGAGTAAGCTTTCTTACAAAAATACGAAAATATCAGACTAAAAGGTTATAGATACAGACAAAAAAAAGAAGGGAACTGAATTATCAGGCCCCTTCTTGTTATATCTATATAAATTAAAAAAAATGCAACTAAAATGAAGCATTTCTTGATTTAGAATTTCTCCTAACAAACATTACATATATTCCCGCCAATAATATAAACGCACAAATATCGGTTGTAGTAAAGTTCACATAACTGGTCTTTTGAAGACGTTGACTTCCTAAATTAAAAGATTGCCGATAAGGCTTAACATTATTAAATTGTGTTCCTGAATTATTTCGCGCGGCGGATAAGGCATCTTCCATCGGAAGAAAGCTAGTAGGTGTACCTTGTGCAAACGAAGGTATTGTAATCATCAAAGAGACAGCTAATACACCTTTTAGTATTATGTTGCTAATTTTTTGCATATTATAAATAAAATATCCCGAGTTCAATTGGCACAAAGTTATAAGTTATAATAAGAAAAACATAATATTTTGGCGAAAATTTGTAATAAAACAGTCAAATTCTAAAAATCATCACAAAAAACTCATTATTTCCTTTGATGAAACAGCCTTTATTTTACTTTCTCCATAGTATGCGAGAAACTTGCTGTCATCGTGCTTTATTTTGAAGACTAAAAGACCTTTATTGAATTTAAGGTCGGAAGTAATACAAACGTCCTCATCGTCTAATCTCACGAAAGTATTTTTCTTAAGGGTTTTCAATACTGTATCATATTGTTCTTTATCTTCCAGAATATCAGACTTTGCTTTTTCCAAAAAGAATTTATTAAAACGGTTAGCTCCGGTATTGAATAGATAAAACTGTTTATTTCGCTCTTTAAACAGAGGCAACACCAGACACAATACAAAATCCTGAGAATTTTCAACATCCTGATTTATCAGATATTTACGGGTGGATTTAAACCAAATGGTAGAAATCAGCAACAGCACAATAAACGGCAGACAATAATACGATAAAAGCCTATCTGTATTATACATGTAGACAACACCAAATAAAGAGACAAATAACACCAATGCCGGAGGCACCAGTGCATATTTTCGCCATACTAATTTACTGAAGAAAGATCGTTTAAAACCCTTATTCTTCTCTATTTTTTTTATTTTATCTATTTCCATATATATCACCTTTTCTTTAATGCAAAGATACAAATGTTCCAAGATCAAAAGTTGCAAAATGAATTATAAAATAGTGAATAAAAAATAAAAGCATTTTTCTAATGTATTTTTACTCTTAAAATCTGTATTTTTACATTTGAAACATTTCTCAGTAAATACATCTTTGATTTTACGGGCTTTCTTGTATAAGCCTGTAAAATATTCAGAAAAGGTCTATGACCTTAATTTAGGTAATCTTAGTAAAACAGGCACAAGCGATGAAGAATGAAATAGCGTTGGAAGATGAGTTAAAATCTTTAATGAACCTGTTGTCTGCCAAATCCGGAGATCTTCAAATAACTCAAGAAGAAGACCGTTTTTTAAGAAACATCATTAAAGACGGTATAACACAAGGAATATATAAAAAAGGTAACAATAAGTATTACTTCCTGATAATCGTTCTGAATACAGTCCAGATTGTCATTAATGAAATCGGACTAAAAAAAGCATCGGTTATAGCCAATATTCTGTATCGACCGGTAATGAATAATCTGCTCTCAATAGAGCAGATCGAAAAGAAGTTCGACAAAGAAGTTGCGGATATCGTAAAAGGACTGACCAAGGTCAATGATCTGGAAGCAAACCAGACAACATTAGAATCCGAAAATTTCATAAAACTACTATTATCTTTTGCCGAAGATATGCGTGTTATACTCATCATGATAGCCAACAGGCTGTTTTTGATGCGTACAGCTTATGAGACAGATGAAGCCGAACGCCTGAAACTGTCAATAGAAGCATCATACATATATATACCTTTGGCACATAAGCTGGGTCTGTATAATATCAAGTCGGAAATGGAAGATTTATATCTGAAATATATCGACAGAAGCACATACGATTATATATCAGCTAAACTGAGCGAAAGTAAAGCTGCCCGTGATAAATATATCGAAGAATTTATCGCTCCGATACAGGAAAAACTGAAGGAAACCGGATTGAAGTACGATATGAAAGGGCGTACCAAGTCCATATTCTCCATTAATAATAAACTGAAGAAACAGAAAGTCGAATTTGAATCAATATATGACTTATTCGCAATCCGCATTATTCTGGACTCTCCACTTCCTAAAGAGAAAGCCGAATGCTGGCAGGTATATTCAATCATTACCGATTTATACCAGCCGAATCCCAAACGGCTCAAAGACTGGCTATCCATCCCTAAAAGCAATGGTTATGAATCGCTCCACATTACCGTAATGGGGCCTCAATCCCGTTGGGTAGAGGTACAGATCAGAACCCGCCGCATGGATGAAATTGCAGAACGGGGACTTGCTGCTCACTGGAAATACAAAGGTGTCAAGAGCGAAAGTAATGTCGATGACTGGCTTACTACTCTACGCGAGACATTAGAGAGCAAAGGTGTTGCGTCTAATGAAAAGCTGGAAGACTTCAAACTGGATATATATGATGAAGAGATATATGTCTTCACCCCGAAAGGAGATCTTCATAAATTACCGAAAGGAGCTACTGTTCTGGACTTTGCTTTCTCTATACACTCCAAAATAGGGTCAACTTGTATGTCAGGTAAGGTCAATGGAAAGAATGTATCTATCCGCCACAAACTCAACAGCGGCGATCAGATCGAGATTATGACATCCCCGAACCAGACACCTAAACAAGACTGGTTAAACATTGTAACCACATCGAAGGCTAAAAATAAGATACGTCAGAAACTCAAAGAAGAAGCGAACAAACAAGTCGAGTTTGCCAAAGAACAATTAAAACGCCGTTTCAAGAATCGCAAGATTGATGAAGACGAAGGAGTTATGATGCGGCTGATAAAAAAACTCGGATTTAAAACAGTCACCGACTTTTACATTAAAATAGCTCAGGAAACTCTTGATGTCAATACAGTTATAGACCAATATCTGGATCTGGAGAAGCGTGAAGCCGAAATACACGACAAGCATGAAGCTGTCAGTGCAGAAGAGTACATTATCCAGTCTTCTAAAACCGAACAACGTTCGGAAAATGGAACAGACGAACTGATTCTCGACAAAGATTTAAGGGGAATAGATTATACGTTGGCTAAATGCTGTAATCCTATTTATGGTGATGAAATTTTCGGGTTTGTTTCTTCACAAGGGATCAAAATACACCGAACTAATTGCCCCAATGCCCACGATATGTTCTCTCGCTTTGCATACCGTGTAATTCCTGCCAGATGGTCTGGAAAATCAGGCTCCACATATACCATTGTACTTCGAGTAGTAGGTACAGACGATATTGGTATTGTTACGAATCTGACCTCCATAATATCGAAAGAGTCTGGTACTAACCTGCGTTCCATCAGCATAGAATCTAATGATGGCCTTTTTCAGGGAAATCTTTCGGTTACATTACAAGACACAAATACACTGGACAGTTTAATGAAGAAACTGAGAACGGTACGTGGGGTGAAGTCTATTTCACGTATCAATTAGCTGATATAAACTTCCGTCACAAACTTTAAGTTAGAGAACAATGAAAACAACACATTTTGGGAGCTTAATAGCTCTGACTCTATTATCTGTATTCAGTTTATCTCTTTTTGGATCGGACAAAAAAGGACAACAAGCCAAGACTGAAATATCGGGAATAATAACCGATTATTTTAAAGAAGCAATGGTCGGAGTTACTGTCGTAAACAGAACCAATAATAAACACACTTATTCCGATATAGATGGGCATTACATTATATCTGCATCTCCAGGAGACACCCTCTCTTTTAGATATATAGGATATATGGAAAACATAGTTCGTGTAGAAAATCAAAAGAATCTCGATATTACAATGATTATAGGAAGATGCGAAGATTCATATCCCAATGATCCCGATGATGTTTATTATCCGACATTACAACTTATTCATAAAGGATTAAGCGAAAAGCCAGTCGCCAGATATACGGTACTGCCAAGCTGGGACAAACCCCACTCCTTATCTTTAGAAAAAACAGAAAAGGAGACTTATTTCCTGTTATCTAAAACATTGCCTGATTATGCGAATCGCAAAAAAGATAATAGACATGGAATATCTCTTAGTGAAAAAGACGTTGCAACCGATTCTTTGATTATTGATCAAAAATTATACTCTGCAATAGAAAGCCTTTTCTCTGAAACTCTGGCAAAGATGAGCAAGATTATACCCGAAGGACTTGATGGAGTCACCTATTATCTGTCTGCAACCGATAAAGACGGCGAAGTTATCGTCCGGTCTCTCTGGTCTCCCGACCAAGGCTCTGTACCTGATGAACTCACTCAGATTCTTGACCGTTTGTATATGGCTACAATAAACAGGAAAGTCCCATATTCCCTTCAAAACGACATACAGCAAATGATTATCAAAATAAGAGCGTGGGATTCTTATCCGGATAAAATCCCCCCACAGAGGTAACGAAAAAAGCCTCAGGAAATTCCTAAGGCTTTTTTGCTATTAATTACTTGTTCTTATCCTTGTCTACACTATCAACTACTTTTTTAGCATCGGGAGGTGTTTGTTTTTTCTTCACCCCGCTTCTTTCCAATAGAGCATCGATAGTCGGTTCATGTCCTCTAAACTTCACATACAGCTCCATCGGATCTTCGGTATTACCTTTCTCCAATACATTCTTGCGGAACGATTCGGCTGTCTCTTTATTAAAGATTCCATTTTCTTTGAATGCTGCAAATGCGTCAGCATCCAATACTTCAGACCATTTGTAACTGTAATATCCGGCTGCATAACCTCCTGAGAATATATGACCGAATGAAGCTGACATATTCGCGCCATCAGCAATAGGAAGTAAAGCTGTTCCAGCCATTGCTTTACGCTCGAAGTCTTTTACATCTCCTTCGTAAGGAGTCTGCAATGTATGCCATGCCATATCCAGATATCCGAATGACAACTGACGGTAACATAAATATCCTGCATTGAAATTAGAAGCATCTACAAGTTTTTGAACCAATGCGGCAGGAATAGCCTCTCCTGTTTTATAATGTTTCGCAAAACGATCTAAGTACTCTTTTTCTGTCAGCCAGTTTTCCATTACCTGAGACGGAAGCTCCACAAAATCACGGGCAACATTAGTTCCTGAAAGTGTTTCGTAGTTACATGCTGTAAGCATTCCGTGAAGAGCATGACCAAACTCATGCAAGAATGTCTCAACTTCATCAAAACTCAACAAAGCCGGCTCTGTTTCGGTTGGACGGGTAAAATTCATCACGATAGATACATGAGGACGTGAATCTTTTCCGTTCTCGGTATATTGACCTTTATACTCTGTCATCCATGCACCCTGACGTTTTCCGGCTCGAGGATGAAAATCAGTGAAAAGAACAGCTATATACTGACCTTTTTCATCGAAAACATCAAAAGCCTCAACTTCCGGTTGATATACCGGAATATCCGTATTCTTTTTAAATGTGACACCATATAGGTCTGTAGCTAGTCCGAATACACCTTTCTTTACATTTTCAAGTTCGAAATATGGACGAACCATTTCGTCATTCAGATCATATTTATCATCCTGTAATTTTTCGGAATAGTAAGCCCAATCCCAAGGTTGAAGTGTTATATCCTTTCCTTCGTATTTCGAAGCGAATTTCTGTACATCAGCAACATCTTCTTTTGCCCTCTCTTCAAAAGCATCATACAGGTTATTCAACAGGTTATTTACACCATCCTTGTTCTTAGCCATCTTATTACGAAGAGTAAATGTCGCATAATCGGGATAACCTAACAGTTGAGCTATCTTTAAACGGGTATTGGCTATTTGACGTACATTTTCTTGATTGTCAAATTCCCCGCCGGCTACACATTTGGTGTTATATGCCATATATAATTTTTCACGAAGATCACGTCTCTTCGAATACTTCATAAAGGCAATATAACTGGGAGCAGAAAGGTCGAACATCCATCCTTCTTTGCCTTTTCCTTTAGCTTTAGCCACAGCTGCGTCACGCACGCTTTGAGGTAATCCATCCAAATCAGCCTCGTCTGTCAATAACATTTCAAACTTATTGCTTTCTTTCAATGCATTCTGTCCGAAATTTAATGTCAGCTTACTTAATTCTGAAGACAAAGCCTTATACGTTTCCTTATCTTTTGCAGATAAAGTTACCCCTCTGTTCTCGAATCCCTCGTAAATTTTTTCGGTGAGACGAATTTGTTCAGGAGTCAACCCCGAATCATTCCTCTTATCATATACAGCTTTTACTTTCGCAAACAATTTCTCATTTAAGCTGATGTTATTACCATGATCAGATAACTTGGGAGACATACGCTGAGATATCTCCATCATTTCGTCATCACTCTCTGCACTCAGTAGATTAAAAAATACAGAGCTTACTCTTGATAATAACTCTCCTGATTTTTCGTATGCCTCAATAGTATTGGCAAATGTCGGGATCTCAGGATTATTTATAATCTGGTCAATTTCTACATTCTGCTCTTTCATCCCTTTCTCGAATGCCGGCTCATAATGCTCGTTTTTGATCAAATCAAAAGGAGGTGTACCATGAGGTGTTTTATATTCGGAGAAAAATGGATTTTGAGCTTGTATATTTACTGTCATAATTGATAATAATAAAATTAAGATAAAGCTTTTTTTCATAAAAAAACAAATATGAATTAATGAATACAAATCAAAAAGCATACCACTTTTGCACAAAGGTCTCTTTTTTTCTTTTAAACTGCAAATAGAGAGATCAATCATCCACTATATATTTATAAAAAGGTAACAAAAGTAACTCTTAGTTTTACTTCAGATGTCACCTTCTTTTCCTCAATGACCTGATGATTTATCTACTGCCACCTTTCACCAGTGAAACCTATCCTGACCGTAGAAAAATATTTCGCCCGATGTTTCAAATCCTGAGGTATAATTATGCGCCCTTACGAAATATCCTCAAAAGGTAACAAAAGTCACACCGAAAATGCATTTTTTTATTGTTCCCTTTTTACCCGTCAGTCTAATTTTCACTATGTTAACTGCTGACTGATAATTGATTTCAAAAACCTCTTTCCATATAGATAAAATAAGTGAATACTTATTATGCTTAGTTCGTTTAATATTTAATAAAAACCTTAAATCTTTTTTTAATATGAGGTCTTTCTGATGTGCAGGTTTGATAAAGAGCAGGATTAACATTACTTTTGCATGTTCCGGAATAAGAATATAACCACTTTTTAAGGGGTAATTACTCAAAGATTAAGTATATTAGCCCTCATTTAACAGACTTATACATATCTTAATATATGATTGATTATATAAAAGGCGAAATCGCTGAACTGACACCCGCTTCTGTCACTATTGAAACAAGCGGAATCGGATATTTTATAAATATTTCTCTAAATACATATTCGGCGTTAGAACATAAAAAGTCCGAAAAGTTATTTATATATGAATCTATCAGAGAAGATGCTCATCAGTTATTCGGATTCATCAACAAACAAGAGAGAGATTTATTCATCTTACTTATAAGCGTTTCTGGAATAGGTGCAAGTACCGCACGCATGATTTTGTCTTCGATGACCATTACGGAACTCGAACTCGTCATATCATCCGGAAATGCGGATATGCTAAAAACAGTAAAAGGTATAGGCTTAAAAACGGCTCAACGGGTAATCGTAGACCTGAAAGACAAAATTAAAGTTACAGGAGACGCGATCAGTAATGTAAGCATTAATAGCGAAGCTGCCAACGAAGCTATTGCCGCATTGGTTATGCTGGGATTCGCACAGGTTCCATCGCAAAAAGCCGTAGCTAAAATCCTGAAAGACAAGCCCGACAGCACAATCGAACAGATTATAAAAACAGCACTGAAAATATTGTAAGTAATTATCCAATGCCGATCAGATATTCCGTCTCGGTATAATAAGAATACAATCACTATTTCAGACATTAGAGTAAAGAAACAATACGTATAACTAAGGATAAGGTCACAGACCTATTTATTGCTTTGGCAAGTATAATAACCTGAGCCTATTATAACTTGAGAATGTATCATTAGATACTTTCATTTACTAAAAAAATAAAAGCGGGGAATCATTGAATAAGAGTATAAAATATTTTATTCTAATCACATCACTGTTTATATGTGTAATCAGTCTGTTTTCGACGACATCGGAAAAGGCTGAGAGCGATTTTTCTTATCCCGCCGAAGAATTTACCGCTCCTCAGGATACGGGTACACTCTATCCTGTTAAGAACACACAGATCACGAATTACAACGATTTGATCAAAAAAAGTCCTATTGACCTGAAAGATCCTTCTAATGTGCAGACTCAAGTCGAATATGATGTCAAACACAATGTATATCTTTTCCGGACAAAAATAGATAATGACGAATGGGTGACCCCTTTTACCCTCAATCCGCAACAATACCTCGACTATTCTCTAAAAGAATCAATGTCTCGTTATTTCAAACAGAAAAACGATGAGACCTTTAATAAAAAGGACGAAAAAGAAGCATTCTCTCTGAAAGATATAAAGGTTAATGCCGGAGCGCTCGAACGGATTTTTGGTCCCGGAGGAGTACAAGTCAAGACACAAGGGTACGTTGAACTATCTATGGGATTAAAGAATACATCGACCGACAACCCAACTCTCTCTCAAAAGAACAGAAACCGGACAATGTTTGATTTTGATGAGAAAATTCAGGTCAATGTCAATGCATCCGTCGGCGATAAAGTAAACTTTGGGCTGAACTATGATACGGAAGCCACTTTCGACTTCGACTCAAAAAAAGCCAAGCTCGCATACGAAGGCAAAGAGGACGAAATAATCCGTTACCTAGAAGCCGGAAATGTGAGTATGAATACTACAAATTCATTGATAACAGGTGCAACTTCATTATTTGGTATTCGTGCTGATCTTCAATTCGGCAAATTAAAAATCAACACAGTTATCTCGCAAAAAGAAACGCAAAGCCAAACGGCGAGTTCCTCGGGAGGTGTACAAACGACTCCTTTCGAATTCAAAGCCGATGAGTATGACGAAAATCAGCACTTCTTTCTATCTCAGTATTTTCGGGATAACTACGATGAGGCGATGAGCAAACTGCCTTATGTCCAATCACCGATACTTATCACTAAAATAGAAGTGTGGGTAACAAACAAACAAGGCAATTGGGATAATGCCCGCAATATTGTAGCATTTGCCGACATGGGAGAATACAACAAAATCGGCAACACCGGCAAATGGAATAAACAAGGAACATTAGATATTCCTTACAATGGAGCCAATAACTTATATTCCACCATAAACTCATCATATAGTGCAGCCCGTAACAAAGATCAGGCAAATGCCATACTGACTGCAGCGGGTTTACAGACCGGACAGGATTTCGATAAACTGGAGAATGCCCGTAAACTGGACGCCTCAGAATATACACTTAACACTAAACTGGGATATATATCGCTCAACTCAGCCTTGGCATCTGATCAGGTATTGGCTGTAGCTTTTGAATATACCAAAGGACCTGAGACCTATAAAATAGGGGAGTTTGCCAGTGAGATTCCGTCCCAGGAAGGAAGCGCAGCTAAATCGGGATCGCTATTTCTCAAATTATTGAAACCGGTATCTCTTTATCCTCAGTCCTATACATGGGATTTAATGATGAAGAACGTTTATAAACTCGGTTCAATTCAAATACAAAAAGAAAAATTCAGGCTGAATATCTCTTATCAAAGTGATACAGTCGGTACATACATAAACTATATCCCCGAAGGTAATATAAAAAATCAGCTGCTGCTGAGAGTTATGAACCTCGACAGGCTCAACGCATCAAATAATGCCAATCCCGATGGAATCTTTGACTTCCTCGATGGATACACTATCAATGCCGAAAGAGGTCGGGTTATATTTCCGGTTGTAGAACCCTTCGGTGAACACCTTCGAAAGAAAATAGGTAATGATGCCATTGCCAAGAAATATGTATACCAAGAATTGTACGATTCTACACTTACTGTTGCGCAACAAACCGCCGATAAAAATAAATTCAAAATAAGCGGATCGTTTCGGGCATCGGCATCTTCCAGCTCGGTAATCAGTCTCAATGCGATGAATGTAACCAAAGGTTCGGTCAAAGTAACGGCAAACGGGACTGTTTTAACTGAAAATGTAGATTACTCGGTCGACTATATAGCAGGAACAGTTACTATACTTAACCAAAGCCTCATAGATACCGGCACATCGATAAACGTTTCTCTCGAAGATCAATCGTTATTCAGTATGCAGCGGCAGACCTTACTGGGCTTGAATTTGAGTTATGATTTCACGAAGAATTTCAATGTAGGAGCAACCATATTGCATATGTATGAGAAACCTCTCACCTACAAATCGTCAGTTGGAGAAGAAGCACTGAAAAATACGGTATGGGGACTAAATACCTCCTATCGTACAAAATCGCAATGGCTTACTAATCTGATAGACAAACTGCCATTTGTCAATGCAACAGCTCCATCCGAAATATCCTTGAATGCCGAATTTGCCCAGATGATACCGGGGCATTATGAAAATCAATATTCGGGAGGATATTCGTATATTGATGATTTCGAAGCGGCCAAGACCCGTATATCGTTAGTCAATGCTTATGGATGGAAATTATCTTCGACCCCTACCCTGTTTGAAGAATCGAAACTAACCAACGATATAGCTTATGGTAACAATAGGGCTCGACTTGCATGGTTTAACATCGATAACTTATTTACCAGAAATACATCACGGACACCTTCTCACATAACCAAAGAAGACCGTGACAATCCTTTCGTCAGGGAAATAAATATCAAAGAAATTTATCCGGGTAAAGACATCGTATCAACGGAAGCATCTACACTTACAGCTCTCAATCTTTCGTTTTATCCGACTGAAAGAGGTCCTTACAATCTGGATGATGTCAGCCTCAACAGCGATGGACAACTTCTTAATCCTCAAAACCGATGGGGAGGAATTACCCGTAAACTGGATAATACAAATTTCGAAAACAGTAATATCGAATATATCGAATTTTGGTTGCTTGACCCGTTTGTCGAAAACGGTAAAAATAATGTCAACAACACAGGCGGAGATCTGTATTTTAACCTGGGAGAAATATCGGAAGATGTTCTGAAAGACGGTAAAAAATTCTTCGAAAACGGATTACCAACTGATCCTTTATCTACCGAATACGAAACCACAAAATGGGGACGTGTCCCTACCCGTCAATCTACCGCATATGCCTTTGATAATACATTGAGTAATGAAGCTCGTGCACGTCAGGATGTCGGGCTAAATGGCTTAAGTACTGCCGACGAATTACAATTCCCCACTTATGTGACTTATCTGAACAATTTAAGATCGAAACTGTCGTCATCAGCCATTAGTAAAATGGAACAAGACCCCTTTTCTCCCTTGAACGATCCATCAGGAGATAACTATCACTATTATAGGGGAAGCGATTACGATGCACAGAAAACAAGCATCCTTGATCGTTATAAATACTTTAACGGAACGGAAGGTAATACTATTACAAATACCAACGAAAGCTATTCGACCGCCGCAAGCTCTGTGCCTGATGTTGAAGACCTCAATCAGGACTATACAATGAACGAATCCGATAATTATTATCAATACAAAGTAAAATTAGATCCGAACAACATGAATGTCGGCTCTAATTACATTTCAGAAATACGGGAAGTGCCGGTTACTCTTTCAAATGGCACTCCGTCTACAAACAAATGGTATCAGTTCAAAATCCCTCTGAGTGATTATAACAATACCAAAAACGGGAATAAGAAAGTAGGTAACATACAAGGATTCAAAACCATTCGGTTTATGCGTATGTTTGTCACTGATTTCAAGCAGGAAACATATCTGCGCTTTGCAACACTCGATCTTGTACGGGGAGAGTGGAGAACCTATACGCAAACATTGCAGGACGGTATCAATCAGGGGCAGGGTTCAATTAATGTATCTGCTGTAAATATAGAAGAGAACAGCAGCAAGACTCCTGTAAACTACGTTGTCCCTCCCGGGGTGAAACGCATAATAGACTCTAATCAGTCTCAATTGGTAGAAGATAATGAGCAGGCATTAGCCTTACAGGTTCTCAATCTGGAACCATCCGATGCCAGAGCTATATATAAAAATACAGTATATGACCTGCGCCGCTATAAAAGACTGCAAATGTTTACTCATGCCGAAGAATTGGCAGACGGACAAGACATCGGTCAAAATGAAATAACTGTATTCCTGCGTTTAGGTTCGGACTACAAAAATAACTATTACGAATATGAAATACCATTATCCATAACTCCACCGGGAAGATATAGCAATAAAAACGATAATGACAGGGAAACCGTATGGCCTAAAGAAAATATGTTCGACTTCCCTTTGAAATTACTCACCAACCTGAAACTGGAGAGAAATAAGGAAAAACGTAAAGCAGGATCGGAAGTTTCGTACACAACCTTATACAGTACAAACGATCCAGATAATCAGCAAAACAAAGTTAGCATCATCGGTAATCCATCACTATCCGATATTCAGGTCATGATGATAGGTGTCAGAAACAATTCAAGAACCCTTAAATCGGCGGAAATATGGGTAAATGAATTACGCATGACCGACTTTGACGAAGAAGGAGGATGGGCAGCACAGGGTAATCTCAATATCAATCTGTCAGACATTGGGTCTGTCAGTTTTACGGGAAGGAAGGAAACAATCGGATTCGGATCGATTGATCAAAGTCTTAACGAACGAAGGAGTGATGATTATTCAACTTATACCATAGCAACAAACCTTGATTTGGGACGTTTCATCCCCGAAAAAATAAATGCGTCAATACCATTTTATTATTCATATTCAAATCAGACAACGACTCCAAAGTACGATCCGCTGAACCAAGATATAACTCTTAAAGAATCATTGGATCTAGTCGATACTAAAGCCGAAAAAGATTCAATAAAGAATCTGGCGCAAGATAAGACTGTAACCAAGAGCCTTAGTTTTTCGAATGTAAAATTCGATATCAAAAGTAAGAACCCGATGCCGTATGACCCAGCCAATTTCACTTTCGGATATGCATACAGCGAAACCCAAATAACAAACCCGACAACGGTATATGACATAACTAAGAACCAGAAAACGACATTCAGCTATTCGTATTCTCCGGGAGTAAAGACATGGGAGCCTTTCAAAAACATAAAAAGTAAAGCTCCGCTTGCTCAATACCCAAAGAGTCTGGGTATTAATTTATTGCCGAGCAATATTTCGTTTAACTCATATACAACACGTTATAACACGGAAACTCTTACGAGGGATCTGGATAGTTATCTCCTGGGTGGCGACAGCAAGGCTTCTGAATTTATGACATGGAGCCAGACTTTTTATTGGGACAGAGACTTCAGTCTCAACTGGGACTTACTCCGTAACCTGAAAATCAGCTTACAAACCGGTACACGTGCCGAAATAGCAGATGAGCCCTATTTACAGATATATAAACGACTGGATAGGGATGAATACGAAGTATGGCGCGATTCTGTTTCTAACAGTATAAAAAATCAGAGCGGACCTTTGTCATACAGGCAAACGGCAAAGGTTACCTATACCCTCCCTCTAAATAATATTCCATTCCTTAGCTGGATCAGTTCATCTGCCAATTATGACAGTCAATATTCATGGGACAGAGGGGCAACTGTCGAATCGGAAGAAATCGGTAATATAATTACCAATAACATAACCTTATCTTCAAATAACAGATTCGATCTGACTGCTTTATATAATAAATCGGCATTTCTAAGAAAGGTCAATGCTAAGTTCGGAAGTAACAACCGCAGGTCTAATAATCAACGGCCGGAAAGGGCAAAACCTGAACGATTGAAACGCTTCAGCCAGGAAATAACGCTGAATCCCGATTCTGGAACAGTTGTAAATCATAACCTGAGTACAAAACGGATCGATATTGTCGCCAGACGAGACGGACGGGTATTCAAGGTAAAATATAAACGAATTGATGACAATTCGATACGAATAATGTTGCAAGATACTGCTACCATACAGTTGAATATAGCGCAAAAAGGAGCAGTCGAAAAAACAACATTATATAAAGTTGCCGAATATGCTGCAAGAGGTTTAATGTCTGTACGCTCGTTCTCGGTCAATTATTCAGCTCGTAACGAAACCGCCATAGAAGGATTCAGGCCGGGCATAGGTGATATGTTTGGACAGAAACGAACCGAATACGGCATAACCCCGGGACTTGATTTCGCTTTCGGATTGAAAGGTGGAGAAGAATACCTCAACAGAGCATTACGGAACGATTGGCTGGTGTTAGACGAAAATAATATATCGCCAGCAGTTTATAACTCGACCCGTAAGCTCGAATTGGAAGCAACTCTGGAGCCAGCCAGAGGACTAAAAATCAGACTCAATGCTTTGCGAGAAAAAACAGATCGCATATCCTACCAATACTATGCGGATGCCCCTACCCTTAAAACTTTGGGTGGAAGCTTTACAATAACAACCATATCATTAGCATCCAGCTTTGACAGTGGCAATTCAGGAAACGGATACTATTCCAAAGCATTTGAGAAGTTCCGTAAGAACAGAGACATCATTACCCGTCGGTGGGAAAATAAATTCAATGGCACACCCTACCCTAACTCCGGATTCATTGCACAAGCAGGACTTGGAAATCAAGATTACTTTTCGGCTATAGGAGAACCTGTCAATAAAAATTCTTCGGATGTTCTTATTCCGGCATTCCTTGCTGCTTATACTGGACGAGATGTACGCTCTGTTTCACTTAATCCTTTTCCTGCACTATCGGCATTATTACCAAATTGGCGTATAACATACGATGGGCTTACGACTCTGCCTTGGTTCAAGACTAAATTCAAGAATCTGATTCTCAGCCATGCATATACATCTCAATACAGTATAGGATCGTATGGATCGTTTTCCAGCTGGATTGACGCCGGTAACGGACTCGGCTTTATAAAATCTCTTGATGATACCCCTCTGCCTGTGCCATCATCCGGTTATGATATTTCGGCTGTCAGCCTCATAGAACAATTTAATCCTTTGTTCGGAGCTGAAGGAACGATGAATAATAACCTGATTATCAAGGCACGTTATAACTATACCAGAGCACTAAATCTTAATATCAGCTCATTTCAGATTATCGAAAACCTGCAAAAAGACCTCATAGTAGGCTTAGGATACAGAATCATCGAATTCAATAAAATAATGGGCTGGAATAAGAAAAAACAGTCAGGATTCAGTAATGATATGGTTATCAATGCCGATCTATCCAGACGCACAACCCAGTCATTGATACGAAAAATCGAAGACGGATTTACAGAAGCAACATCGGGCACAACGATACTTACCTTAAAAATATCAGCAGATTATAGTCTGAGCAAAGCACTGATCATGCGTGCCTATTTCGACAGAATAGTAAATTCACCTCTAATTTCAACATCTTCATATCCTACATCAAATACAAATTTCGGAATAAGTCTTCGCTTTACTCTGCCCGAATAGAACCTCTTAGTGTACAACAAACACACAGATATTCAAACCAATAGAGATATAATATCTTAGCAGAAAAAAGACCTTACTTTTTATTTAAGAAAACTAATAAAATAAAAAAAATAAAGAGTTCTCTTTTTTTCGCAAAATGTTAAACAAAAATAGATTATCTTTGTTAAAAGTAAGATTAGATAATTGATATGCACTCACTTGAGTGCAGTTATGGAGTTTGTGTAAGAAATGAAGAAATCTACGATTTGGCTACTCGCTGCTGTAATGGCAGTTACCTTTTTCGGGTTGTTATCATTGCAAATCAATTATTTTCGTGCCTCATTAAATATGAGAAACGATCAATTTGATGAAGCTGTGCGTAGAAGTTTATATCAAGTCTCAAAGAATCTCGAACTCGAACAAACAAGAAAGTATCTGTATCAGGAAGCTTCTGATTTTTATAACAAAAAAGGAATATACAAAGACATTCCTGTGACTAATGCCAATGGCGAGCAGATTGTAACCCATTCACAAAGTTTCAGAATCACCGATAACAACGGAGATCCGATAATGAATATGGAATACAATGTATCGCAAACGACCAGCATCAAAAGCTCCAAATCTAAGAATATACCCAAAAGAGGTACAAATGCCGTAGCGCAGGCCTCCTTTAATATACAGGAACAGTTTAAACAAAGATATGATTATCAGCGGCAATTGGTCGACAATGTAATCGCAAAAGACAATGTGATATCGAAACTGATACAACGATCAAGCACTGAGCCTATTTCGGAAAAAATAAATTTCAAGACGCTTAATAATACGATAAAAGACGAACTCAAATCAAATGGTATAGAGATACCGTTCCAGTTTGAAATCGTTGACAATAACGATAAACCGATATTTAAACAGGAGAACTATACAGAACCTGACAAAAACTCGCTTTATAAGCAGGTCTTATATCCAAATGATCCGATAGATAAGTTAAACAGCCTTTGGGTATCATTTCCTACCAAAAACGATTATCTGCTCAGTGAAATATCATTGCTGTTGCCGGCTTTTGTATTTACTCTCATTTTGCTCATTACATTCATAATATCCATATACCTGATATTCAGACAAAAGCGTTTATCTGAAATGAAGAGCGATTTTATGAATAATATGACTCATGAACTGAAAACACCGGTATCAACCATATCATTGGCTGCGCAGATGCTGAGAGACCCGGGGATAATGAAATCGCCCGATATTTTCAATCATATATCCAGTGTGATTAATGATGAAACCAAACGCCTTAGTTTTCAGGTAGAAAAGGTATTGCAGATGTCTCTTTTTGAGAAACAACAGGCAACTCTAAAGTTCAAAGAGTTGGATGTCAACGATATTATTGTTAATATTGCCAATACTTTTCAGTTAAAAGTCGAAAAATTCGGTGGTAAAATCGACATAGATCTCGAAGCAGATGATACATTAGTAAATGCTGACGAAATGCATTTTACAAATGTAGTTTTTAATCTGCTAGATAATGCACTTAAATACAGGCGGGAAGATATACCTCTCGAATTGATGATTCGGACATGGAATCAGAACAATAAGATATATATAAGTGTTGAAGATAATGGTATCGGTATAAAAAAAGAAAACGCTAAAAAGATATTTGAACGATTCTACCGTGTTTCGACAGGTAACAGGCACGATGTAAAAGGATTCGGACTTGGACTTGCATATGTAAAAAAGATAATTGATGATCATAAAGGTACAATCAAGGTAGAAAGCGAAATAGGTCAAGGTACCAAATTTATAATAAGTTTATTCAATATAAAGTAGAGATATTATGGAAGAGAAGTTAAAGCTATTTTTATGTGAGGACGATGAAAACCTCGGGATGCTACTCAGAGAATACCTGCAAGCCAAAGGTTTTGATACAGACTTATTCCCTGACGGAGAAGCCGGATATAAAGGTTTTGTCAAAGAAAAATACGATTTGTGCGTGCTGGATGTTATGATGCCTAAAAAAGACGGTATCACATTGGTCAAAGAAATCAGAGCAATCAATCCTGACATACCTATTATATTTTTGACAGCCAAGAATATGAAAGACGATATTCTTGAAGGGTTCAAAGCAGGAGCAGATGATTACATAACCAAACCTTTCAGTATGGAAGAACTTGTGTTGCGTATCGAAGCTATATTCCGCCGCGTAAAAGGCAAAAAAGGTAAAGATCAACAGATTTACCAATTCGGTAAAATGAATTTCGATACTCAAAAACAAATTCTGACTATCAACGGAGAAAGCACTAAGCTTACAACCAAAGAGTCTGAACTATTAGGCTTGCTTTGCGCTCACGCCAATGATATATTGGAACGCAACCACGCTTTAAAGCAAATATGGGTAGATGATAACTACTTTAATGCCAGAAGTATGGATGTATACATCACCAAACTCAGAAAACTTCTGAAAGCCGATCCTGAAATTGAAATCATCAATATTCACGGTAAAGGCTATAAGTTAATTGCTCCGATAAATGAGGAAGCTGAAGAATCTGAAGCTTAACATTATACGTTAAAAATGAAAGCCTGCCTGATTTTCGGGCAGGCTTTATTTTTGTCTCTGACACTTTCAATACGACACATTATGGTATGCCTATCAAAGAAATAACCATTTACATCTGTTTATCGTTGCTTACTGCTTGTAATACGGGGGAAAAGGCTGTCGATCAATACAAACTGCCCGTTAACCATAAACATTACAAGGATACGATGACAGGGAAAAGAATCCTTCTCTATGGAGACAGTATATCATCGGATGACTACGAATGGTACAAACAATACCTCAAAGAGGATTCCGGAGCCTCTGATGTATTCTTAGCCGGCTTTAGCGGATATACAACCTCAATGCTCGCAAAAAACTCTCAACTGCAACGAATATATGATTATCGACCCGACATCATCATATGCCTTCTCGGAGGAAACGACACAGGAAAAAGGAATACAGTAGGAACTTTTGGACTTACCGATGAACCAACCGCCAGCGAAACCGATCTTAATTCGGATTATACAGGCGATTATTTCATACAAGCAGCATCTCATATCGCACGTAAAGTAAGGCAGCATTATCAAAATTCTATCCAGGCTCCTTTTATCGTCTTTTGTACCCCGCTGCCACAAAAAAGGAGTAACAGTTTCAACTCATTCTCGCAACCCGAAAATTGGCTTCGAAAGAGAGATGCCATTGTTGAATGTTGCAACAAATACGACATCAAATGTATTGACCTATATAACTTATGCGATTGGGATTTTACCAAAGAGCCTTATTGGACATCCCCTACCGATATTAAGAATAACCATGGCATCTATACAATGGATGGACTTCATCCCAATGAGAATGGATATAAAGACATGGTTCGCATTATAATAAAGGAAATGTCTGAATAATCATATACAAAAGAACCGGAACATAACTTCCGGTTCTTTCTATTAAGTAACAGCAAGTATTTAATAATATACTTTTAGTCTAAACAGACTGTGACCGTTTCACTTACAAAAAAAGACAAATAGGTCTGAGACCTTACCTTAAATACTTGGCACTACCTTTTTGATTGTTCCATCTGCATTGAATTCCATTTTATCGATACAAACTTCTCTATGGAATCCGGCAGCATCTCCCATTTTTATACCATTAGGGCGATTGAATCGGTGATAAACAATATACCATTCATCCGAATCTGGCTTTTGAAGAACTGAATTATGCCCCGTTCCATATATTCCCTTATCTGCATCTTTTGACAAAATAAGATTGTTTTCTGGTATTCTCAATTTACCTGTAGGAGAGTCAGACATGGCATATCTCACCCTGTAATTCTCGCTTCGGGTATCATCCTCCGACCACAAGAAATAGTACACTCCATTACGGTAAAACACATAAATACCTTCCCTGAAGGTATTGTCGGGAGTCATTATCTTTATTGTTTTTTCCTTAATAGAAAGCATATCGTCACTCAATTCGGCAACAGCCATGTACCCGTTTCCCCAATAAAGGTAATACTTACCGGTTTTAGGATCCTGAAACACATCGGGATCTATTTCCTGACCTCCTGTTATCCCTTTAGGACGAGTTGCGACAACAGGCTTTCCCGAATCGGTAAAACGACCTGTCGGATTATCAGATACGGCTACGCCTATTTTTTGAGCACCGGTATAATAATAATAGTATTTATACGAATCGCCTTCTTTTCTTTCAATGATGCAAGGAGCCCAGGCATTGCGCCCTGCCCAAGGAACATCTTTTTTCAGGTCGAGAATAACACCTTCGTCTGTCCAATCTTTCAGATTATCGGATGAGAATACCTTAAAATAGTATCCACCCCAGCCATCAAAACCATCGCTGGTTGGATAAAGGTAATATTTACCGGTCTTTTGTGAATATAAAATCTCCGGATCGGCATAATACCCTTCTAATACAGGATTATTATTCAATGCAGGGTATTTGGCAGGCATTCCCCATTTGTCGGTCAATCTTTTCAGTTCTTTTTTAGTAACAGGAATAATAGACCCATGGCGAGGGTGAAAGTCCATTGATATTTCGTGATCAATCACCTTGAAGTTTTTCAAGTCTGTTGTTTCACAAAATTGATACTGCCCTTTCATATAGACATCATACATCAAGATGTAAGTATCCGAATTGATCCTCTTAAATACACTCGAACCTTCTACAGCGTCTTTGGTTTGCTGTTTGTAATCATCAGACTCATCCCAAATTCCCGAAGTAAGAGATTTGGTCGTTGCCAACTTTAGACCGTTTCCATCGCCTTCTGTCTTATAAAACAGGAAAAACTCTCCATCTTTCAGAATTATATCCCCATCGATACACGATTTCTTATTCTTTGGAATAAACAATGTCTTCGGCTCTCCTTCCAGATCTGTAAAATCCGGCGTTGCATATGCGTAATAGATTATATCCGGACCATTGCCATGCTGCATCGACCAATATACCATATATTTTTGGGCTTCGGGATCGTAGATAGTTTGAGGCGCCCATACCCTTTTCAGATTCTCCTGCCCCTTATACTTTTTCTGAATATTAATAATACTTGATGTCCAGTTTACCAAATCTGTAGATTTCAACAAAATCATTGCTCTGTTAGAATCCCAGCCCTTTGATGAAGTCATATCCGTTACGACCATATAGAATGTTTTACCATCCTCACCTCTCAAAATATGAGGATCTCTCACTCCACCTGTCGAGCTTATTTGCTTGGAATCAATTACAGGTTGATTGTTGTTCAATGCCATAAAATTATAGCCATCTGCACTGATTGCAAACCTGACAGCTTCTTCTTCAACGCTATTTCCGGTGAAATAAGCAAATAAATAGCCTACATAATCTTTCTCGGCAATACTGCTTTGGGCAATGCTGTAACCTATAGCTATAACGCTCATGGCTACAAAAAGAATTGCCTTTCTTATTTTTTCCATATATAATATTCAGATTAAAAATTTATACTACATTTCTATTGTTTACCAAAACTTTACGAACAAAAGGTTACAAAAGTGACATTCTTTGTGTTTACTTTCCGGATAGTACTTTTGTTACTTGTACCCCTATGTCCCTTAAAGGAGATTTCATTTTCTCCGAAAAGCCCCTTTAGGCGTTTGGGGGCATTTGCCGAAAAGGTTACAAAAGTTACTCCCAAAATGCACTTTTACATCAGTAACTTTTTCTCTTTTTATCAGAACCTGTAACTAAGAGCCTGTTTAAATTTTAGCGAAAATTAATTTTATGATTGTCAAAACCAACTCTTAGCTGCTTTTTTCTGCTCTTATGAGCCTATTTTTCGCTTTCTTTTTTTAGTTTAACCCGCTAAACTTTCAAAAACAAAACTAAAAATCTATCTCACAATAGCTATAAAAAAGTACAGCTATAAAATTTAAACAGACTCTAAACATTGTCCCCTTTCTATATAGATAAAAAGTCACTAATAACCTTTGATCAGTTGGTCAACACAACACCTCCATTCGAAGTAATGGTGAGAACAGTATTGCCGTCCTTCTTAATTTTGATTTTATCCAGTGTAGTTTTCCCGTCCGAATCATCTGCATATCTTTTCACTTCCTGCTCGGCAAACATAGGCAGATTAACTTTCAGTTTAAGAGTATTTCCTGTAGCATTAACTGCGGTAATGTACCACTTGTCGGCATGTCGGCGGGCTAATACACAGAATTTACCGGGGTATCCGTCGATAAAGCGGGTTTCATCCCAAGTTGTAGGAACCTGTTTCATAAAATCAATTGCAGCCGCAGGTGCATCTTCCAGATTATTGGGAGCAATAGCAAACATCTGAACCGGATTTTGGTATAATACAGCTGTTGCAATCTGGAATGTATATGAAGTCCGTCTGATTGTACCGCCATCATTATTACGGTTATGACGTTTATTCAACAGAACAGGTCCAAATTCCATCGACCCTACTGAATTTCTGATAAATGGGTGCAAACAAGCACTGTAAGCCTCATCATCATTCGACTTCTGTGTAAAAATCAGATTTTCGGAGGCTAAAACAGCTTCACTGCCAACATAGTTAGGATACATACGTTCCCAACCACGGGGTAAAGTACAACCATGGAAAATAATCATCAAACCATAATCATTTGCATCAGAGAGTATATCTTCATACAATTTCATGGTCTCTTGCTTATCTCCTCCGAAGAAATCAACTTTCAGGCCTTTCACACCCAGACTTTTCAACCACTGCATTTCTTTTTTTCGAACTATCGAATTATGCATCCGTTGTTTTGCTCCCTGAGGAGCATCATTCCAATATCCGTTTGAGTTATACCAAAGGAATACATCTACCCCTTTTGACTGGGCATATTTAAACAACGCAGGCATCTTTTCATATCCTATCTGAGTTTCCCACAGACCATCGATCAGCACATATTCATATCCCATTTGAGCCGCTAAATCAATGTACTTGATCTGGTCTTCATAATTCACGCTATTGTCCTGCCACATGATCCAGCTCCATGTAGACCTTCCGTACTTATATTCTTGTGTAGGTTCGTACAATGGCTTTACTACATCGAAAGGAACAGTTGTTTCTACAATCGGTTTCAAGGTATTCCCTACGGTTATTGTCCGCCACGGAGTTTCTCCCGGAAGGCTTATAGCAGGATTTGCACTTCCAATTCCGTTATTTTCTTTCTGATTAGGATATGCAATAGTGTAAAGTCCGTCAGCTGTTCCGTCACTTAAGCGAGAAGCACAATATGCACTGCTGACTCCGGTTTCGGAAATTAATACCCAACCATCGTTTCCGACATGAAACAATGCGGGAAAAGTATATCCTTCTCCATATTTGGAGGGTGTACCTACCGGCTCATCAGGAACATATTCTTCTTCATAGCTGGGCTTAGTCCGCTTCCATCCGATCATCGGTGAAGCCTGAGGGGTGATAAATGTTGTTGTCTGAGGTGAAAATTTAAATCCGGTAGCCTCTTTTTCTACAACATAACAGGCAGTCTCTCCTGACTGGGGAATTGTATATTTAAATGCAACATCATTGTTACTTACTCTGAAAACTATTGATATCGGTACGTTATTCTTATTAGTCATGCTATACACAACCTCTTTTGCGATATAATGAACCGAAGCCACTTTCGTTCTGTCCATTGTATACTTTTCATCGATCGATGATTCTTTTGTAGAAACAAAATTCATGGACTTTGAAAAATCGCCTCCATCAGTAACTAATCCTAATGGTGATTTTTCTACCAGCACCTTGTTGTCGTATGCTACCGAATACGAGGGTTCTCCGTTTACTATCGAAACATTAAGGTTTAATCTTCCATCCGGAGAGTTAACTTGTACATCTTTTGCCCAAAGGCAGCAAGTGTACACTAACAAACTTGCACAAAACAGTACTCTTCTCATTTATTCAATTATTTAGGTTTTTCATGCAGAAAGGACTCAGCCCCTTTTATTAACTATCTAAGCATAAATGCAGTTTTTCTTACACAGGCAAATTTAAGGTTAATAGCACTATAATATAGAGTATATTTCATGCATGTTTGTACTACATTTCAATCAGAAGCCGGATTCGGGGTCTGTTTCATTTTTAATCTTCTTGAGATACTCAGAGGGCACAAGACCAAATTCATCCTTAAAGCATTGCCTGAAATAAGTTATACTATTTATACCTACCATATACGAGATTTCCGATATTGAATATTTTCCGGTAAGCAGCAATTTTTCGGCATTACCGATTCTTATCTTCCTGATGAATTCATTTACCGATATACCGCAAAGTGCTTTTATTTTACGATAAAGGGTAGAATGGCTCATATTCATTTTTTCGGCAATCAATGCCACATCTATCTTGTCTGAATCGAGATTCTGTTCGATAATAGCAGTCACCTTTTCAATAAATTCATTATCAATGCTGTTCAAAGCATCCACAATGATCGTTTTTTTATCTATTCTGTTTTTATTGATCAGATCTGCCAGCTTTTTCCTTGTATCCAGTAAGTTCACAATGCGACTCCGCAAAAGATTAGCACTGAAAGGTTTCGTTAAATATGAATCTATCCCCAGATTATAACCTTCGGTACGATCTTGTATCGTATCTTTTGCAGTAAGTAATATGATCGGGATATGGCTGGTTCTTACATCCTCTTTCAATGTTTTGCTAAGCTCAAACCCATCCATTTCGGGCATCATTATATCACTTACGATAATATCAGGTACATAGAGTAAGGCCTTCTCCCAACCTTCGGCTCCGTTTACCGCTACATAAACTGTATATTGATCCGCTAATGAACTCTGAATATAGTCCCGTATATCTTTATTATCCTCAACAACCAGAATAATAGTTTTATTTTCAGTAGTATTACCTGTATTATTCAGTTCCTCTCCCAGAATTTCAGTTACAGCCTCCTCGGACTCTAGTTCATCTATATGCTTGGCATTCGGATAAATATTATTAGCATCAATTCTGAAACGGAATATTGTCCCTTCTCCGAGTTTACTTTCTACAGTTATATCTCCTTCGTGTATCAAAACCAGATTACGAACCAAAGCTAAACCAATCCCTGTTCCCGAAACCTGCCTGTCGCCATTTGCCTGATAGTAACGCTCAAATATGCGTGATATGGATTCTTCAGGAATTCCGCATCCTGTATCCCTCACCTCTATTTCGGTGTAAGTGATGTCATCTTCATGCAAATCCCTTAATGTAAGAGAAATAACACCTTCTTCGGTATATTTAAACGCATTAGATAACAGATTTTCCAGAATAGTACCTATTATATCCGAATCGAAATAAATACCGTCGGTTCGGGTTTCTAGATTAATCTCAAGGTCTACTTTTGCATTAACGTTCAGCTCTTTATACTTTAAGCCAATTTCCTGAACTAATTGAGACAAATCTCCCTTATGTATTGTAAGCCTTTTGTTTTGTGTCTCGGTTTTACGGAAATCCAAAATCTGATTAATCAGATTAAGCAAACGCATAGCACTTTTGTGTATGACAGTTATTTTAGAGGCATGCCTTTCCGAAAGCCCCTGATCATTCTGCAAATCCTCCAAAGGTCCCAGAATAAGGGTTAATGGTGTTCTTAATTCGTGGGTTATATTGGTAAAAAAGCGTAATCTCTCATCATTAAGCACCTGCTCCTGCATATGGTTTCTTTTTTCCAGAGTAAGGGAAGTTTCCAGTTCGAGTTTTCGCTTATAAAAACGAAGGATAAAAAAGACTATCACCAAAGCAATTATCAAGTATACAGCCTTAGCCCACCATGTTAACCACAACGGCGGATAAATATCAATAATAAGTGATGCGACATGGTCAGACCATTCCTGATTCTTGACTCTTGACTTGATCAACAGTTCGTACTTACCTGGAGGTATATTTCTAAAAGTAATTGTATTCAGATTTTGAGTATTATACCAACGATCTTCAAGACCTTTCAGTGTATAGCTGTAATCGACCTGATTGTTCAGGGCATAATCCAGTACATTAAATGATACACTAAATGTATTCTGATCGTAATCGAGCTTAATGGTTGACGTCACAGGGATGTTTATCTCCAGATCGGCAAGTTTCGATTCATTATTATATACTGTAAATCCGGTTATTACCGTTGAAGGTAATTTGATATGGGTAGGTATCGTTTCGGGATCCAAATAACACAAACCGTTTTGTGAGCCGAAAAATATTTGCCCCTTTGAATCTTTTGTCACAGAAGCACTCATGAAATCTCCCAAAGGAACACCATTATGATGATCGTAATGATAAAATTTCCCCGTACTGCATATCATACGGCTTATTCCATCATTGGAACTGATCCATATGTTATGCGATGCATCTTCGGTTATAGCCCTGACATGAGTGTTCTTATATCCATTTTGTCCATTAAATATTTTAAACTTATCATCAACTGACGGATTTTCGAAGAAAACAAGCCCCTCCCCTGTAGCGATCCACATCTGACCTTTTGAGTCTTTATATATAT
Source organism: Indolivaga capnocytophagoides (assembly GCF_036511535.1). Lineage (GTDB taxonomy): Bacteria > Bacteroidota > Bacteroidia > Bacteroidales > Dysgonomonadaceae > Dysgonomonas_A > Dysgonomonas_A capnocytophagoides. Next base: position 4,563,288 of record NZ_AP028867.1, on the reverse strand, counting down.
AATCAATCGTATTAGAAGGAAAGCCTTTCCCTGTATTATAAGTCTTCGGATTAGTAAAGTCTTTATCAAGAATAGTCAATCCTTCTCCAAACGAACCGATCCATATTCTACCTTGATCGTCTTTTGAAATCGCTCTGACCAAGTTTCGCAATTTATCCAAAGAGTATAATTTCCCGGCTTTAGCTGATAAATTATATTCATACACTCCGCTGCTTGTCCCAATAAGCATATTTTTGTCATTATCTTCGTAAAAGCATCGGATATCGGTATTTTTATCATCGATCAAAAACCGAGAGACAACTTTATATTGAGAATCAAAAACAATGACTCCTCCCCTAAAAGTTCCGAACCATAAGTTATTGTCAGAATCTCGGGTTGCTGTCAGAATTGCATTATCAGTCAGTGGGCTGTTGCTTTTATTGAGAGTCTTTACCTTTACACCCTTCTCAAAAATATCTATTCCTCCACCATCTGTCCCTACCCAGACCCGATCTGAACGATCGACACAGATCCCCCATGCCACAGGATTACTTAATGTATTATTGAGACTCGGAATCGGAGAATACTCCCATGCTTTGAAGAAAGTCGGATAATGGCTTATAAAGTTTATGCCACCACCGTATGTTGCCAGCCATATATTCTCGAACGAATCCTGATAAATACTTCTTACGGTAGGATTAGATAGTCCGCTGTAATCATCACTATAACCAATGTTCTTAAATAAAACATTTTCGGGTCTAAGAAACATGCTTTGCCTGATATCAAGAATACTTACCCCACCTCTTTCGGTTCCGATCCATAGCTGCCCGTCTTTCATCTGAGTTATGGTATAAACATAATTGGATATCAACGAATTACTATTTCCCGAATCGTGTCTGAATACCACAAACGACTCTGTATCCGGATTGAATAAAGCCAACCCATTATTCGTACCGATCCAGACATTTTCATTCTTGTCAATGAATATTGCTGTTACGACATCACCCGGCAGGCTTTCCGCATTAGCCGGATCGTGTCGATAATTTTTGATTTTATTATCTTTCAGAGACAGGATACTGAGTCCCGAGGTTACATGTCCCAGATACAATAAGCCTTTACTGCCTTCATTTACACACCAAACACCATTGCTCACCATACGAGGAATAGTTGTTTTATTATAGTGCTTGAAGCTTTTTGTCTTTTTATTAAAATATTCGACACCCCTGTAGTATGTCGAAATCCAGACATTGCCATCTCTGGCGTTTACAATATCTGTAATATCATTAGTGACAATACCTTGTTTGTTTATAGAATCGTGTCTGTAATGAACAAACATTTCTGTTCTACAATCAAACATATTAAGTCCTTCACGCTGAGTCGCAATCCAGACTACATCGTCGTATTTGTCTGCATATACCTTATTCAGTTCATTCCCGCTGATACTTTGGAGAGAAGATGAAATATCCTTTTTCTTATAAACTTTAAACTTATTTCCATCAAATCTATTAAGCCCCGATTCAGTAGCAAACCATAAAAAACCCTTTTTATCCTGAGTAATACTTACAACATAATTACTGGATAAATCCGATTCTATCCCGATTCTTTTTATATCAGCAGCAAAACCACCGGTCGGGACAATGGCTATCAGAAATATCAAAAACAAAAGAACTAATAATCTCATATAGGATGCAATCTTCTAAGGTCTCAGACCTATGTTTTTATCTATCTAAGTAACACTTACGTCCTGTTACAACTTTAAAGTGCGACATTAAATATCAACGTTTACTTAAAATAATCAAAAATATAAAATAAACGGCTGACACCATATATAGCAACACGTCATTGACAAATCTACCATCCATCAATGACGATTTTGTACATCTTCAAAAAAGATAACATCTCTTCAAATTAAGTGTCCAAGACACACAAATTAGCAAGGAATATCAGAATAAAATAAGATTGGACAATCAACACATTCTATCTCTCATAACAGATTATATCTCAGCTTTGACCAATTCCACATTCTCTTTTGATTGATTTAAGATCAGGAAAAGCTGAGATTCATATATACTTTTGGGACTGTCAACATAATTTAATAATCGATGAAAAACTCTTAAAAAATGAAAAAACATTTTTCTTATTTATTGTGCATCATGTTGCTGCTTATTTCAGCGACAGCACATGCGCAAGAAGACAAAATCAAGGGTAAAGTTGTTGATGCACACAACGAACCTGTAATCGGGGCCAGCGTCCTGATCAAGGGAGACACTAATGGTACTATAACGGACGTAGACGGGTTATTTACCCTGAACGCAGTAAAAGGTACTTTGGTCGTTTCGTACCTTGGATACAAAACGGTAGAACAACCTGTTACCGACAAGACCTTTTATCTTATCACTATGGAGGAAGACTCCCATGTTCTGGATGACATTGTTGTAGTAGGTTATGGAACCCAGTCGAAAAGGAACATAACGGGAGCTGTTAGCGACCTCAAATCCGATGCGATATCCCGCACTGCGGCAACTTCCACTTCGGGGGCTCTGGCCGGAAAAATGCCGGGTATATCGGTAAGAACTAAAGATGCAAGACCCGGTAAAGGAGCATCACTAGAAATCCGTAATCTCGGTAACCCTTTATATGTAATAGATGGTATACCTTATGGTGGTCAGACTGGGTCAGACTGGGTACAATCTTCGAATGTATCGGGAGCGGACGTCTTTAATGCTTTGAATATCGAAGATATCGAAAGCATATCAATACTGAAAGATGCTTCGGCAGCCGTTTATGGTCTGCGTGCTTCGAGCGGAGTGGTTCTTGTTACAACCAAGAAAGGAAAAAATGAAGAAAGCATTAAAGTAAATATCAATGGATATTATGGATGGCAGAATTTGACCCGTTTTCCTAAAATGGCTAATGCTGCCCAATACACAAGAGGGTTAGTGGAAGCTGCTCAAAACGAAGGAAAAGATCCTCGGGCTGTATATACTCCGGAAGAGCTTGCTAAATGGCAGGCAGGAACCGAACCCGGATATAAAAGCTATGACTACTATGACTTAACCATGAGAAAGAATATTCCTCAATGGCACCTTAATGCCAATGTGACAGGCGGTTCAAAACTTGCGACTTATTTCTTATCTGTAGGCCATACCGATCAGGATGCCCTGATGAAAGACTTTTCTTACAACAGAACTAACCTGCAGCTGAACCTCGAAGCTAAAGTTATCGACGGATTGACCATCGGAACTCAGATCAGCGGAAAAGAAGAAAGTCAAAAAGATGTTGGTTTGCCCGGAGGTGACGGATACTTTGCGTCCATATTAGGTATTATGTCAAACAGGCCTACACAAGGTCCGTATGCCAATGATAACCCCAACTATATAAATCATACAAACGACTTTTCTCGTAACCCTGCTCTTTTCCGCAGAGATATTGTAGGATATAAAGACAACCTTACCAGAAATGCCAATATAAATTTATATGCTCAATACAAATTTAAGTTTGGGCTATCAGCTAAAGCTACCGTATCATACAACTATACCAACAGTAAGTTCGATGGGTTTCAATACACTTATGATGTGTATACATATAATAAAGCCAACGACACCTACGACCGCACCGGAGGATCCGATGCTGGTTGGAGATACCAGACAGAAAGAGAAGTTGTAGCTAAATACGGACAATTCCAATTAGATTATGCGAAACAGCTTGGCAGCCATTATATATCGGCAACTTTGGCTTATGAAAGATCCGATTATGACAAAAACTACCTTGCATACGGAACAAATCCTTCAAATAATTACCTGCCATTAATCGAATTCGATAAAATGAATTCATTCAATGACGATTGGTCATACGAAGCCAGAGCAGGATATATCGGTAAGATTAATTACAATTATCTGGGTAAATACCTGATTGAACTGTTAGGCCGTTACGATGCATCTTATCTATATGCTCCCGGTAAACGCTGGGGATTCTTTCCCGGTGCATCTCTGGGATGGCGTATATCTGACGAACCTTTCTTCGCGGGGTTAAAAACTGTAGTAAGCGATCTTAAGTTAAGAGCTTCTATCGGACAAACCGGTAAAGAAGAAGGTGTTGGTATGTTTGGTTATCTGAATGGATATACATGGAACAGTGGTAGTGCCGTTTTAGACGGAACATTCTCAACAGGATTAAAACCAAGAGGACTACCGGTAACCAATCTGTCGTGGGTGAAAAACACCACTTCTAATATTGGGTTTGACCTTGCTATGTTCAACAATAAACTGACTTTAACAGCCGACCTGTTCACTATTAAAAGAACCGGAGTACCGGCAGCCCGTTATGACGTACTTATCCCTTCAGAGGTAGGTTACAGCCTACCAAACGAAAACCTGAATGAAAACGGGTATTATGGAGCTGAAGGTATGGTAACATATACAGACAAAGTCGGAGAACTAAATTACACAGTAAGCGGAAATGTAACTTTCTCGCGTTACAAAAGCATCAAGACATACAAACCCCGATTTGGTAACTCATGGGATGAATACCGCAATTCTGCAGAAGACAGATGGGGCGGTATCTGGTGGGGATATCAGGTTATAGGCCGTTTCCAATCGCAGGAAGAAATAGACAACTATGCGATAAATAATGACGGAGAAAACAACCGCACACAACTACCCGGAGACTTTATTTACAAAGATGTAAACGGTGACGGTATTATCAATGATATGGATCAACGTCCTATCGGATATCCTTCAGGATGGGCTCCTATGATCTCTTTCGGTGGTCATATCGGATTAGATTGGAGAGGCATCGACCTTAATATTGACTTTGCCGGAGGAGGAATGCAGTCGTGGTTTCAGGACTATGAATTAAGAAATGCCTTCCATGGAGGAGGTAACTCTCCTGCTTATCTTCTGGAAGACAGATGGCATAGGGCTGATCCTTACGATGCTAATAGCGAATGGATTGCCGGATATTATCCTGCGATCAGAAATGGTAATGTAGGACCAAACTCGAGAAACAGCGACTTTTGGCTTACAAATGTAAAATATCTGAGAGTAAAAAATATGGAACTGGGGTATACCTTACCCAAAAGCCTTATAAATAAAATCAGAGCCGAAAAACTACGTGTATACATCAATGCATCTAACTTATTGTCATTCGACAATGTGGGCAAATACGAAATAGACCCCGAAATCGATGCAAATGCTGCAGTTGTTTATCCTCAACAACGTACTGTATTAGTAGGATTTAGTGTTACATTTTAAAAAAGAAGGATATGAAATACCTATTTATAAAAATATCAATAATAACTACCCTCTTATTCGCCAGCTGTAATAATAACGACTGGCTCGACAGAGACCCCGAAAACATTATCACAGACGAACAATTGTGGAATGATCCTAAAATGATCACCTCGTTGTTAGCTAACTTTTACGACAGGCTGCCATCGCTGCATGGGAATTTTAATACAGGCGGGATGAGTGAAATTGATGATGCTATGTGGTCGGGACATCAGGATCAGAATGGCAAAAATGATTTCCAATATGGAGACGACTATGGTAGATACTGGGATTATGAATTTATCCGAGACATCAACCTCTCTATTGACAATCTTAATAAATATTCATCAAAACTAAGTAACGAACAAAAAAGTCTCTTCAGATCTGAGTTTCGGTTTATCCGAGCATCAGTATATTTCGAGTTGGTGAAACGTATGGGAGGAGTACCTTTGGTTACCAAACAATTGATCTATGACTTTAGCGGTGACCCTACCCCTCTGCAAACTCCCCGTTCGAAAGAATATGAAATATACGATTTCGTCTATTCCGAAATGGAAGATATAAAAGATACCCTAAGTGCAAACAATGCCAGTCAAACACGTGCCAATACTTATACCGCATTAGCTGTAGAAAGTAGGGCAATGCTATATGCTGCATCTATTGCAAAGTACAACAATCTGATGGCTGCACCGATAACCACTCCAGGGGGAGAAGTAGGTATTCCGGCAGACAAAGCAAACGACTATTATACTAAATCTCTGAAGGCATCTCAAACTATCATCAACAGCGGCAAATACAGCCTTTATAACACAAATGCAGATAAAGGAGCCAATTTTTATGATATGCTGAATAAGAAAACAAATGAGGTGATTTTTGCTAAAGATTACAAACTCAGCTTGAAAGTTCATCGCTTCGCTTATGACAATATCGTAAAAAGTCTGACAGAAGACAATGAATCGTCTTCATCTCTATCTCCTTCATTAAGCTTGGTTGAAAGTTTCGATTATCTCGATGGAAGTAAAGGTACTCTTAAAGATGTAGATGCAAAAGGCAATTATATAGCTTATGACAACATTTCGGATATTTTTAAAAACAAAGACGGACGTCTATTCGGAACTGTAGTATATGCAGGAACTACATTCCGTAATAGCCCGGTAAATATTCAGGCCGGTGTAGCAGTTTGGAATAAAGATCATTATCAGTTAAGTATAGCCGATAAACTTGGTGAAAAATATGGTAAGACAGATATTTTGTGGACAGGCTTTGACGGACCTAAGGACAACGAAAAAGATGTTAGTAACACAGGTTTTTATATGAGAAAATTTGTGAGTGATGCTTCAGGAGCAAGTACCCGCGGAACGTCTGCTGATAACTGGTGGCCTTGGTACAGACTAGGCGAGATATATCTCAATGCAGCAGAAGCAGCCTTCGAACTAGGACAGGGTGATGCAGTCGGATATGTAAACAAATTACGCGAAAGAGCTGGATTCCCTGCAAATAGCCTTTCATCTTTGACTATTGATAAAATACGCAACGAACGACGTGTTGAATTGGCTTTCGAAGATCACAGATTTTTTGATCTGAAACGATGGAGAATAGCTCATGAAATATGGAATGGCAGCGATAACAGCAACGATGCAGTAGTACGCGGACTATATCCTTACAGAATAATAAATCCGGGAAGCCCTGATGATGGTAAATATATCTTTATAAGAATGAGGCCGACTAGATTCAAAAAAGCACGATTTTTCAGATTAGCCAATTATTACTCTTCTATTGAACAGAAAGCATTGGATAATAATCCTAAACTTGTTAAGAATCCATTCCACTAAAAAAATAATAATCATGAAAATCTTACATATAATAATTCTGACAATCATCTGCAGTGTCTTTGCAGGTTGCGAAAAAGACAATTTTGATGCTCCAAAGGCAACTCTGTCAGGAAAAGTCACTTACAACGGCAATGCGGTAGGTGTACGTACTAATGCCACTCAATTGGAATTATGGCAAGATGGTTATGCTCTGCACTCTAAGATCCCGGTCTATATTGCTCAGGATGGAACATTCTCGGCATCCTTATTCAATGGTCAATACAAGTTGGTTCGTTTGGCAGGGGCACCTTGGATCGCTCAAGCCAGTGACACCATCGTTATCGATGTAAAAGGTAATACAGTTGTGGATATCCCTGTCACTCCTTACTTTGCGATCAGTAAAGAAAGCTATACAAAAGGAGCTGGAACAATCACTGCAAAATTTACAATCAATAAGATCGTTGAATCTGCTAATCTCGGGGAAGTATCTGTATTCTTTGGCAAATCGATACTTACAGATTCTCAAAAGAATGAAAACGATCAAGTAGATGAAGCAAACAAATACAACGAGGGACAGCCATATATCAAGGTGGACAAAATAGTCTTAGAAAAAGAAACTATAGCAACGATCAATATTCCGAATAAGCTAGCTGATGCCGATTATCTATTTATACGTATCGGAGTAAGAGCAACTGTTTCGAGTGAATATTATTATACTCAAGTACAAAAAATTTCTTTAAAATAAGGATCTTTTTCGTCTTAGAAAAGAAAGAGACTGTCTATCTAAGGACAGTCTCTTTTTTGCTATAAAACAATCGGATTATATACAAAATGAATAAAATTCATATACACGGATGATGCTCTCTCCTATTGAACATATTAAAAAAAATATTAGCTTTGGCTTATATCAAAAACGAACACTTATCTGATCTAAAGAAATGAGATATAAATTGTATGTATTTATAATTACTCTGTCAATATGTTTTGCATCATGTTCAACACTGATCGACTGTCCTCAATTCAATCCTATTTATTTAAATTGGGTTCCTTATCAGGAGGGGGATACTATTTCTTTCGAAAATAACAAGAAGGTTAAAACATACATAGTTTGTTCATATATTGCTACCCATACAAAGAATTATCCATCAAACACTAAATGTTGCGGTTGCAACGATGATATAGTCCTCTCTCTTGTGAATGCTAATGATACAATAAATCTCAAAATTTTATATCAAAACAGTAAAAACAGTACTTATATATCTACTATCTTATGTAATAAGAACTCTTATAGAATAGAGCACCCCGATAACCAACTCTTAATTGCAAACATTCAGATCAGGAGTAATCAAATGATTATTCCTGACAATATAATCAATAACATCTTTATTAAGAAGGAAATAGGCATAACAAAATTTAGTAATAAGAACGAAACTTGGACGTTAAAAGAACATCGAAAAAACCGAATACCAAGACATGTGAAAATAAAAAAGGAGAACTATAAATAATAAAATAAAAATACAACAAGCTCATATTATGCCCGATAAAAGACTCTGACTTAAAACTAGTCAAACAATGGCTATATAAGGATTATATATTAAAATGGTATCATGAACCCAAAGAATGGCTACAAGAAATTGCAGAAAGGAACAGTTCATTTAAGTTTTTATTTCATTTTATAATTTTAAAGGAGAACAAACTATTGATTTTCAACTTATATCCACAACATGCCTGATAATATACTATTCTATTCTGGTCTATCTCTATTTCTTATACATGAGATGGATGCTATACGTCATAAAGAATGGAAAATGTTTCCGATTCTTTCTTCTTTAAGCGATAGACTCGGATATATAATATTCACATGTCTTCATATACCCTTATTTATTGGGATATTTTGGTTTCTGGCAAATGCTTCTATAAGAGAAATATTCATCAAGACATTTGATATATTTATGATTATCCACTTAATATTACATGTTATATTCCTTGAGCACAGAGAAAACAAATTCCGAAATTTATTTTCATGGCTGATAATAATCGGAATTTCACTCTGTGGATGTTTCGACCTTATTTTATTCAGATAATAATATGATGATAAACGATATTGTTATAAAAAAAGCAGATCCGATACACATTGATGAATTAGAACTCCTTTATGATGAGTTGAATGATTATTTCACATCAACGGTAAATTATCCGGGTTGGATCAAACATATTTATCCAACTAGGGAGACTGCAATCAATGGGATAAAAGAAAAAAGTTTATTTGTAGCTCAAATAAATGACACAATAGTTGGTAGTATTATATTAAACCACATTCCTGAAGAAGCATATGATAAAGCAAAATGGATTATTGCTACCGATTACAAAGATGTATTAGTTATAAGAACACTAGTTGTTCATCCTCTTTATTTAAATAAAGGTATAGCGACCACTCTATTGCAGTTTACAAAACAATACGCTCTGAATCATCAAAATAAATCTATTAGATTAGATGTTTCGGAAAATAACCTTCCTGCAGTAGCATTATATAAAAAAATGGGATATAAATACATCGATACTGTTGATTTAGGGCTACCTTACGAACACTTGAAATGGTTTCAACTTTACGAGCTAAGCTTAGTATAAAATCCCTAAGCATATAAAAATTAGAAGTGGCACACAACACTTAAGTATTGATCTCATTTATTGAAGATTAAAAAAAATCATAAAATTTATTGATACTCTTCAATCAGACTCTTCTTTGTCTTCTAGGTCTGCTCTATGTTGTAAATGAATTCCGATATGCCCTATGCCCAATATCGCAACAGCAATCAGCATTGCTATTGATTCGCCATAAATACCCAATATGAAAAACGCAATAACAGGTAAAGTTGCTCCTGCAACAGGTATACCAAATAAACTGCTGTAAAAATCGGAGAGTTTTTTATCACTTTTAAAATATCTTATCCACCAAAATTCATAAATAATCATTATAGAAAATGCTATAAACAGCCAAATAAGCCAAATACTGACTTCTTGTATATTAAAATTTTTCACAAAAAGAGCAATGGTAGTTACACAGATTTGTCCTATTCTTTCAAGAAATAGCAAGCCCCTATTTTCATTACTTGAATTATAATTTAGAGGTTTATTTTTTGTCCAAATTATATTAGGTACAGTTAACATTAAAATAAACAATAACCCTACGTAAGAAAATCCAATATCTTCAATCATTCCTATCACTCTTTTATTGACTTATGTATTTTTGTTAGTTAACGCCTAAAAATCGTTATTCATATAAATAAGGATTAAAGATGAAAATAATATCATTTAAAACAATAAATGCATGACACTTTAAATCTTTAATATTGAATACATTTTCATATCAATGATGATAGAAACCCTCAGCTAGGTTTTCTGCGTCTTCTATTTTCCAATAACGTATTTTACACTCCACATCTAATTAAGATCTTTAGATTATTTAGTGAAATTCAAACACTTACAACGATATAAAAAAATCGGGCAAACCCTTTTTATCAAGTTTGTCCGATGTAGTGGAGAATATCGGACTCGAACCGATCACCTTAACACTGCCAGTGTTACGCTCTAGCCAGATGAGCTAATCCCCCATTTTGAATCTTTTTTCAGATTCGGATACAAAAATAGAATAATTTTAATTCCGCCAACTATAATTACCCTAAAAAATTAGGGAGAGCAAAAGACTTTCGTCTATTACTGAAATTATCTCCTTATCTTTGTCCTTCTAAAATCAGATACAGATGCTAATTTTCAATACAACATTACATATCGATGATTCTATTCATGATGAATGCCTCATCTATCTAAAAGAAAGATATATACCTAAGGCTATTGAAAGCAAGATATTGGAACAACCTTTACTTGCAAAAATAGAAGCTCAACATGAAGAACATGGAGTAAGCTATGCCATGCAATTCAAGACTACTGATATAGATACTCTCGACAGTTGGGCTAAAACTACAGGGCAAGAATTACAACAGGAAATGAATAACCGATTTGGCAGTAAAATTGCTGGATTTGTAACCCTTCTCGAAGAAATTCCACTATAAGGCATGGCTGCACCAATAAACAAAGAACGTATAATATTAGGCATTGATCCCGGTACGCAAGTAATGGGGTATGGTGTATTGCGGGTATTAAACAACAAACCGTCTCTTATCGCCATGGGTGTTCTGCAACTCAGCAAATACGACGACCATTATTTAAAACTGAGAAGAATATTCGAAAGAGTAATCGGATTAGTCGATGAATATCTTCCTGACGAGCTTGCCATAGAAGCCCCTTTCTTCGGTAAAAATGTACAAAGTATGCTGAAACTTGGACGTGCTCAAGGTGTTGCAATGGCTGCAGCTTTGTCTCGAGATATTCCTATTTTCGAATATGCCCCGCTAAAGATAAAGATGTCTATAACCGGAAATGGTAAAGCAGCCAAAGAACAGGTTGCATATATGTGCCAGAATTATCTGAAAATTCCGGATGAGAATATGCTCCCTCAATTAGATGCAACCGACGGACTGGCAGCTGCTCTCTGTCACTATTTCCAGACAAACAACCCCACACAGGATAAAAAATTCAACAGTTGGAAAGACTTCATCAATAAGAATCCGGGTAAAGTGAGCGGCCTGAAATAAGAAGTGTCCGGTTAGCCTAAACGGGGATCTGTACCCCATTTCAATTTCTTTTTCAACGTATTATAGAATGTATGCCCTATTCTCTTAACAATTAAAACAGGAACGGCCGATTTTTCGATTCTTAGAGTAGTTCCTTCGGCGGACATCATCTTTGAACGACCATCCAGAGAAATAAGGAAACAACAACTACGGCTTTTTACAGTCAGTGTTATAATATTCTCATCCTCAATCACTAATGGTCTTGCATTCAAACTATGAGGAGCAATGGCCGTAATAGCTAAGGTAGAACTATTAGGAGTCATAATAGGTCCTCCGACACTCAGCGAATATGCAGTAGACCCTGTTGGAGTCGCGATAATCAGACCGTCTGCCTCATATGATGTCAGATGTTCATCATTAATAAAAACATCAACAGTAATCATCGATGCCAGATCTTGTTTCAGAACAGCAATCTCGTTCAACGCATAATGCTCCGGATTACCATCTTTTCCATTAATCAGCAGTCGCAACTGAGCTCTCTCTTCAATTGTATATTTTCCGGCAAGGATTTCTGTCAATGTTTCTTCCATATCGTCTTCCGATACATCAGCCAGAAAACCTAACCGACCTGTATTAATACCCAGAATCGGAATATTCTTGAGTTGAACAGCCGAAACAGTTTTTAAGAATGTTCCATCTCCTCCTATACTTAACGCAATATCCAGATCGAGTTCTTTGCAATCGAGAATACCTTCTACCCTACCCTCCCAATGTATATGAGGTGATAAGTATTCATGAAATTCTTTTTGTATAAATATCTGCACATCGCTTTTTGCAAGGATATCCAGAATCTTAACTACCTGTTCGCTTTTTTGGTATTCGTTGCCAAATATTCCTATTTTCATACCGGAAAACAATTTAGGTCTCAGACCTGTTTATTACATTTATAATATTAAGAGCAAAAAAAGAAAAGGTTACAAAATCAGTAATCAGTTGGAATTTATTAATTTTCAATTAATCGAAAAAGGTTACTCTTAAATTACATCTTTTTTTATTGATCCTTTTTGATCCATCAATCTGATTTTTTTTTCAAGATTAACTGATAACTGCTGCCTGATCATTGATAACTGATTTTAAAGAACTCTTTTTATATATAAAAAAATTTATTCGTTAAATAATACTCCATAATCAACCGTAACTACTCAATTTTTTCAGGATATAAAAAGGATGCTGATTATAGTGTATAAATGCCCTTAAAAATCCCAAAATAACGCAAAGTCTCGGTATTTCGTATTAAATTTGCATACCTTGCAATTGATTATACTGCAAAGGTGGTAAAAAAGTTTCACAAATATGCTCAGGCATCATTTTAATCACGACAAGAATCTATCATGACCAAATTGAGTGTAAATATCAACAAAGTGGCAACCATTCGCAATGCACGGGGTGGCAATGTGCCAAATGTGCCACAAGTAGCTGTCGATTGCGAAAAATTCGGAGCAGAGGGAATTACAGTACATCCCCGACCGGATCAACGCCATATCACAACTAAAGATGTTTATGATATAAAAGCAAGAATTAAAACAGAATTTAATATAGAAGGATATCCTACTCCCGAATTTATTAAGCTAATCAAAGAAATACGGCCAACACAGGTCACACTTGTCCCGGATGCTCCGGATGCGATAACATCCAATGCAGGCTGGGATACTAAAGTAAATTTTCAGTTTCTCAGCGATCTGGCAGATGAGTTTAAGGCAATGGGAGTGCGCACCTCTATCTTTACAGGTACAGATCCCGATATGATAGAATATGCAGCCAAAACAGGAACAGACAGGATAGAGTTATATACAGAGCCTTATGCTACATTATATCCAAAAGATCCCGAAGCAGCGATACTTCCGTTTATAGAAGCGGCTAAAATAGCAAAACATCTGGGACTTGGTATTAATGCCGGGCATGACTTGAGCCTCGAGAATCTCAACTTTTTCTATAAGAATATACCCTATGTCGAAGAAGTTTCAATAGGACATGCCTTGATCAGCGATGCGCTATATTTAGGACTGGAACGAACTATTGCAGCTTATAAAAACTGTTTAAAATAAACCTCTCAATCTAAATAAGGGTGAGATAAAAGCAATAGGAATTATGGCTACAATAAAACAAGAAAAATCAATCGGTTTGGCAGGAACTATCGGGTTTCATGTCTTACTCATTGTATTCCTGCTGCTTTATTACATAAAGCCTACCGACAAAGACCGACTAAATGAAGAATTAGGAGGAGTACCTGTCATGTTTGGAAACGTACAGGATGCTCTTGGCGATGACGAACCTTTCGGCCGTGGAAACGGACTTACCGAAGATGTGCTGGAACCAATCGAATCGGATCCTACGATGCCTAATAATTTGAAACAATCAGAAAACCCCGTAAGCAAACCTGAAATATCACCGGCTCCTACTCCGACAAAAACAAAAATCGTAAAAGAAACAAAAGCACCCACTGCGACACAGGATGTAGAGAAAACAATCGCCATAAACGAAGCCAAAAAGCAGGAAGCAGCCAAGAAAAAACAAGAAGCTGCTGTTGCCGAAGCCAATCGTCTGGCTCAAGCCGAAGCTGACCGCATCGCTAAACAAGAGGCTGACCGCAAAAAAAACATAAACAGTCAGATGGCAGGTTTATTCGGTAATGGTTCGGGTAACGGAAGCAGAGGAAATACTCACGGCACAGGTACTCAGGGATCACCCGCCGGAAACGGCAGCGTAGGAAAAGTATCGGGCGTAGGAGGAACAGGTACTTATGACCTAGGGGGACGAGGTGTTGGCTCCGGAGGACTTAAACTACCCTCTTATACCGTCGATGATTATGGAACAGTAGTTGTAGACATCATTGTTGACCCTAAAGGAAATGTGATAGAGGCTAGTATCGGACGTGGAACAAATACAACCAACTCTACTCTCCGAAATGAATCGTTACGTGCCGCACAACGCACAAAATTTGCGATAGTCAATACGACCAATAACCAGAAAGGAACAATTACATATAAGTTCAACCTAAACTAAGTTCTCACACTTAATCAATCGGATATGAAGAAAGCATTAATATTTTTAGTTACCGGGTTTGAAGAAATAGAAGCATTAGCAACTGTGGATATTCTCAGACGTGGCGGTGTAGAGATTAAAACGGTTTCTCTTACTGAGGAAAAGACTGTTGTAGGAAGCCACTCAATTCCTGTAATTGCAGATGAACTTTTTGACAATGCAGATTTCTCATCCGCCGACATATTGATATTACCCGGAGGTACAGTAAGAATCAATGAACATGACGGTCTGAAAGAAAAATTGATCGAATTTAATAATAGAGGCAAAAACATAGCTGCAATATGTGCTGCCCCGATGGTATTGGGAGGATTAGGGTTGTTAAAAGGAAAAAAAGCGACATGTTATCCCGGATTCGAAAAATACCTGGACGGAGCAGAACTTGCAACAAAGGAAGCTGTTGTTGTTCAAGGAAATATAGTCACCGGAAGAGGACCCGGACTTACTCTCGATTTTGCATTGCAATTATTAGAAACTTTGGAAGGAAAAGAAAAAAGAGAAGAAGTTGCAAAAGGCTTACTCCTTCTATAAATCCGATTTTTAATCTAACTCATATAAATATCCTGCAGAATGATTCTGCAGGATATTTTTTTTGAAAAGACAGACTCCAATTACAAATATTATTTTACCACACAAAAAGCCATAAAACAATCATTATTTCATAAATATTTTATTTTACTTTGCAATATATTATTTAAAAGAATATTTTTGAAAACTTATGAAAGAATCTCTATTCAGAAAGAAATCGATTGCTGAAGCACTATCCAGAGCCAACTCGGATAAGGACGGATTAAAACGTACGCTCAGTGCCAATAATCTTATCGCACTGGGGGTAGGGGCAATTATCGGTACAGGTATTTTTGTCCTCACAGGTACAGCCGCCGCCAATTACGCAGGTCCGGCACTTACCATATCATTCGTCATATCGGCAATAGGCTGTTTGTTGGCAGGTCTATGCTATGCTGAGTTTGCGTCAATGATTCCTGTGGCCGGAAGTGCTTACGCATACAGCTATTCGACCTTAGGCGAACTAATAGCATGGTTTATCGGGTGGGATCTTATTCTAGAGTATCTCTTCACGGCAGGAACCGTTGCTGTAGGATGGTCGGGTTACGTAATCAGTTTTCTGAATGGAATAGGAATACATATTCCTGTATCGATAGCCGAATCTCCCTTCGGATATGATGTACATAGCGGATGGTATCTGACAGGAAGCATCATCAACTTCCCTGCTATGTTTATAATCTCGCTGATGGCTGTATTACTTGTTTTGGGTATAAAACAATCCGCAACTTTAAACAATGTTATCGTATTTGTAAAAGTAATCGTAATTCTTTTATTTATCGGATTCGGGATAGCTTATATATCTACCGATAACTGGGTTCCTTACATTCCGGAACAAACATCTTTCGGTCATTTCGGATTTTCAGGAATATTGAGAGGAGCCGGTGTCATATTCTTCGCTTACATAGGATTCGATGCCGTTTCGACTGCAGCTCAGGAAGCAAAAAATCCGCAAAAAGATATGCCCAAAGGGATACTGTATTCATTGCTTATATGTACGGTATTATATGTGGCGGTAACGCTTGTGCTAACAGGAATAGCTCATTATACAGAACTTGATCATCCTGCACCGATAGCATATGCCATAGATAAGGTAGGCAGCGGACTGCAATGGCTGTCGCCATTGGTAAAAATCGGAGCAATAGCCGGATTAAGCTCCGTTGTTTTGGTTATGATGCTTGGACAGTCTCGAATCTTCTATTCAATGTCTAAAGATGGTCTGTTGCCTAAATTCTTTTCTGGCGTACATCGCAAATACGGCACACCTTATAAATCGACATTTGTAACAGGAATAGCTTCCGCAATTATCGCCGGAGTATTACCTATTAATATTCTGGGCGAATTAGTATCGATAGGAACTCTTATGGCTTTTGTTATAGTTTGTGTCTCAATTATTGTTCTTAGAAAAATATCTCCGGAAGTAAACAGACCGTTTAAAACACCATTCGTGCCTCTGGTTCCGATACTCGGAGCAGCGATATGCCTTTTACAAATGATATTTTTACCTTGGGATACCTGGTTGCGCTTGATTCTATGGATGGTTATAGGTTTCATCATCTACTTTTCGTATAGTATAAAGCACAGTAAACTCGCTAAAAAATAAAGGAATAAGGCTGACCTAAAACAATATTGGTCAGCCTTATCTTTTTATATAATAATATTCTCAGAACCATCTCTTTCGCTTTAAATAAAATACAGCAAGAATTACAATTATAAACATTATCCCCCAAGCAAACAGGTATCCGTGCTCCCATTTCAGCTCGGGCATAAATTCGAAGTTCATTCCCCAAACTCCAACCATAAATGTCAATGGAATAAAGATAGTAGATACAATCGTCAATTTCTTTATGACATTATTCATTCTCAGATTATTGTTATTGAAATACAAATCGGATAATGAACTGATGGATTCCTTCAGCGACATCAAGTCATCGGATGAAGTACGCAAACGGTCATCAAAGTCTTCGAAATACATAATATTTTCAGGCTTGATCAGTTTGTTCGTATTATGCAATAGGTTTATATATTCTTCACGTAACGGGGCGATTACACGCCTCAGCAGGGAAGCATCCTTCTTACGCTGGCTTATAAATCTCATGACATTCAGGTTATCGGTATCGTCTTCAATCAAACGATCTTCCATTTCATTCAATCGGTTTGTAAGCTTAATAACCGTATCATTAAACGATGAATGCAGACAGTTGAGAAGAATATAAAGCAAATAATCTTCGTCTTTTTCCCGAATTAAGACCCTTCCGCCTTTTATGGCATCTTTTACATCATCAAAAATAGAAGTAGGTCTTTCCTGAAAACTCACAACATAGTTATCGCCGAGTATAAATGCGTTTTGATATATTCCCAGTTCATGAGCCTCATTAATATATGATCCCGACATCAGGATAAAAGTATTAGTCTCATGTTCTATCACTTTTGTAACATGATACCCCGAAAGTAAGTCTTTTATATCAAAGCGGGGAATCCCGAATTGTTTACAAATATTATAAGTTGTTTCGGCATCGGAGATACCGGTAATTCTGAACCAGTTTATGCAATCGGGTTTAAGCAGGTCTTTCAGCTTCTCCGCAGGCTGAACACTCTTCTCGCTTATCTGCGAACGGTCGTATTGAATTAGTTCTATGGAGGTTGAAATATTTTCCTCGCCCATATATACCAATTTTTCCAACAAGTGAGCATTCTTCACATGCCTACGCATTTTTGCATTTGTTGATATTCGTTTCGACATTGTCAATCTATATTTAAACCTATGATATCCAAAAGTAAGAAAAAATGCTATATTTGCTACCACTTAAGGTAAGAGACCTTTTATACAATAAAATATTGCGGACTGTTGTTAAAGTCGCAGTGAAAAATTTAAATATTGTACTTTTGGGACACAACACACTGTTGCTCTTATATTTCGTAAATCAATAAAAAGGTCTGAGACCTGATTTTTTCAATCATAATAGTTGATGAATAATACTATACTAACCCTATTATTCAAAAAGAAGCTGCAATTCTTCTTTTTGTTTTATCTTGTTCTGTTACTTCCGGTACTAAGTCCTATCGCCGAAAATCTTAGGACTACAGAAGTATTGGCTCTATTGGGTGTCAATCTCATATTATTTACAGCAATCTTTATTCTTCTCATTTTTGTCGCCCCAAAATGGGAAAAACTCATATATTCCCTTCTATTTGTTGTCGCATATCTACCTGGAAGTATTTATATCAGCTATCTGCTATTTGCGCATGTGTTACTGCAAGGCAATAGTGTTATCAGCCTATTCGAAACTAATCCTGCCGAAAGCAAAGAGTTCTTGGCTCATTACTTCAACCCATGGATTATCGTAGCATTTGTTGTTTATATATTTATCTGCTTTCTTGTTATTTGCAAGATGAAGAATGTAAGGCCGCTGGATGTAAAAAAATACAAATCGCTGTTCATATCATCGCTTCTGACGGTAGTTTTTATATCAGTTATTCCACCTCTCAACAAATCGGTATATTTTATAAACTTCTATAGATTATTTATTAATTATAAAATAAGGCTCAATAAAGAAGAATGTGCTATTGCCGAGCGTCAGTCTTTAGACTATCCGGTAACAAGTATCGATTCTACTCCTCCGAGAACCATTGTATTAGTTATCGGCGAATCTCTGACACGCACACACATGTCATTATACGGATATCCAAGAAAGACAAGTCCAAAACTCGAATCATTAGGTGATAGTCTGCTTGTGTATAAAGATGTTCTTTCGCCACAGGTACATACAATACCTGTACTAAGGTCTATATTAACCATGGCTGATAATAACAAACCTCAATATATAACCGAAAAACCGTCACTTATAGAATTATTCAACAGAGCCGGATACAAGACATATTTTATCAGTACACAACCTTTCGGAGGAAGCTACAAAACGAGTTATGATGCTCTTCTTAATCTCGCTCAATACAAGTGTGACCTATCCATCGAAAATCAACCTGACGAAATAATACTACCCAAGTTCAAAGAGTTATTAAAAGACACAACCAGCAAAGAAAACAAACTAATAATAGTCCATCTGATAGGAAATCACATGGCCTATGAATTCAGATATACACCTTCGTTTAACGTCTTTAATAATAGCAAAGATCATCTGATCAAGGAAACACCGTTCAGAGACCAGAAAGCGATACATACAATTGACAAATACGACAATTCGGTATTATACAATGACAATCTGATATACCAGATAATACGTGCTCTTCAAAATCAGAAAGACAATGAAAGTGCTTTGCTGTATTTTTCAGATCACGGAGAAGAGGTTTATGACATTAGAGACTTTTCAGGGCATGCGTACGAGAAAATATCCACATACATGTGCGAAATACCATTTATTGTATGGCTTTCCCCTAATTACAGAAAGACAAGAACCGACCTCGATTTCATTCCGAACAGACCATATTCAACAGGGGATGTTATTTTCAGCATCTCTGATCTGGCAAATATAAAATACAAGGATTACGACGATTCAAAAAGTATCTTTTCGAAAAAATACATTCTTCAGGAAAGGTTTATTGGAGATATGACTTACGATGAAGTCAAACGAAGGGAATCTCATTACCGAAATTAAGAGGGTGTTACCAACCCTTTACGGCTCCCCCTTTAAATTCGCGATCGGCTGTAGCTGCAACTTCATCCGACTGAAAAGCCCGGACAAAACGCTTTACTTTATCCTCATTCTTATTGTCCTCACGGGCAACGATAACATTTACATAAGGTGAATCCTTGTCTTCGACAAAAATTCCATCAGTTAAAGTCAGTCCTGCTCCCGCCGCATAAGTATTATTGATGATTGCCACAACGACCTTACGGTCATCAAGCACACGTGGCAATTGAGGAGCTTCCAATTCTAAGATGCGGTAATTATGAGGATTATCCACAATATCTGAGACCGTAGGCACCAGTCCTACATTATCTTTTAATCTGATAAGCCCATATTTCTGCATAAGAAGCAAGGCTCGTCCGCCATTTGTCAAATCATTTGGAATCACTATTGTATTACCATCTTTCAACTCCGATAGAGATTTTATCTTTTTAGAATATCCTGCTAAAGGATATACAAAAGTATTACCTACTACCGCAAGTTTATATCCACGTTCTTTCATCTGATTTTCGAGATAAGGAACATGCTGAAAAGCGTTCAAATCAACATCTCCCTGATCGAGCAACGTATTAGGCACAACATAGTCGGTAAGCGTCACGAGCTCCACATCCAGGTTATAGCGTTCTTTCGCTACTTTCTGAGCTGTTTTAGCAACAATATATTCAGGTCCCAAAACAACGGCCACACGGATAAAATCCGGATCATTTTTCCGCTTTCTTCCGCTTATGAATACAGTACATAAGACCGCAAAGCAGACAACGGATATAAGTATAAATATTTTTGTTTTCATTTACCGGTGATCTACTTTTTTCGAAATATAATTACCTGTAGTCTGGATAATGAAAACCAATATCACTAATAATACCAGTACGATATTCATCACAGTCATATCATAGCCTACATAACCGTACTGGTAACCGACCTGACCAAGTCCACCGGCTCCAACTGCTCCACCCATAGCCGAATAACCGACAAGCGTAATCAGAGTAATAGAGGCACTATTGATAAGAGACGGCATAGCTTCGGGCAGCAGCACTTTACTTATAATCTGAAAAGGTGTTGCACCCATTGCCCGCGATGCTTCGATAAGCCCTGATGGAACTTCGAGCAAGCTATTCTCTACCATACGAGCTACAAACGGTGCAGCACCGATACTCAACGGAACCAAAGCCGCTTCGACTCCGATAGACGTTCCCACAATAGTTCGTGTAAAAGGGATCATCCATACGATAAGAATAATAAACGGAATGGCGCGAAACACATTCACAAAGAATGCGATAAAACGATTTACCTTTTTATTATCTTTAATCTGCCCTTTTCGGGTAATAAATAAGGCAACTCCGATCGGCAGCCCGATCATAAAACTAAAATAGCCCGAAACAAAGGTCATAACGATGGTCTCCCAAGTACCTTTCAATAATATATCCAGCATAGAATCAGACATAACCTAATACCTCCACTTTTATATTTTGTGTTTTTAGAAACTCTATTGCATTATTTTCATTCTCAACCGAACTGATAAACTCGACAAGCATCACTCCAAATTTCAACCCTCCGATATAATCCATACGGGCATTTATGATATTACTGTTGATCTCAAACCGGCGAGCGACTTCAGACAAGACAGGGGCATCAACCGAATTACCTGAAAATTCAATCCAAAGTAAAGAATGCTTTCCCTCTATTTGAGATTCTGTTAATCTCTCCTGATAATCCGCAGGTATCTCCATATGCAGCGAAGAAGCGATAAACTGTTTTGTCAACTTCTCTTTAGGATGCGAAAAAATATCTGCAACACTCCCCTGTTCGATCAAACGCCCATCACTGATTACGGCGACATCGTCGCAAATCTCCTTCACCACATCCATTTCGTGAGTAATGAGTAAGATAGTTATATTCAACTGTTGATTGATCTCTTTCAGCAATGACAATATCGAACGGGTAGTTGCAGGATCGAGAGCACTCGTAGCCTCATCACACAACAAAACTTTAGGCTGTGTTGCCAATGTACGGGCTATAGCGACCCTTTGTTTTTGACCACCTGATAATTTGGTGGGATATTCGAGAGCTTTATCTTCTAATCCTACAAGCTTCAATAATTCTGTAACTCGGGCGGACTTCGCTTCTTTTGGGGTATTATCCAATTCCAGAGGTAAAGCTACATTATCGAAAACGGTACGGGATGAAAGCAAATTGAAATGCTGAAAAATCATCCCTATATTCCGACGGGATTTTGCCAGCTGAGAGTCAGATAGCGACATCAAATCCTGTCCGTCTACAATGATACGTCCTTCAGTCGGTCGCTCCAATAAATTCACAACCCGAATCAGAGTACTTTTACCGGCTCCCGACTCACCTATCACCCCCACAATCTTACCTTCGGGAACAAACAGCGACACATCATCTAAGGCCTTGATGTACCTTTGACTCTGTTGAAATATTTTGGTTACATGCTGTAATTCAATCATTGGATAACCTTTTATTCGATTATGGTCTCAGACCTGTTATAATTACAAAGTAACAAAAATAACTTATGCTTGTAGTAGTTAGCTTTATAAAATCGTTCAATTTTAGGATTTACTTTTTCGGGTTTATGACTATTAATTAATAAAAACAACCGAAAGCCTAATACAATATTCTTTATATATTTGTAATAAGTAAACCTTTTGATATTTAAGATCTTTAAATAGATCTGAGACTCTAAACCCAAAACCAATGAAAAAATCTCTTTTAACCCTAGTCATTCTTTTTTCTTTTATCATCATCCATGCACAGGAAACAATAAAGATCGCATGTGTAGGAAATAGTATTACATACGGCATGGGAATTGCAGATCGTGATAAAAACAGTTATCCGTCTGTCCTCAGTCAGATGTTAGGCGAAGGATATGATGTTCGTAATTTCGGATTCAGTGCCCGAACCTTATTAATGAAAGGTGATTTACCTTATATGAAAGAGCAGATGTTTAAAGATGCTTTAGCATTCAATCCCGATATTGTTATCATTAAACTAGGAACAAATGATTCGAAACCTCAGAACTGGCAATACGGATCCGAATATAAACATGATATGGAAACTATGGTTAATTCTTTCAAAAGCCTGTCATCCCATCCTCAGATATACCTATGCTTTCCGGCAAAAGCCTATGCCCTACAATGGGGTATCAATGATAGCATTATTGTAAAAGATATAATACCGGATATTATAGACGTTGCTGAAGAATGCGGTACCAAAGTAATCAACCTGCATACACCCACTAGCAATATGCCCGAAAATTTTCCGGATCATATCCATCCGAATGAGGCCGGAGCTAAAATTATTGCAACAGAAGTATACCATGCTATAACCCGTAAAGACTAAAGACGTATTTCCCAAAAACAACACTACTATGAGAATCTTATTTTGGAGCATTTTATGCTCGATCCTGTTTGTATCATGCCTAAAAGAGCCAAAGCTTAAAATAGCATGTATAGGAGACAGTATCACATCGGGCTATCTTTTAGAGGATATAGAAAAAGACTCTTATCCTTCGGTTTTACAACGACTGATGGGAGATAGCTGCGAAGTTAAGAATTTCGGGTTCGCCCAACGTACGTTATTACAAAAAGGAGATTATCCGTATATGAAAGAGCAGATGTACAAAGATGCGCTTTCGTACAATCCCGACATTGTAATTATTATGCTTGGGACAAACGATACCAGCCCCGAGAATATGAAATACAAAGAAGAGTTTGTGGAGGATATGACACAGATGGTCAAATCGTTTCAGCAATCACCGGCTTCGCCCCGAGTATACTTATGTCTGCCTACACACCCATATAAAGTGTTTGCGAAAAGAGACAGTATCCTTACCGGGATTATGTTTCCGTATATAAAAGAAGTTTCGAAAAACTGCAATGCCGGTCTTATAGACCTTCACTCGGTAACATCCGATTCAACACTGTATATCGATGGCATACACCCGAACAAAAAAGGCGCAGAAGTGATAGCACAAACCGTATATGATAAAATAAAAGAGAATCTCGATTAACAGAGATTCTCTTTTAGTATTTTCGTTAGGAATAGTAGAGCTTAGACCTCACATCATATTTGCAGCAAGGAATTTACGAGTCAGATCAGGGTTTTCACCTCTGTTCTTTATATAGAATCCGGCTTGTTCTTCCGATATCTGACCGATAGTAAAGTATCTCGATTGAGGATGTGCAAAAATCAATCCGCTTACAGATGCATTAGGAAGCATAACCCCGTTTTCGGTTAACTGCACTTCTATCTGTTTAGAATCCAACAATGATTGATTCAGCAAAAAATTGATCGACTGATCAGGAATAGACGGATAACCAACTGCCGGACGTATTCCCTGATATTTAAGGGCAAACATCTGATCGACTGTCAAATCCTCGCCGAATCCGAATCCCCAGTATTCAGTACGGATTTTAGCATGCATAAATTCGGTAGTGGCTTCAGCCAAACGATCGAGTACCGACTTCATTAGAAGAACACTGTATTCATCGCCTTTGCGTTCGTATTCACTCAACATTTCGTTCGCACCTCCGGCTCCGGCTGTAATAGTAAATGCTCCTACATAGTCTTTCTTTCCTGCACTCTTCGGTAACACAAAATCACAAAGAGACAAGTAAGTATCTTTTTCGTTTCTCTTTTGTTGACGGAGCATCGGGAAACAAACATCATTGATATAAAGGCATTCATTATCACTATATGCCTCAAATACGCCATATGTAGCTTTAATATAGTCGGCTTTCACATGAATCAGGTGATCAAGCATCTTCTGAGCATCCTTATATAACTTCATTCCTTCCTGAGCCTTTTCTCTTTCTTCTTCGGGGAACGAGTTAACCCACGAAGTACGGCAACTCACACAATCATCTATAAATTGTACTGTATGATAACGTGCCGAAAGATTCCACGAATGGAAAAAGAATTTCCAATCAATAAAAGGAACTATTTTCCCGATCGGAATATGAGGTATTACTTTCACACCCTTCACATTCGGTTCGGGTGCAATATAATCAGTCCAGTCTATTTTAAAGGATTTACTGATAGCCTCTTTCAATGGCAGTAAATCTACTTTCTTATTCTCCTGTAATTCACGCAATCCTTGGTACTCCTCTTTAACTTCTTTGATAAACTCTCCTTTGGTATTCGGATTTATCAGTTTAGCTACTGCAGCCGGTGCTTGAGACGCATCTTTGGTATATACAACCGATCCGTTTCGGTATTTCGGGTCGATCTTAATTGCCGTATGTAATTTGGAAGTAGTAGCTCCTCCGATCATCAAAGGAATGGTAAATCCGGCCTTCTCCATTTCATGCGCAACAATACTCATCTCTTCGAGAGAGGGAGTAATCAATCCGCTTAAACACAAAATATCAGGATTCTCATCCTTCACTTTCTGAATGATTACTTCCGGAGGAACCATCACACCTAAGTCTATCACCTCATAATTATTACAAGCTAATATTATTGATACAATATTCTTACCGATATCATGAACATCTCCTTTAACTGTGGCAATAATAAGTTTACCTGCGCTTTTCGATGTATCCGATTTATCTTTTTGAGCTTCGATTGTAGGTTGTAGTATGGCCACGGCACGCTTCATCGTACGGGCAGTTTTCACCACCTGAGGCAAAAACATCTTACCAGAACCAAACAGGTCTCCTACTTTATTCATCCCTGCCATCAACGGCTTGTCTATAATATCAACAGCCCTCGGATACACAGATAATGCTTCGGACATATCCTCTTCCATATGATCACTTATGCCCTTTACCAAAGCATATTCAATGCGCTGTTCGAGCGGATAAGACCGCCATTCTTCTACCTTATCGGCAGGCTGATTCGATTTTTCGGCTTTTATCCGTTCTGCATATTCTATCAGTTCGTCGGTAGCTTCTTCCCGTCTGTTGAAAATGACATCTTCCACCAGATTTCTTAAATCGTCGGGAATATCTTCATAAATCACGGATTGTCCGGGATTAACAATTCCCATATCCATTCCCTTCTGAATAGCATAATACAAGAAGACAGAGTGCATTACCTCACGGATATAATCATTACCTCGAAAAGAGAAAGACAAATTGCTCACCCCTCCGCTTATTTTAGCATGAGGAAGATTGGCTTTTATCCAGTCTATTGTATTAAGAAAATCAACAGCATAACCCCTATGTTCTTCTATTCCTGTGGCAATAGCCAGAATATTGGGGTCGAAAATGATATCCATTGGATTGAATCCATCATTTACCAATAGATTATATGCCCGCTGGCAGATTTCGATACGTCTTTCATAACGGTCGGCCTGACCAATTTCATCAAAGGCCATGATAATAACAGCTGCTCCGTATTTACGAACAAGGCGGGCTTGTCTCATGAATTCTTCTTCGCCTCCTTTCAGAGAGATTGAATTCACTACTGCCTTTCCTTGCACACATTTCAATCCGGCTTCCAGCACCTCCCATTTAGAAGAATCCACCATCACGGGAATACGGGATACATCAGGATCAGACGCAACCAAATTCAAGAAATTAGTCATTTCCTCGACAGCATCCAATAA
The DNA here is from genome assembly GCF_036511535.1 of Indolivaga capnocytophagoides. Taxonomy (GTDB): domain Bacteria; phylum Bacteroidota; class Bacteroidia; order Bacteroidales; family Dysgonomonadaceae; genus Dysgonomonas_A; species Dysgonomonas_A capnocytophagoides. The sequence goes on along the minus strand of NZ_AP028867.1, from coordinate 4,536,720 downwards.
TCCTTCGTCCATATTCACATCGAGAATCTGTGCTCCGTCTTCGACCTGCCGATGAGCAATAGTCAGAGCCTCTTCATAATTCTTCTCTTTGATCAGACGCAGGAACTTACGAGAACCAGCCACATTACAGCGTTCTCCTATATTTATAAAATTAATCTCAGGTTTAGCCTCCAGTAATTCCAATCCGGACAGCCACATATACTGAGGTTTCTCTGACGGAACATGCGGAGCAGCACCTTTAACCAAATCTACATATTTTGCGATATGATCGGGTGTAGTACCACAACATCCCCCCAGAATATTGACTAAGCCTTCATCGATATATTCTTTTATCTGACGAGCCATAATCTCAGGAGTTTCATCGTACTCTCCGAATTGATTAGGCAAGCCTGCATTCGGATATGCCGATATAAAAGAAGGAGCCAAACGTCCTAATTCTTTAAGAAACGGCTTCATATCTGATGCTCCGAACGAACAGTTCAATCCCACCGATAAGAAATCAATATGGCTGATTGAAGCCAGAAATCCTCCGATAGTTTGTCCGGATAAAGTCCGTCCTCCTTTATCGGAAAGAGTTACTGAAACCATGATAGGGACATTGATTCCTTTTTCTTTACGCACCTCTTCGGCTGCGAATAGAGCAGCTTTTGCATTCAGGGTATCGAAAATCGTTTCGATAAGCAGTAGATCAACCCCACCGTCAATAAGACCTTCTATCTGCTCTTTGTATATTCGGTGCATATCATCAAAGGTCACAGCTCGGTACATGGGATCTTCTACCCGAGGACTCATAGAGGTAGTCTTGTTGGTAGGTCCTATTGATCCTGCAACAAAACGAGGCTTATCGGGATTTTGAGCAGTATATTTATCGGCTGCACTTTTTGCTAAACGAGCGGCAGCTACATTCACTTCATGAACAAGGTGCTGCATTCCGTAATCTTCCATCGAAATGGCATTCGCATTGAAAGAATTGGTCTCTATTATGTCTGCCCCTGCATCAAGGTATTTACAATGAATGGCATCGATCACATCCGGACGGGTAAGACATAACAAATCATTATTTCCTTTCTGTAAGATCACGGCATCTTTAAACCGGTCTCCTCTGAAATCTTCTTCCGACAACTTATATTGCTGGATCAGGGAACCCATTGCTCCATCCAAAATAAGTATTCGGTGTTTTAGTATTTCCTGTATATTTTGCATTATGTAAGTACGTAAGTATTTTTTATTTAAAAATGTTCTATGTTACAACGAAGATAAAACAATTTTATCTGATACATTAACCAGAATGAAAATTAGTAGACAAAAAAATCAGAGATTTATGTTATTGCTTCTCTATTTTAAAAGACTTTATACCGTGGTAGCGAAGATAAAACATATTAATCCAATGCGTAGAGTCAGACGGAATCTCATCAATCAAAGGAAAGCCTGTTTGTGGATTTATAGTCTCCTTTGTTACAAAATCAAAATTCGCTTTATCTTTCTGCTGATTTATAATCATTTCCCGCTTATTAAAAATGTCATTTATTTTAGCTAAATCTTTGTATCCGCGTTGAAATGATAATGCGAAATATATGCCGGCAAATATGCAGATCAATGATTTTACTGCAAATAAATATCTATTATCGGAAGGAATATTCGCATACAATATACTTATAGCAATAATCAAGTATATTATAATGCCAAACCATGCCCGGGGAGGAAACTCAGGTGATGCAACCATCACCAAATCAGAAATTATTGCTCCAATAAAAAAAACTATTGACAAATATATCGTTCTTTTATCCTTCTGCGGAGTAAAATACAAATATGTAAATAAGGCAAAGATGTATATGAAAACCAAAGACAAGGCAAATTTGTAGAAGTCTCCTACAACAGGAAGCATCCGTGTCATATAGAATTTGATCTTAGTCCCCTGCTCTATAGAATTATCAACCAAAGACTGATCATAACGAACAAAGTTTCCCGGAGCGGCAACCATTAAAACATAGCCTATAAGAGCACCCAAAAGACCGGTTAACATCCATGCGGGAACAAAGCGTTCCTCTTTCCATACATAAAAAACTATCAAACACAAGATGACAAACATCCCGAAAGCTGTATTCTCATTAGTCCATCCGGCTATTATTCCGGCAATAAACATAATCAGAGCTTTAGATATCATATGAACTCTTTGCGGCCGTAAAAATCCTCTCACATAAACATAGATAAACGATATGATAATAAGTGCCATCCACAAATAATTTCCACTTCCTGTTATCCACAAAATAGTTTGAGAAAAAGCCGGTTGAAAGAAATAAATCAGAATATTTATAATGAAGAACAAAGATGCATTTACAGTTTTACTAAAATTTGCTGTTTTATAAATAATCAGGACTAGAGCGACATAGGCTAAACTGTTTAGCAGATCAGATTTCCACCCTCCCAGATATAATAAAAATTCGGCTGTCATATGAGCTATTACCCGCCCACCATGTATAAAATAATGATTATACTGTGATTCAAAGATGTCTGAAATAACAGATATTTTCCGAGTCAATTCCGATCCGGTTATGAAAGTATACCCCCAATCATCAGCATACAAGGGGTATGAGAGATTCAATAGTAAGATCAATCCACCAAAGAGTAAGACAAAAAATATAAATAATAACCTCGATGTATTTTTATTATTTAATTTTTCCTCCAATACTGTAAATAAATCCGTGAATTTCTGATAATAATTTCTCATACTCTTAGCTATTATTCTATTCTTTTTATCGAATTTACCTCATAATAGTCGGCACAAATACGATTGCGCCACGATAATTCATCAGCTGTTATATCTTCAAAGTCAAATTGACCGGGCATTATTATAGGAGATTCTTTTAATACAATATCTTTGATTCCCCTGTCTTTCTGAGATTTGATATATTGCTCTCGGACTTTATACCTATCCCTGAGATATTTCAGAGGATTATAATACATACAATAATATGTGCTTCCTGACCAGATCAACAGAGCTGTCAAAAACAGTGAATTAACTATTTTAGTTCCTCTTGTTTCAAATTTGAGATCTCCGTACAAAATAGAAATAGCAACTATCATAAATGCATGCATGCAAAAAGATGCTCTCACCGGAAATATAGGTGATGCAATCATTGCTAAAGCCGAAATATGAGCTGCTATAAAAAACAATACAGATCCGAATAATACCTTTTCATTCCGATTATCCTTATTCACAAACCAATATATCAATACAGATACAACATAAGCGGCAATCAGAGCTGACACTGCAGGTATATACCTATAAATAAGATAAATATTCCGGGCTTTAAACCTTAAGACTTCTACCAGTGATTTAGTATCCAGATTTAGTGAGACATGGGTATCATGGGAACGGATGAAATTACCCGGAGCAGCAAGCATAATTGCACAACCAATACCTACCCCAAATAAACCTGCAGCAAACCAAAGAGGAACTTTTATCTTCCGTATTGAAAAATAGATCAACAAAGAGAATATAATAAACAATAAAGCTATCGAAACATTCTCGTTAGTCCACCCCGCTATTATTCCGAATAAAAACATCCACAAGGCTCTCAATCGCGTATCCTTACTTTTTTCTGTTATATAAAAGCGATAATAGTTATAGAGGAAAGACAATACAATAAGTGAGCCCCACAAATAATTTGAACTGCCTGTAATCCAGACAACAGTCTGAGGAAAAGTAGGGAGTCCTAACCACAAAACAGCCCCGATAAACAGAAATAACATAGGGGCCAATGCTTTACCACAGTTAGCTATTTTATATATAGCCAATATAAACAACACAAAGGCCAGACTATTAATAATCTCACGAGTCAAAGCCGGAATCATCAAGAGTATCTGATCTATAAAATGCACAACATTGCGCCCTCCCCAGTATAAATAATGATTATACTGCGACACAAAAACATCTCTTATATTGTGAATAAAACGAACAGGATTTTCATTAAAAACAAAAGAATACATCCAATCATCGGAATGAATCGGATACATCCTGTTCAATAAAAATATTAATAGAAAAAATACAAAAAAGATTATACCGAACAACCATCGCCGGATACTCTTTTTATCCCCATTTACTATCCCCATATAAATAAAATAAAGATTTTAAAGACCAGTGTCTTATAAATCGTATAGAATAAAGGTCTGAAACAGCCTTATTTCTTCATAAAGCGATCCAGCATACGCTTATCGTCTTTTTCTTTCAAAGACTGGCGTTTATCATATTGCTTTTTCCCTCTGGCAACTGCGATATTTATTTTGGCCAACCCTCTGTCATTAATAAATAAACGGGTAGGCACAATTGTGTATCCCGTTTCTTTCACCATTCGCTGTATCTTCTTCAGTTCTTTCCTGTTTAGCAGCAGTTTACGATCTCGACGCGCAGCATGGTTGTTGTATGAACCATAGAAATATTCCGATATATTCATATTTCTAACCCATAATCCGCTTTTTTCAAAAATGCAGAATGTATCGACAAGACTGGCTTTCCCCAACCTTATCGATTTTATCTCCGTACCGGTCAGTACTAAACCGGCTGTATAAGTTTCGAGCAGTTCGTAATCAAAAGTTGCCCGTTTATTCTTAATATTTATATTTGATTGCTGTTTCATAATCCAATGAGGCAGAAGGCCTCTTTTAAAACTTTATAAGTATAAATTACATTTATACTTACCATTGCTAAAGAACAAATTATTCGTTCAACAGCTTATTCAGAAAATCGTCAAACTCTTTGTCGATCCGTTCCATAAAATCATTCTCGAGCCTTACGATAGAATCATCCTCAATGACTAACAGTTCTTTTTGCACGACAAAATTTTCATCGGCAAGACTGATCGAAAATGGCTTGTAAAGATCCAATGCGCCAAAACGGTCTTCATCATCGAATTTTGTCACCACTTCACTCAGAGCATTTTCTATCTCAGTATCATCATCCAATTCTACCCAAGCTTCTACTAAAACCTGAGATAACAGATTCTCTTCATCATCATAGATCGACAATTCTCCGCTATCCTTATCTACAACCAAATAGATGTCCGTCAGGGAACTTCCCGCGTAATCGTTCTTGAGGTTGTCTATAGCCTCTGCCAGAGCATTAGCAATTTCTTTGTTCGCTTTTGTTGCCATTATGTCTATTTCTATTAAGCTCGGAGAGCTTTTTTATTGTTAATATTTTCTCTTATTTCGACAAAAGAGATCTGAAGCTCAGTCTTATTTCTGTTTCAGCAACTTATAGTACTGCGCATCGTCCCGAATTATCTCAAGACCTTTGGTAAAGATAACACTTTCGTCGTTTATTAACTGAAAATAAGATGACATGTCATATAAATCGCGAGCCATAGATGATTTGATCCGGCGTTTCAATAAATCTTTTGACCGGTCAAACTGATCTTCTTTAAATTCAATTTTCGATTCGGTAGCCATTTTCACCAAATCATCCAACAAGTCATTCGAAACTACATATTCCTTCTTGAATTTATCTATTGTCGGATATTTTTTCAACAAACCTTTACGGTTTGCATCAACCTGATTCAATGCCAACCTGTAAGTTAATCCCATTGCATTAACACGTCCGCTGTAATCGGTATATTCAGTTGTGTCCATCGGCACAAAATAATCAGGCATGATACCTCCGCCTCCATATACAATACGCTGGTTTACCAACGTCTTATATTTCAAAGAATCAGGAAAATGGATACTATCCGCATTCATCATTTCCCCTCTGTTATAACGATCTATCAGATCTTTATTATACGAATCCTGATCGCCGTTTACATAAGGTTTTTGTATACATCGGCCGGTAGGCGTATAATAGCGGGCAACCGTAAGTCTGATCATCGAACCATCAGGCAATGGAAATTGGCGTTGTACCAATCCTTTACCAAATGTACGCCGTCCTATAATCAGCCCTCTGTCCCAATCCTGAACCGCTCCGGATACAATTTCACTGGCCGAAGCAGAACCTTCGTCCACTAAGATAACTAATTTTCCGGATTCGAACATTCCTTTTTCGGTTGCAACATCACTCGACTTAGCCTGATGTGTTCCTTCCATATAAACAACCAATTTGTCTTTTCCTAAAAACTCATCTGCCAATTCTGTTGCGGCAGTAAGGTACCCTCCGCCATTACTCTGTAAGTCGAGAATAAGATCCTGCATCCCCTGAGCCTTCAGTTTTTCAAGAGCCAGTCTGAATTCTTCGACTGTAGTTGCTCCAAAACGGCTCAGACGGATATATCCTGTTTTTTGATCTACCATATACGACGCATCGAGACTGTAGATCGGTATTTTATCTCTTATAATCTGAAAGACAATCGGCTCAGAAACACCTCTTCTTGCAACCGAAACTTTAACTTTTGTTCCTTTGGGTCCCCTCAATCGTTTCATGATATCCTTTGTGCTCATATTGACTCCGGCTATAGCTGTATCATTTACTGCAATAACCCTGTCTCCGGGCAATAAGCCGACACGTTCGGAAGGACCGTCTGCTATCGTTTCTATCACATACAGAGTGTCACTCATCATATTAAATGAAATACCAATCCCATCAAAATTACCTTCCAATGGTTCATTCATTTCAGCAACAGCATCTGCATTCAGATAGGATGAATGAGGGTCGAGTTCCTTCAAAATGGCAACAATAGCATCATCCGCCAGTTTTTCGTCATCTACCTGATCAACATACATCCGCTCTATAAGTGTCATGGTTGTAGCCAGTTTACGTGTACCCTGACTCATACTGAACTGAGCAGCTAAATCACTGTATGCAAACAATGTAAACACTACAACTAATAGCAATATCTTTTTCATGTACCTTCTTCTTTGTGTTTTTATGCAAAGAAGTCAAGTAGAAGACTCTTACTTGACCTCTTGATCTGATATAATATTTATCTAGTAACTCTATTCAAGTGAAACTTTCTAATCGTTTATGTCAATATTAATTCCTTCAGGCACGAAGTCTGAGATATCGTGATTGAAACGCATTAATTGGCGGACAATGGTCGAACTTATATGGGTGTACTCCGGTTCGGTAAACAATACAACGGTTTCTATTCCGGATATCTTACGATTCATATCTGCAATTGTCTTTTCGTATTCAAAGTCATTTACAGAGCGTATCCCTCTCAGGATAAAATCAGCGTCGACTTCTTTAGCAAAATCCACGGTAAGACAATCATAGGAAGTAACCGATACTCTGGATTCGTTTTTATATAAAGAACGAATCATATCAATACGCTTTTCCAACGGAAAATAGCTTTGTTTAGTATCGTTAACCCCGATAGAAATAACTATTTCATCTACAATAGCCAACCCTCGGCGAACCAATGATGCATGACCTATTGTAAACGGATCAAATGTACCGGGGAAAATAGCTTTCTTCATCATAATTAAGACCTCTATTGCAGATATTAAAATTGATCAAATAACAGATATGACAAACTTTGGCAGTCTTGTTTACCAAAGCTAAAAGGTCTGCAACCTTAGTTTGCCATGTCCGAAATAAACTTAATCCTTACTAGACGAATTTCATCTTCAGTATAAGTTCCTAACTCATTTATTGCATCTTCCAGATCATCTGACTCTGCTTCCTGGAAATAGTCGAATATATCGGCCATATGGTCTTCATCAATTACTTCTTCCAGAAAATAATCTATATTGATTTTAGTTCCGGAGTAAACAATTGCTTCCAGTTCTGTCAACAATTCAGAGAATTCAATACCTTTCGATTCGGCTAAGTCATCCAAAGCTACTTTACGGTCAATACTTTGAACAATTGCTACCTTCATCTTCGATTTGTTGGCAACTGTTCTGACACGTAAGTCTTCAGGACGTTCTATTTCATTTTCTTCAACATGTCGTTTTATAATCTCAACAAACTCCGCTCCATATCTTTTAGCCTTACCTGCCCCTACTCCGGGTATATTTTGCAGCTCATCGATACTTGTAGGATAGATTGTTGCCATCGCTTCCAAAGAAGGATCCTGAAATATAACATAAGGCGGCACATTCAATTTTTTAGACATCTTCTTTCGAAGATCTTTCATGATTGAAAACAAAACCGGATCTACAGCCGAGCTTCCTCCGCCACCTTTGATAATTACATCTTCATCGTCTTCATCTTCCTCATCGGCATCCTGTGCAATTTTGAAAGATACAGGTTTCTTCAAAAAGTCCTTGCCTTTTTTGGTTATTTTCAGAAGACCGTAATTCTCGATATCTTTATCCAGATAACCGGCAATCAAAGCCTGCTTAATTACAGCATTCCATGTGTCTTCGTCTGTTCCTTCACCGGATCCGAATGCATCCAAATCCTGATGTCCGTATGTTTCTATTTCAGAGGTTTCTTTACCTCGCAGGAAATTGATAACATAATCTGTTTTAAATTTTTCTTTTAATGCTAATACAGCTTCTATCGCTGTTAATAATAAATCTTGAGCTTCCACTTGTTTTTTAGGGTTTATACAATTGTCACAATTACCGCAGTTATGCTGATTATATTTTTCGCCAAAATAATGTAATAGAACAATTCTCCGACACAAGGCTGTTTCGGCATAAGCCGCAGTCTCAAGCAAGAGTTGTTTGCCTATTTCCTGTTCTGCCACAGGTTTCCCCTGCATAAATTTTTCGAGCTTCTGCAAGTCTTTATACGAATAAAATGCAATACATCGTCCTTCTCCTCCATCACGACCGGCACGGCCGGTTTCCTGATAATAACCTTCGAGGCTTTTGGGCATATCGTAATGTATCACATACCTGACATCCGGCTTATCAATTCCCATTCCAAAGGCAATGGTAGCCACGATGACATCAACTTTTTCCATCAGGAACGCATCCTGATTATCAGCTCTGGTACTAGCGTCCAATCCTGCATGATATGCCAATGCATTAATATTGTTAGCCCGCAATATTTCAGCGAACTCTTCTACTTTCTTTCTACTCAAACAATATATAATGCCGGACTTTCCTTCTTGAGATTTTATATATTTAATAATGTCTTTATCGACATTATCGGTTTTCGAACGAACTTCGTAATACAGATTTTCCCTGTTGAATGAAGATTTGAATACTGTTGCATCCAACATTCCCAGACTCTTCTGGATATCATGCTGCACTTTGGGTGTAGCTGTTGCTGTCAGAGCAATAATAGGACGTTGTCCTATTTCATTTATAATAGGGCGTATACGCCTGTATTCGGGTCGAAAATCGTGTCCCCACTCCGAGATGCAGTGAGCCTCGTCTATTGCATAGAACGATACCTTGATATGGTGTAGAAAATCAATATTCTCTTCTTTTGTCAAGGATTCGGGGGCAACGTATAACAATTTTGTTTTTCCGGCCAGAACATCATTTTTAACCTGCTCAATAGCCGCTTTATTCAGTGATGAATTTAAGAAATGGGCAACCCCGTCTTCTTCGCTGAAATTACGCATTGCATCCACCTGATTCTTCATTAAGGCAATCAAGGGAGAGATAACAATGGCTGTGCCATCCATAAGTATAGCGGGCAACTGGTAACAGAGGGATTTACCTCCACCGGTCGGCATAAGAACAAAGGTATCTTTTTCCGCCAAAATATTTTGGATGATAGCTTCTTGGGTTCCCTTGAATTTATCAAATCCAAAATGTTTTTTCAGATTCTCAATTAATAAATCTTCTTTTTTTGGCATAGTAAATCAAATCGATCTAAAATAACTCGGGTAAAAACTACTATATCTAATATTGAATAATTGCTTTTACTAGATACGAAGATAGCGTCTTAACCGAAAATTCCAATAAAAAAAAGATTTATTTTAATTGAAAAAATGATTTATTCGTGAGAATTTTTCAAACGGTCTAAGTGTGAGCTTTCTAAACGCTGTACTGCATAAGGTTTTGTCACATGTAAACTTTTATCTCCTGTAGATGGGATTTCAAACATCGCATCTATCATTATAGTTTCCACTATAGATCTCAATCCTCTTGCTCCCAGTTTGTATTCGACAGCTTTATCGACTATATAATCATAAACATCATCGTCGAAAGTCAAAGCAACCCCATCCATATCGAATAATTTTACATACTGCTTAATAATAGAATTCTTCGGTTCGGTAAGAATTCTTCTCAAAGCATCACGATCCAAAGAGTTCAGATATGTAAGAATAGGCAAACGTCCGATTATTTCGGGTATCAATCCAAAAGATTTCAAATCCTGAGGAATAATATACTTCAACATTTCATTTCTGTCTATATCTGCATTTTTTTGAGCAGCAGCATATCCAACAACACGAGTGTTTAAACGTTGTGCAATTTTACGTTCTATTCCGTCAAACGCTCCCCCGCAGACAAACAATATATTCTTGGTATTTACGGCAATCATCTTCTGATCGGGATGCTTGCGTCCTCCCTGAGGTGGAACGTTTACCACAGAACCTTCAAGTAATTTCAACAAACCCTGCTGTACTCCTTCGCCACTTACATCACGGGTTATTGAGGGATTATCTCCTTTGCGAGCTATTTTGTCTATTTCGTCAATAAAGACAATTCCACGCTCGGCAGCAGCTACATCGTAATCCGCAGCTTGCAATAGTCGAGTCAAGATACTTTCGATATCTTCTCCGACATATCCGGCTTCTGTCAAAACGGTAGCATCTACAATCGCAAAAGGCACATGAAGCAGCTTTGCAATTGTCCTAGCCAGTAACGTTTTACCTGTACCGGTAGGACCAACCATGATTATATTAGACTTTTCGATCTCTACATCATCTTCGCTTTTTTCCTGCAACAATCGCTTGTAGTGATTGTATACCGACACCGATAGATAACGCTTCGCATCATCCTGCCCGATAATATACTGATCGAGGAAATTTTTAATTTGCTGCGGATTGGGTAGATTTTTTCTATCCAACACCTCTCCTGCCCCTTTTCCGGAGCTTAAAGAATCTTTCACGATCAAATACGCCTGATCTACGCATTTATCGCAGATATGAGCCGAAATACCCGAAATCAACAAGTTGACCTCGCTTCCTGCACGGCCACAGAAACTGCAAAAATCGTTTGCTCCTTTTTTAGCCATATTCTTTTCTATAAACAGTGCTGTAAATAACGACCATTACGACAGCACCAATACTTTACTTTGTAAAACCTGCCTGTACTCTAAATAACTGTTAGGAATTTATCAGAAAATCTGTTCTAAAATTTAAACGAATAAATCCCCCAGCAGTTACTAAGAAAAGACTACCCATGAAATCCATAGGTAGTCTTTATTCTTAATACTGACAGAATATCTTCATTATTTATTTCTAAGCAATACTTCATCTATCATTCCGTACTCTTTGGCTTCTGTAGAGTTCATCCAATAGTCACGATCCGAGTCTTTCTCGATCTTTTCTATCGGTTGTCCCGAATGATCTGATATTATTTTATATAATTCCTGCTTAACTTTTCCTATTTCTCTGGCTGTTATCTCAATATCCGAAGCCTGTCCCTGAGCACCTCCCAGAGGTTGGTGAATCATCACACGTGAGTGCTTCAAACCGAAACGTTTTCCTTTTTGTCCGGCAACCAACAATACAGAAGCCATAGATGCCGCCATACCTGTACAGATTGTAGATACATCGCTGGCGATAAACTGCATGGTGTCATAGATTCCGTAACCGGCATAAACCGATCCACCCGGAGAATTGATATAAATAGATATATCTTTTCCTGAATCTGCCGAATCCAGATACAGCAATTGAGCCTGAATCACATTAGCTGTATAATCGTCGATTTGTGTACCCAGAAAAATAATACGATCCATCATCAAACGTGAGAATACGTCCATTTGAGCCACATTCAGCTGACGTTCCTCGATAATAGTAGGTGAAATATAACTGCTTGTTATATTCATATTGCTCACACTATTCATATATTGATCGAGTGCCAACCCGTTCATCCCCATGTGCTGGGTTGCATATTTTCTGAAATCTTTCATAATTATTATCTCTTTTATTGATTCTGAGTAAAGACTACAAATCTCGTGCCTAAAACTCTTAATACTGAAAGAAAACAAAAAAACCTTTGTCTGAATAAAGAAAATAGACAAAGGTTTCTTTTATATTAAACCTTTTATAGAGGAGAATTAAGCTTCAGTCTGTTCAGTTTCGAAAAACTTTTTGAATTCGTCTAAGCTTATCTCTTTTTCATTCAATGTAATCAGAGATTTCAGGCATGCAGCAATTTTTTCTTCCATAGCCTTATCTACCAAATTACGAGAAGTCTCTTTATTCTTCAACATTTCATTTGCATAGTTTGCCAAAACATCATCGGGCATACCTACCATTCCGTATTGAGCAAATTGTACTCTTGCTGCCTGCATGGCAACATTGCGAACATCAGCCTCTTCTATTTTAAGATCGTTATCTTTCGCCAATTGTTCTTTGATCAAGTGAAATTTCAGATCTTCCAGAATTTTTGGATATTCAGCATCTAAAGATTCTGCTGTTTTTTCGCTTCCGGTTGTCAATAACCATCTCTTCAAGAATGCATCAGGAAATGTAAGATCCCCTACTTTATTTTCTAATAATGCACGAGCATCTAATAAAAATTTGTAATCGCTATCGGGAGCCAACTGAGAAGATAATGACTCTTTGATTTTATCTAAAAATTCAGCCTCTGTCTTCACAGTACCCTCACCAAATACTTTATCGAATAAAGCCTGATCCAAATCTGCTTCTTTGTAACGAGTGATTTCTTTCACGGTAAACATAAACTCAGGAGCAATAGCTTCTACTGCATCTTTATCTATGTGAAGGAATGAAGCTATTTCTGTTTCATTGCCATCATAAGCTTTACCCGGATTGAATACAATCTGAGCTTCTTTCTTCACATTGGCAAATTTAGCTTGTTCTTCTTCATCTTTCATATAAGAAGGCATAAGTACTGCACCTTCAACAGCTATACCTCCGGCTTTAGGCGTACCATTTTCTAATTCTACCACCTCGCCTTTAAGAAGATCTGTTGGTTTTGCGTCTTCTTCTACAGTCTCATATTTACCGTAGTTAGCTTTGTAAGATGATATTTGTTTTTGAACTAATTCTTCATCGATAGCGATTTTGAAATAGTCCATTTTATCTTTCTTAGTCAAATCAAGTTTGATTTCCGGAGCCAAAGCTATATCAAAGAAAAATTCATAATCTTCTTCTTTAGCGAAATCAACAGGTTGTTGTTTTTCCTGATTGGGAAGTGGTTCACCTAATATATTCAGTTTATTTTCCTGTATATAATTATAAATACCTTCTCCTACCAATTTATTTACTTCATCGGCCAAGATAGATTTACCGTACATTTTTTTCACCATTCCTACAGGCACAGTACCCGGACGAAATCCCGGTACATTTGCTTTCTTACGGAAAGTTTTAACCGCTTCGTCTACCTTTACCTGATAATCAGCCTTCTTTACTTCAATCTTAAGGATAGCATTTACACTATCTACACTTATAAGAGATGTATCCATCTTTGGTCTTTTATTTATAACTTTTATCTAATTAATTCGGTGTAAGAAAAATCAAGATTTATAACGACTTACCGTACACTCAACTTTTTTAGTGGTGCAAAAATAGTTTATATTATTCCAATATTCAAATTTATTTCCTTTTTTCACAGGAAAGATGCCGTTCCCTTTTTTGCCACAAACAATAGTTTATTCCACAACAAGTTAACCCGGGTATTAATCGGAAATCCGATAATGACACAATACCCACTCAAAAGGCATACAGCTGTGGTTTTCTCCTAAAAATCATAAAAATAAACAAAAAATACCTATATTTGCCGATGCATTGAAATATATGCATTTTGAGTCTTAGTAAAATTCTGCACTTTATGATGAAAGATAAGGGAGATGAAATTAGCTTAGAAGCTAGTATCCCTGAAATATGGGCACTTCTGGATGACAAAGAGCGAGAAATAGTAAAAGAGAACGCTAAATTAGTCAGCTACAAAAAAAACGAAATCATTTATTGTGAGGAAGAAATCCCCAAGGATTTGATGTGCCTACTCAAAGGTAAAGTCAAGATTTTCAAAAACGGAGTTGGTGGCAGAAGCCAGATTATCAGAATGGTAAGACCTGTTCAGAATTTTGGCTACAGAGCATTCTTTGCTAAAGAACCTTATGTTACCAATGCTTCGGCTTTTGAAGCATCTACACTTTGTTGTATTCCAATGGAAATAATAGAGGCTTTAGTATTGAAAAATACCAAATTGGCCATGTTTTTCATCATTGAACTCTCTACCGATCTAGGTATAGCAGATGAACGTGTTGTAAGCCTTACCCAAAAACATATACGTGGCAGACTTGCCGAATCGCTGGTATTCCTTCTCGAAAGTTACGGACTGGAAGAAGATGGAGCCACAATAAGTATATATCTATCACGTGAAGATCTTGCTAATCTTTCGAACATGACCACATCCAATGCTATACGTACATTATCGACATTTGTCGACGAGCGTATTATTTCGCTGGACGGAAGAAAGATCAAAATCATTGACGAAGAAAGACTTCGAAAAATCAGCAAAATAGGATGATTGCATCTATAATACGTAAATACCTTGATCACAAATTCAAGGAAGTAGACTATTTTATACAACACCCTTTTCAGTCACAAGAGAAAATACTTGAATACCTGATCCAATCAGGGCAAAATACATTTATCGGACAAGAATTCAAATTCTCATCCATCAAAAACAAAGATGATTTTCGTAAGCAGGTTCCTATCTTTCATTATGAAGATATGAGACCTTATCTCGATAAAATAATCGTTGACAAGCAACAGAATATACTTTGGAACAAACCCGTTAGGTGGTTTGCAATGTCTTCGGGTACAACTCAGGACAAAAGCAAGTACATTCCGGTCACTCAGGAGTCTCTAACTAAGAATCATTACCGTTGTGGCGAACAAATGCTTGCCATATATGCAAAAAGTAATCCTCAAACCAAATTCTTTCTGGGGAAAACACTGGTACTGGGAGGAAGTAAGCAGATCAATCATATCGGTGACGGGATTTTCACGGGAGACATTTCGGCGATACTTATCAAGAATCTGTATTTCTGGGCTAAACTAAGCCGTACCCCCGAAAGCATTTCATTGCTGCCCGATTGGGAAACTAAACTGCAAGCTCTGACCGACTATGCTATAAAGAATGACATAAGAGCATTTATGGGTGTTCCTTCATGGCTCTTGGTTTTACTGAAAAAGATAAAAGCCGATACAGGCAGGGATCTTACCGACCTTTGGCCTAATCTCGAAGTGTTCTTTCATGGCGGAGTCAGCTTTACTCCTTTCGAAGAGCAATACCGAAAGCTCATCAACAAACCGTCTATGATGTATTGGGAAACATACAATGCATCTGAAGGCTTTTTCGGAGTACAGTTCTCCGGACAATCGAAAGACATGCTGCTGATGCTGGACTGCGGAATATATTATGAGTTTCTGCCTATTAATGAAATAGATTCGCCCAATCCGCAGACATTGACTCTCGAGGAAATAGAAACAGGACAGAATTATGCAATTATAATCTCGACCAACGGCGGCTTATGGAGATATATGATAGGTGACACAATAGAGTTTACATCTACATCGCCATATCTTTTCAGAATAACAGGACGCACCCGTAACTTCATTAACGCTTTTGGTGAAGAAGTTATAATCGATAATGCAGAAAAAGCATTATCGGAAGCTTGTCAGGCTACAGGAGCAGTAATAAGTGAATACACGGCAGCCCCGATATATTTCGGCGATAATTCGGCTGGGGCTCACGAATGGTTCATCGAGTTTGAAACTCAGCCCGACAGCCTTGATAAATTTACGGAAGTATTAGATAACAGCCTGAAAAAAGTAAATTCGGATTATGAAGCAAAAAGATCGTACAATCTCTCGCTTCAAATGCCCAAAGTCAGTGTTTTGGCTGCCGGAACTTTTTACAATTGGATGAAGTCTATAAACAAAACAGGCGGACAAAATAAAATCCCCAGATTATCAAACAACCGGGATTATGTGGAAAGGCTGATCGCTTTTATTACAGAAGATAAAGACTGATAACATATTTTGATATACCAAAATAACTTAAAAAAAAGACTTTTTTTTCGAAATATAAAAGCTTTACTTAAATTTGTGCCCTAAAGGTCTAGGACCTTCTTATTGCTTTGGCTGATAAAACAGCTAAAAGTTGTTATAAACTAGAAGTATATCATTGAATACTTTTTTTACATAAAAGAATGAAAATAAAGATCTTTTTTGCTTTCTTGCTTACTCTGCTCATTACTAGTTCGTGCGGCGAGTACAATAAAATACTGAAAAGTACCGACTACGAACTGAAATATACTTATGCAAAGAAATATTTCGATGAGAAAAAGTATGGAAAGGCTTCTACTCTGTTAGAAGAGCTAGTTCCAATATTTAAAGGAACTTCACATGCCGAGGAATCGTTATTTTTATTAGCTCAAAGTTACTTTTACAATAAAGATTATACCACTGCCACTCAATATTATAAAGCATATTGCAATACATATCCAAAAGGAGATTATACTGAGCTGTCGAGATATAATGCTGCATACGGACTTTATCTTGATTCGCCGGATGTACGCCTCGACCAGACCAATACATACAAATCGATGCAGGAGTTCCAGACATTCCTCGAATTGTATCCTCAAAGCGATAAAGTACAGCTAGCTCAGGAATACTTATTCGAAATGCAGGAAAAACTGGCACTAAAAGAATTAATGGCATGCCGTTTGTATTTCAACTTGGGTAATTATATGGGTAACAACTACGAATCATGTGTAGTAACTGCCAGAGAAGCAATAAAAACATACCCATACTCGAAATACCTCGAAGAATATCAGGTTCTGATCTTGAGATCAAGATATGAATTGGCTAATCAGAGTATAAACGAGCGTAAACCCGAACGTTATAGAGACGTTATTGATGAACAGTACAACTACCTGAATATGTTCCCTGAAGGAAAATATAAGAAGGAAGCTGAAAGATATCATAAGCAGGCTTTAAAAGCAATTGGACAAAACACTGACAATTTGTCAACAAGTACAGAAGAAACAAAATAAGGATTCTATCCTTTTATTTAGAACAGAAAGTATTCAAGAATACATTCATAAATGATACAATCTGTTACACTTACAAAATCAATAAGAAGGTCTGAGACCTTAATAGAAATAACAAAATTCATTATATAGCGATTTTAAATAATTATGGACTACAAAAAAACGAATGCACCGAGTAATACGGTTACAAGAGATATGATGAGCCTCTCAGCTGATACTGAGAATGTATACGAAACTGTAAGAATTATCGGTAAAAGAGCCAATCAGATAGCTGTAGAAATGAAACAAGACCTGGATCGTAAGCTACAGGAATTTGCCTCATATAACGATAATCTGGAAGAAGTATTCGAAAACCGCGAGCAAATAGAGATCTCACGCTACTACGAAAAACTTCCTAAAGCGGGACTTATTGCTGCACAGGAATATACTGAAGGCAAAATCTACTATAGAAACCCGAATAAGGATAAAGACAACTTCTAATGATACAAAGAATACAGTCGATATATTTATTAGTTGCAGCCATTTTAATGGCTGTAACTGTTTTCAGCCCTTTAGCTTTTTTGGCTGATGGAGCAAACGGATATTTTATATACCGATGCTTAGGCTTCTTTGAAAACGGAGTTGGATCAAGTTATCCGACATGGGGTGTTATAGGAGTGGTATCGTTAACAGCTGTACTCACTATAGTCTCTATATTTCTCTATAAGAATAGAAAGCTGCAAATAAAACTTTCATATGCAGCAATAGTAGGAATCCTGGCTTCTTATGGAACTATCTATACCTACCTGCAAACAGGTATGGCTGCTACATCTTCAACCTTAGTGAATGTAAAATACGGAGTTATACTACCCGTTATAGCACTAATCTTTATCGTTCTTGCTATAATAAAGATAAAAGCAGACGAAAAACTGGTACAGTCGCTCAATCGAATAAGATAAGGTAATTATCACTTATATAGACAGAAAAGGAGGAAGTGAGATTCCTCCTTTTTTTATTTCAACACTATCCCATATTTTTTCTTCCCGTTAATCTTTATAACCAAAGGGTCTGAGAACCGGACATGTCTCAAATACTGAGATTCGAAAACTGCAGGTTGGTTATTCAGGTACTCTTCGTCAAAAACACCATCATCTTTCAAGTAAGGATTGACAGTGAAATACCCTACCCCGAAAGAGGTCAGATTCTGAAAGAAGTGGGTTCCCTGGCTTGGCTCTATCCTATAATTTTCAAGCCCCGACTCAACAAGCAAACGTGCATTACTCACATGAGGCCATTTAACAGGTATTCCCAGCCAATAATCGCTACTGCCCCATCTGCCGGGCCCTACCAGAATATAACCTTTATCATTCTCTGCAAACTGTTTATTAAGTTTTTCTATTTCATAAGCGACAAACTGATTGTTCGCGGCATTGAAACTGTCAGATTTTACGTATATAATATCGTATACATCGTCAATTATTCCATTTCCTAAAGCGTTTTTCGAAACCAGAATAGTTTCATCTTCAGGTATCACCGACAGGTCTTCGGTCATAGCTTCTTTATTCTGCACAATAGGACGTATCTGCAACAGATAAAATTGGGCTTCATCTTTGCTCTTTATATTTACGGCAAACTCTATTTCTATAGCCCTTCCCATTTCTTCCTGACCGATACGCAGTACTTTTTGAAGTGATTCCGGGAACGGAAAGAGGTCGTGCTGCAATATATTAGCGAATGAAATGATCTTCCGCCCTCCTTCATAAAAGCCGTCATAAATAACCTGATCCATGGGATCGAAAGTGGACACAATATATTGTAGAGAGCCATCCTGCACGGCATCCGACACATTCACTTTCAACAGATTAAAACCATCGTTTACCGAAAACTCACGGTCGGTATCTTCCATATCCAAGGCATAAAACTGACGCTGGGTATCACGCAAAGCAAAGTCCATTGTACTTAATTGCAGTATATTATTTGGATGATAGGGCGAAAACCGCAGAGTTGTTCCCCCATCTACAATATACTTACCTAAGCCAAGGGCAATATTAGCTACACCTTCCTCAGCCTTTTCATGCCCTATAGGATAAAAATTGAGAGAACGGGCAACCCCTGACATAGTCGGATAAAAACGGTTACCGTATTTAGTCCCTACAACTTCCTGAAGAACAATTCCCATTTTCTCCTGATCTATCAGATTTTGAGTGGCAGTCATATATGCCTTACTATCTCCATAAAAGACAGATGCATATACCGATTTCACGGCATCATTGATAAGCTTCAACCGCTTTTCCTTATCATACAGATCGGGAATCATATAAGTAGCATATATGCCGGCAAACGGTTGATAATAAGAATCCTCCAGCAAACTGGACGAACGGATGGCGATAGGTGCATGTACAGCCTCGAACAAAGCCAGAAAGTCATCATTTAACCGTTCCGGTAGTTCGGCTTGCAGAAAAGCTTTTAAGATATCTTCATCCGAAGCTTCGGACAAAGCAATCGGATAAAGGTTATTACGATCCATATACTCATCGAATATATCAGTACACAGCACTACTGTTTTAGGCAAAATCACAGGAAAATTCAGATTATCATTCAACTCCATGTGTGTTTTCACAATATTACCCAGAAAAGCTAATCCACGTCCTTTTCCTCCCAATGACCCTTTTCCGATACGTGCAAAATTGGAAAATTCATCGAAACGGTCTTTTTCAAAGACTGCGATAACTCCCGAATTCTTGATCCTTCGGTATTCTACAATCGCATCATAAATAAATTCGCGCGCTTCCTTGATATTTATATCCTTCACATCTATTTTTTTCAGAGCTTCGGCAATCGGAAACATAGCCCTCGAATACAGAAAACGTGAAAAATGATTATGAGACATGTGATATACCAATGATTTATCGGGTATGATCTTTATTGACCGCTGAAGATCCTTCAGGTTTCTGATTCGCAATATTTCCTCCTGAGTATCGGGATCAATAATGATAAAATCGCCAAAACCAAACTGTTCTACAATTCTGGCTCGTAAATCCAAAGGATACCGCTTCGAGTTCTTATCTATAAATGAACAATTCAGATCTTCGGCATACTTTTGATTTGCTTTTTCCGACGAATTAAAAATCACGGGAAGAAAACGATCCTGCTCCTTAATCCATTTAGCCAGATAATAACCAGCCAAACGCTCCTTAACACCACTTTGCATATAGCTCATATCCGTTACCACCCCAAGCATATTATTTTTGTAACGAGAGTAAATATCAGCAGCTTCTTCATAACTTCTGGCTAGCAATATTTTGGGACGTCCTCTCATTCTCAATGTCTGTTGATGCTCATTGAGAGCCTCTTTCGAAAACTCCTGAGATTCTTCCAATACAATCTTAAACAATGCCGGTAAGGCTGAAGAATAGAAGCGAACTGAATCTTCAACCAGCAATATAATCTGCACCCCGACCATCTCTGTATCGTGATCGACATTCATCGCATCTTCTATCAATTTGATAATGGCTAACAGTAAATTGGAATTTCCCATCCAGCTGAAAACATAGTCGGCAAAAGACAAATCTTCTGTTGACAATCTTTTGGATACCTCTTTCGAAAAGGCTGTCAACACAATCATCGGGATGTCCTGATACTGGCTTTTGATATTTCGAGCCAATGTGAACATCTCGTTGTCATCCATATTAGGCATAAATATAACCAGCTCGTAATGATTTAGCTTCAGACATTCATAAGCATCTTCTTCGGTAGACACCTGTGTAAAACGGGGCGGATAACGTAAACTCAGAGACGTATACTCGTCAAAGATCTGCTCATCCACACGTCCGTCCTCTTCCAATATAAATATGTCGTATTTGGTGGCAATAAGTAATACATTGTATATCCGTTTGTTCATCAAACTTGCAAACGAAGTGTCTTTAAATCGGTATTGTTTTATATCCGGAATATTCTGCATGTATAGTTTTTTTAATTCTCAACTTTCAAAAGTTTACAAAGATCACTAGTCACTGATTGCTCCTTATAGATAAAATCAAAATATAAGCAACGTCCTCATTACTTTTTATCACAAACGGAACCTTTCAGAAAGATCTGTGACCTTAAAGATATTATATTATCGGTGAAATCTAAATTTCAAAAGTCAATTATCCATAAATATCTGCGTTTACCTAAACCAGAGACGCATACAGCTGTTATATATCGTATAAAATATAAAAAGATGGCAAAACAACATATTAAGCTTAGTGTATTAGATCAATCTCCTATCAATAAAGGAAAGACCTCAACAGATGCATTAAATGAAACAACCCGTCTGGCGGAACTTACCGACAGTCTGGGATATACCCGGTTTTGGGTTTCGGAGCATCACAATGCCCCTACTCTGGCCGGCAGTACACCGGAAATATTGATTGCCCATCTGGCAAATCACACGAAGAAAATGCGGATAGGATCAGGAGGAATCATGCTGCCTAACCACAGTTCGTTGAAAGCAGCTGAAAGTTTCCGTCTGCTCGAAGCTCTTTATCCGGGACGTATCGATATGGGAATAGGACGGGCTCCCGGTACAGACCGACTGACAGCATCGATATTAAACCCGACCAACAAATTCGATGAGCAGGACTTTATACAACAGCTATACGACCTCAGTGATTTTTTTCACGATTCGCAAGAGAGCGGATCTGTATCTCAAAAAGTAAAGGCGATCCCTGTTACAAAAACAGTACCTCCGAGGTGGCTGCTTACCTCCAGCGGCGAAAGCGGGCTTATTGCCGCTCATTTCGGACTGGGACTTTCCTATGCACAGTTTATCAACCCATATGTCGGAGCAAATATCATTCAGGGATACAGACGTAATTTCAAGCCGTCATCAGACTTAAAAGAACCTCAAGCCAATGTAGCAATCTTTGTTTTCTGCAACGAAGACGAAGAGGTCGTAAAACGCCAGCAGGCTCTCATGGACTATCGGTTTATCCAACTCGAGAGAGGAGGAAATCTGGCTGCAGTACATTATGAAGACATTATAACAATGCCGTACACAGAATTCGAAAGACAGAGGATACAATACAACAAAGGACGTACCATTATGGGAACACCGGAAATAGTGAAGAAAAGGCTCACAGCCCTAGCCGAAACTTACGATATAGATGAAATTATGCTGGTAACGTATGCTGAAAAGATAGAAGACAGGCTTCACTCGTATGAATTACTTGCCAAAGAGTTTAATCTCAGCGAGTAAAGATATTTATTTGTTATTTTCTTCTCGCTGCTCCCTTGCATACTCGTGAGTGAGTATAATTGCGGTATAAAGAATCAGAATGGCTCCGATAAGCATAGCCACCACCCATTCGTTCATTTGCTCGAACATCAGGTAAGTAGCAACAGCCATTGCTATCACACCGAAAACACGGATAGAAGCCAGACGCTTCCCCCTCATACTTTTTCCGGGATAAGGAGAGGTAAATATCCCCCACCCGAACCCAATGACACCGACAGCCATAGTACAAGCAGCAACAAAAGGATTGAACAAATACACACCGGCTGCCAATAGAATGAGCAGAGCCGATATTTTAAATACAGTATCTTTTATTTTGGCTGATTTATCTTTATTCATAGTTAGACGGGACTCATTCCACAACGAATACTTCTTCGTTGTCTTTTTTCATTTTATAGTTTTCACGGGCAAACTTTTCGATATTGTCTTTATCAGACTTCAGCTCGTTCAGTTTTTGTTTATCTGTCTCTATCTTTTCTTTGTAATAATTGATCTGTCCTTTCAGATCGCTGATCTCAAGATCGTAGCTGAACCGGGCAAAAATAGTACTATCACTGATTATAAAACAGCAAACCAACAAAACAAGGATAAAAGCCAGTTGTACTTTTGTAAACTTGCTTAATATATATTTTCCTATTTTTTTCAACTGTTCCATAATCTTACACTTATTGAGTAAACAGACTTATATGCAAATATAGAGATATTTGATCAGATTGCTGATGATATTAGGTTGCTTTTTGCTCAAAAGAAATTTTTTCATGTAGATTTGTAAATCTCAGTTCATAACGACTGATGGAACAATAGATGATAAAAGAAACCGACATAGTATCTAAATACAAATCGTACCTGCTTCTGGAAAAAGGATTATCCAAAAACTCAATCGAAGCATATACCGATGATCTGCTCAAGCTCATAAATTATCTCGATAACGAAAATCTCAAGCTTCAGCAGGTTACATTGGATGACTTACAACAATTTGTCAGTCAATTGTACGATTTAGGTATCAATGCACGGTCGGTCGCCCGTATATTATCCGGAATACGGTCTTTCTTCAATTATCTGATTCTTGATGGTTATTTGCAGAACGATCCGTCTGAATTACTCGAGACGCCCAAAATAGGACTAAAACTCCCGACGGTACTGTCATTACAGGAAATAGAACAAATCAAAAACAGCGTTGATGTATCGACAAAAGAAGGTCACCGCAACAGGGCTATTATAGAAGTTCTATACAGCTGCGGACTGCGTATATCGGAACTGATCAACCTGAAGTTTTCGGATATGTTTCTCGATGATGGATTTATTCGAGTCGAAGGTAAAGGCAGCAAACAACGACTTGTGCCCATATCGGAGATTGCAATAAAAGAAATAGGGAACTACCTACTCGACAGAAAATTGTACGACATCAAAAAAGGATCAGAAAATGTAGTTTTCTTAAGTAAACGAGGTACACCTATATCACGGATTATGGTTTTTCATTTTATAAAACAGTATGCACAGGAAGCAGGTATTCAGAAAAATATCAGTCCTCATACTTTTCGGCATTCATTCGCTACTCATTTACTTGAAGGAGGAGCCAATATCAGGGCTATTCAGCAAATGCTGGGACACGAAAAAATAACAACAACGGAAATATACACTCACATGGACAGGGAATATTTGAGACAGGAGATTATTGAACATCATCCTCGCAATATTGATAAAAGATAAGAGATATAGAAAAAAATAAAGAACCCGTCAATTGAAGGTTATTTCTCTCAGTTATACTTAAACATCAAAGTTCAGCAGACACAAAACGAAACAAAACAGACCAGAATAAAAAGAATTTGAAATGCAAAATTTTCGATTCAATATAATTTATCTAAATTAGAGCCGTTACTTATATAATCTAAATATACTTTTGATGATTAGAAAATACAAAGCACACCCTTGGCATGGGATAAGTCTGGGAGATGAAGCTCCCGAAGTGGTCAGAACTTTTATAGAAATAGTTCCGACAGATACTGTAAAATACGAAATAGATAAATCGACCGGCTATTTATGTATAGACCGTCCTCAGAAGTACTCGAATATCATTCCTGCTCTTTACGGTTTTTTACCGCAAACAATCAGTGGTCCTCGTGTAGCAGAACTAAGTAACGTCAGATTGAGCCGTACCGATATTGTCGGAGACAGCGACCCTATCGACATTTGTGTTCTAACAGAGAAAGACATTACACATGGAGACATCATTGTAAAAGCACGTCCCATCGGAGGATTCAGATTGATAGACCACGGACAGGCGGATGATAAACTGATAGCCGTTCTGGATAATGACGCGATTTACAGCAACTATAAAGATATTAGCGATGTGCCGTTACCGATCATTGAACGCCTGAAACATTATTTTACAACTTATAAAGATATACCCGGTGATACGGAACGCAAATGCATACTTACTCACGTGTACGATGTAGAAGTTGCGTATGAAGTTATAAGAAGATCAATCGAAGACTATAACGAAAGATACGATGTTTGTAATATGTAAAGGTTTTAGTCTTTACATATTACAAACATGAAAGAGGTTTAATAACGATATACAATATCAACAGCATCAGACAAAGACATTGATCCGGGACTAATTCCGAGCTCACCTTCCGGAACGGGCAACTGATGCTTTTCGAAATATTTCGACCAGCCTTCGGTTGTTTTTCCGGTTTTGGAATCTTTAAATGTCATCGGAGCCAAGTGAAATACTTCAGTTCCATTATTAGCCAGTTTCAGTGTTTCATATATAAGCTCGGTACAATAATAATTGTCGTTTCCTAATATAAAACCATAATCATACACCTTTCCTAAATGAGTAAATCCAATCTTCAATGCTTCGGGTATTAGCGGCTGATATTCACTTTTCAACCGTCCGACAACAGATCTGGGTGTAGAACCATTACTCGATTTTGTATAAAGATACTCATTGATAGGAGTCAGAACCAGTTTAGGCGTGGTAGCCTCTAGTACAAACACACTGTCGTTATCATCAATATAAACCATCCCGACATGTGTAAACTGATAACCCTCGAGGCTGGTTGTCACTTCCTGAATCGATTTCTCGAGATTACTTACTCCTGAATCCTGAAAAATCAGGTCTCCATTTTGCAATTTGAACTCCTGCGCTCCGGCATAACCCGAAAAGAACAGCGAAAACACCAATATAGTTATATAATATTTCATTGTTTAAAGTATAAATTCAATCTATAAAACCATACTTTGTGCTTTTTGTTCACACAGCAGTACCTTTATTTATCCAAATACTCTTCCGTCTCCTTTGCAATATAAATCGGACGCTTCTTGGTCTCAAGATATGTTTTAGATAAGTACTGACCTAAAATACCCAGACAAAGCAACTGTATTCCTCCGATAAAGAAGATGCCGCAAATCAGAGAAGGATAACCTGCTACGGGTTCACCCCAGAGTAATGTTTTGGCAATAATATAGAAAGTCCAGCAGATAGCGATAAGGAAAAGTACAATACCGACGATAGAGGCGATAGCCAAAGGACGCGTAGAGAAAGCAATAATTCCTTCTATGGAATAAAAGAACAATCCCCAGAACGACCATTTGGTTTCTCCGGCTACACGTTCAACATTTTCGTAAGCAATCCATTTAGTATTGTAACCAACCCAGCCAAATATACCTTTCGAAAAACGGTTATACTCCTTCAATTCTAAAATAGAATTAACCATCTGACGAGTCATCAAGCGAAAATCCCGGGCGCCGTCCACAATCTCGGTATCGGATATCTTATTGATTAACTGATAAAACTGCCGTGCAAAAAACGATCTTATTACAGGCTCCCCTTTACGGTCGACACGGCGTGTTGCCACACAGTCATAATCTTCGTTTTGCAGCGAATCATACATTTCCGCCAACAAGTAAGGAGGATCCTGTAAATCGGCATCCAGCATGGCGACATAGTCTCCGGTCGATGCTTCCAATCCGGCATAGATAGCTGCTTCTTTTCCAAAATTGCGAGAAAAAGAAACGTAACGTACACGAGAATCTTTCTTTCTCAGGTCACGTATAACTTGTAGTGTTTTATCCCTTGAACCGTCATTAACAAAGATAAACTCGAATTCTTGTCCGCTCATCCGCTCTGCAACTTTTACCAACTCCTCATAAAGGAACGGCAAAGCCTGCTCTTCGTTATAACACGGAACAATTGTTGATATTTTATCCATTTGTCTTAAACTTATTTTTAAGTAAAATAATCGTATTGAAAACGTTTAACAGAAAAGCAAAACGTTTCTTTATCATCCAAATCATCAGCTGCCCCTTCCATCCGAGCCGTTCGGAGGTCATTTGACCTGCCGCATCTCGGGTTTCGGTACAACATATTATTTTTTTCACATTCCGGTATCTTGTGCGGAATGAATTTTGGTTATTCGAAAAGTACTCCTGATTGACAGAAGTTATTACCCTCAATATACAATCGTTTGCCAGACGTTGGTCTGCTTCTCCGACAAAAATACTATTTTTATTTTTTATGTATAACTCTTTCAGGTTTCTCAGAAAAATAAGTTCCTGATCCCATCGCTGCGGATCATACCGATTCGATAGCGATTCATCATTCACTTCATAATGATAAAACGCATCCTGCACGAATAGCATATTACGAGCAAACACCATTGCAGATACAGTAAACAAACGGTCTTCGCACCGCCTCAGCCGTGTATCAAATCTTATTTTGTACTGTTCTATCAGTTCTCTTTTAAAAAGGTGAAGCCATAAGACTCCGAGAATAAACATTCCTCCGAATTTTTCGGAACCGATCATCGGTAATACGACCTCTTTTTCAAAAAGATCCCCATCATAAACCCCTTCAAAGGGAAGCCAGTTAATTATCTCACCTTTCCGAACGGCATTAAAACGTATTATATCAGGATTCTCTGCGAACAAATACTCTGTTAATTTCCCGTAAGTATCCGATTCAATCCAATCGTCCGGATCAATAAAGCTGATATAATCGCCCGTGGCTATCTCTAGTCCGGCATTACGAGCAGACGATACTCCACTATTCGGTTGATGAATAACCCTGACTCTCTGATCTTGTAAGGCATAATTATCACAAACAGAGGGTGAACTATCCGTTGACCCGTCATCAATCAAAATAATTTCCAACTCCTTATATGTCTGATTCAAGATAGAATCGACACACCGGGTCAGAAACTGTTCCATATTGAAAACCGGAACTATAACGGAAATACGTTGCTGCATTCTATTTGTTTTTTAGCTGCTTATATATTGCTTCTGCTATAAAAAAATCGTCTTCCCAATCTATATCGAAAGCAGCAATATCACTGTTTTCGAAAAGATAAGGCTTCTGCCCTATTCTATCGTTCAAATTCTTATAAACGCTTATATCTGCGAGAAAAATTCCGCTGTCGACCTCAAACAAAGGTTCAATTGTTTGCGTACGAGGCCATTTCTCTTTCTGCCTGTCGTAATTTACAGCTCCGCTTTTATTCCAGATAAAAGTTCGCAATGCCATTACCGACATCAAAGAATCATAATCAGCTCCCGACAAAACCTCTTTATATTTTGATATTGCCTTAGCATACAACTCCGCATCTATAAACGGCGAAGTTACATGTGTCCATAAAACAGCACCCTCGGTAATTATTTGGGGTACATATTTAACCAGATCATCAGTAGATGCTGACGAAGTCGCCAGATGTTCGGGACGCCGATCTATCTGTATTTTAGCATTTGATAATGATTCTGCAATATGTATCACCTCATCGTCATTAGTCGACAGCACAATTGTATCTATCTCCTTACAAGCTATAAGCTGATCGAGTTTTATCCTTAATAATCCCCCCTCAATACCTGCAAAAGAACGGGTATTTTTATGCGGAACACGTTCACTTCCTGCACGGCATGGTAAAAAAGCAGATATTTTCATTTTGATTTTCCGTTTACTAAGGTCGCAGACCTATTTGTTGCTTTGGCAAGTATAATAGGCTGAGCTTGTTATAACATTGAAATGTATCATTAAATACTTTCATTTGATTAATAGTCCATAGACCGATATATTCTTAACTCCGTTGTATTTGGTCCTGTTATGGTTGCGATTTCTTTTTCAGGGTTTTCATTAACTGCTCTTGCCAACAGATATTCGTTTTCCTGAGTCAGCATTCTTTCATTCTCTCCGATCAATCCATCATAGCCGTCATATCCGGCAATATAAATGGTATTTGCCGAAATTTCGAGAGCAGTCTGTAACGCTAGTGCCGTATGCGAATCCTGATAAAGATCGGAAAATGTAACTGATGCCAATTCGAAACTTTTATCTTTCAGCTTTTCGGGAATATACGTTCCCATTTTTCTCGGATAAGGAGGCAGCACGCACGATATACATTCGAGATTGAAATCTGCAAACACTTTTTCTAAACGGTGTCCCTCATTCCCCACTAAACAGAAATACTGAGGTATGTCTATATCATTATAATATCCGGCATTCTTACTGCTTGCATGTATCAGACATACCGAACGGTTGTTTTGCTTTTTAATCAGCTGTTTAACGGCATATGCGGCACTGGCTCCGCTAGGGCCTCCTCCGATAATAACAGCCAGATCGAAATGTCGCCTCTCGGCATTGAATTGAGGTAACTTAAGGTTGTCGCCTTTCTTGTCCTTCATATTATTCAAAGCCTGTAAAATACTGTTGATCGAATAAAAACGGCGGGTTACCCAGTCCATCACATCTTTTTGTGGCAATGAATTGAACCCCGAAACCATATAAGGTAAATTCGTTCCCCAGCGATATTTTTCTTTCAGCCGTTCAAAGTCGGCAACAGTTGTACTCAGACTGTTAAAATCAATTTCCAAGTCTTTGTTCGACGACAGATAAGACAATAACAATTCCGTCCGAAGGTTGCCCGCTCCACGCCCCATCCCGGTGATGGTTGCATCCACAATATCACATCCGGCATCTATCGCAGCCAGGGTATTGGCAAAAGCCAGTTCTATATTATTATGTCCGTGAAAACCGATTTTACATTTCAGAACCGACTTAACCGCCTTGGTTATCTGGCTGACTTGTTCGGGCATCATACTTCCAAAAGAATCGACCATTGCAAAGCTGTCGACAACACCGTTCAATGAGAGCAGACTGTTTATAAAATCCGGGTATTGAGATGTCCACTTCGACATGTACATAACATTAAAACCGACTTCGAAACCCATATTCCGAATTTCGGCAGCAGTAACTTTTGCCCTACCGAGATTTGAGGGATCAACTGCCATTCGTATAAAGTCGAGCTTTCCTTTACAAGAACCCAATAACCTGTCTAAATCTTCGACCCGAATTTCTTTCTCATTCAAAATAACACCGATCTTTTTAGACGGCATATATTTACGAGCCCTGCTTATGACATAATCTGGGCAGAAGTTATATTCTCCTTTGTAGTCATTGCTTAACAGCGAACGATAACCGATCTCGATATACTGAACCGGCAACTTCTCCATCGACTCAAAGTAGTTCTTTGTCAGATTCTCTTCAAAATCCCAATTTGTATAATATCCGCCGTCACGGAGCGTACAATCTAATACCTGTATCATTTCAGTTCGGGATTAAATACATATTTGATCACTTCTTTCATTTCCCTCCTGATTTCACTTTCGGGTTTTGATTTGAAGTAGTTTATCTTGTTTTCCAGCCCTGCCAAGTCATAAAATTTATCATCCATTCCATAGAAGTTTTCGTTTTCCGAATCAGACCATCTTAATGAAATTTTACCTAATGCCAAAGACTCATAATATGCTGTTGTATTAACAGCTATGGTAAAATCGACCAAATCAGATCTTAAAACTTCCTGCACAGAATGTTCCCGCCCTACAAAAAATAGGTTATCAGCAATACTTGCGAAGGCTTTATGCTCGGAATCGACTACAAACGGATGCTTTTTCAGATAAAACAATATCTTATTGCCGTGCTTGCGATTAAATTCCATAAGCAAAGCCAGTAACTTGTCATTGGAAGGTATATATACCGACCGTCCCAAGAGTACCAGACATTTACTGAATGACTGATCCACATGCCCGATCTCTGCATCTTTGTATTTCGAATTTCCGGCCAATATAAAACGAGACTCGTCAAAACCTTTAGTCTTCAGATAATCTATGGTAGATTGTCCCCAGCACATCAGTTTATCTGCTATCAGATTATCCATATTGATAATATCAAACGGAACCATTTGCTTAAAGTCGCAAAAAACACCATGCTGAAGGCTGATTGTTTCCACTTTATGTTTCTTAAAATAAAGCGTCAGCAGACTTTCTTCTTTATATGCCGAATTAAAGCAGATATATTTTTTGACATTCGGAGGACACAGTACTTTATCGAGGTATTTAACCTGATTGAACAAGTTGGTAAGTATTGCAACCAAATAAAGTTTTGTAGTAAACGATTCTTTTACGGAACGGGAGAAAATAATCCGAAAGGCTTTCAGCAAATGACTTATATATGAGATTCCGAAAGGCGAATATCCAACCTTGTCAAGTGTTTCAAGACACGTCACATCCGAGTCGAGATAAGTTTTACGGACAGACTCCGCCAGATCACCATAATCTTTACGGCTGATCAGGTAGGTTATTACCGTTGACTTTTCGGTTCGGAGAACTTGTGAAAGGTTAGTAAATTTTACCCCTTCATAAAATCCCTTAAATACATCCCTGCCTGTTACGGCATCATCAGTAAACATACATGTGAGATAACCCGGAATAAGACACCCGATATTATACCCCCTGTATGTATAATCGAGCTTAGAAAGCAGGTCTTTGTAACGGTTATAAAATCTTGTATCCATAATATAGTCCGAGAAGTCTTATCCGGCAAAGTTAATCATTTAAGGCAATGCCTCAAAAAGTTATTTCTACGTTATTATCAGCCGGATAAAAATCGAGTTCGATATTTTCGGGCGATAATGGCACAGGCATTCCCATATCTTTTATCAGATGCGTAATCGCTCCTTTCATCGCATCGTCCACCTTTTCATCCCCTTGCAGATGCTGTACAAATATCTGCGACGCCAGATCGGCTAATAAATCTAACGTTTGAGGAGGAAAGCTCATTCCTTTTGCTCTGATTACCTCCAAAGCCAAAGCTCTGGCACGCGACTGCATTACTTTTTTATTGTCTTCGGCCAGATCGGGCTTACCTTCGATAGCCGTCACGTTTTTTGTCGATACAGACATTCCGTTTTCGGTCAATTCCACAAAACGGTAAGGATATGCAAATGCCGCCAATGAGCCTGTTTCTATATCATAAATTTTATTTCCTGCCGGTGATTTGTATTCGGTGATGTCATTTGCATGGAAATGTCCGGTAAATATAGCCTTCATTCCCTGATCAGCTAACAAATCGGCTAAACGGCTCCAATCGTCCACCAGATAATCTTTAAAGAAATATGACTGCATCATAATATGTTCTACCAATCCATGATGCATCATACCCAGCACCCGTATGTTTTGTTTTCGGGCTTCAGCCAAAACTTCGGTGATCCACTTTTCCGTTTCGGGTAATATTCTCCCCGATGATATACTATTTTCCTTATAATCCTGATATTTACAGGCATCTATAGCGAGCAGCCATGTTTTTTTATCCAGTTCGGCAACATAACTCAATGATGCTGTATCTCGGCTGATTTGTTCCGTATAACCACAATCGGCATATATTTCGGCAAATTCCTGAGGTGAAATATTTTCTGTCGGCAGGGTTTTATCTCCTTCGTATTTCACAGGGTGAGGAATATTGATATCGTGATTGCCCGGAATAACATAAATCCGCACACCTTCATCGATCAGCGGCTGGAGCTTTTTTCTGAAATCAATATGGCTTTGTTTCTCTCCATCTTTAGTTATATCTCCCGGGATTAGCAGAATATCTATGTCGCTTTTCAGATAATCGTCCAATACCTGCTGCAGTACCAATGGAACATCACGAATATCTTTTCCGCTCATATTTACATAATCTTTCACGGCTTTACCGTCATCCATCAATTGTTCTGACAGATAATGAGGATCACCAATAACACCAAGACGTAAAGATTCGGTACCGGATGCACAAGATTGCAAATGAATCGAAAAAAACAATATAAAGAAAAACAGTATATACTTCTTCATCGTCCAACCTCTATATATGTATTGTTCAGAAAATCGTCCGCGCGTTTTTTTGTCGTTTTAATGATAAAATAACCACATATGTAGAGTACCGTAGCCAACAATAGCATATATCCGCCTTTTATCATCAAAGGTTTTTGCTTACGAAAAACACCGAATAAAAGCACCACAATACCCGCAATGCCTAATATTATAAGTATCGACTGAATTATTTCTATAAAATCGGCTATTTGATCTAACATATCTTACCTAAGGTTTCAGACCTATTTATTGCTTTGGCAGGTATAACCACCAAAGTCTGTTATTAAACTAAAAATATATCATTAAATACTTTCTGTCACTTAATTAAATCTACGAAAATAAGAAAAAAGAATTGTTGATGCACGGATATCTATTTATAAATTATATGAATCAGTAGTTAGATTGATAAAACGTTCTTTTAAATTATGCTATTTACTACGCGCAATCAGAGATTGCTTGTGTTCCTTTTGGCTAAAGCCCCAAAAGGAACCAAAAACTCTTTGGCGCTGCGAGGCTCTGCCTATCTGACTACGTTCTCGGGCGGAACTAAATAAAACTCGCCTTTCAGGCTCAAACAGCATTTAGTTTTAACGCCCGTTTCACTGGTCAGATTACGGCTTCACCTCTGTATGCGCCCTAGCTGACGCCAGACAACGGCTTGCGCCAGTCCACAAAAGGGTCTGTGACCCTCGGGAGACGCAGTCTTGATCTTTTGTTTCGTTTTGCATCAAGGCAAAATGAAAAACAAAGCCGACAGGCTGCGTTAGTAAATAGCAGAACCTGAAAGTATAATTTTAAAAGAACACTTTTCAAATACTGATTCACATAAATAAAAGACCTGCTGTTTTCTGAAATTTTATCTATAAGGAAAAAACACTTTATAATTATGGCAAAATACACAGAAAAACTAGGCAAGAAAATAGCGGATGCAATAGAACAGGATGAATATACATTGGGTGAAATCTGCGCGATGTACAGCATCAGCCGTAAAACATTTTATCAGTGGGTACGCAAATATTCCGACTTCAAGGAAATGATAGATGATGCCCGTGCAGGTCGTGACGAAAGACTGGCTCAAAAAGCCCGAAAAATCCTCAAACAAAGATTAGAGCATGGCTATACCGTAACTACCACCCGTTATAAATATGCCGTAGACGATTGTGGAGAAATATATTTGACCGGAAAAACAGTAACCATGAAAGAATATGCAGCAGACGAAAAGACCTTGAAAATGGCAATGGCTAAAGAAGGTGAAATAGAAGAAAAAGTAGAAAATATTCGTGTACCCTGGGAAATCATAGTACAGAATCAAGAGGCAGCCGATCAACTTCAATTCTTACAAGACAATGGCAGCGGTAATTTCACAGAAGAAGAAATGAAAGAAAGACGAAAAGCACTCAAAGTCAAATCTGATTCCCCGGAGGCGGAGCATGCTCCCGATGCTTACGATCCCACACTCGACAGGTGATAAAAAAAGTTACTCCATAAAATGGTTGGAAAGATGGAACTTTTGTTACCTTTTGCGATGAACTGAATAATAAGGTCACAGACCTCTTTATTATTTGGAAAGCATTACAATATAAACGTGTCATAACTTGAAAACATATCATTAAATACTTTCTGTTGCTTAATAATTTCCATTGGATGACTGATCATTGATAACTGATTTATATTACCTTTTGCGTTATTATTTATACTTTTGTCTTTCTAAATTCGAATGATGAAAAAAATATGGATATTCCGGACATCAGTGATGTTCATTCTCACAGCAATTCTGTTCTCTTCTTGCGGAAGTAAAAAACCGCAGCCGAGTTACAGTGATCTGAAATACCCCAAAAGAGAATTTCGTGGAGCCTGGATACAAACTGTATGGCAAGGTCAGTATAAATCGATGAACAGTACACAAATGAAACATTATTTCGTTTCGATACTGAACAAGATGCAGGCTGCCGGAATCAATGCTGTCATTTTTCAGGTACGTCCGCAGGCCGATGCCTTCTACTATTCCGAGCTGGAACCTTGGAGCAGTTTTATGACAGGAACACAGGGCAAAGGATTGCCGGATGGATTCGATCCTCTTGCTTTTATGACCGAAGAATGCCATAAACGTGGAATGGAACTGCACGCATGGCTCAACCCATACAGGGTATCGGCATCAGAGAATCAGGTATTGATGAAAAATCATATCTATTACCGAGAGCCTGAACGTTTCGTAAAATACGGTACTCAAATATTCTTTGATCCGGGTATCCCTGCCAACAGGGAATATATCTGTAAAGTTGTGAAAGACATTGTGAGCAGGTATAATGTCGATGCCATCCATATGGACGACTACTTCTATCCTTATCCTATCGCAGGAAAACCATTTCCTGACGAGCGCAGCTTTGCCCGCTATGGAGCAGAACAGGGATTCGATGCGGCGCATAAAGACGATTGGAGAAGAAACAACGTAAACTCACTGATCAAGGAAATAAAAGAAACAATTATACTGACTAAACCCTGGGTAAGATTCGGGATAAGTCCGTTCGGAATATACCGGAACAAACGCAGCACCCCTAACGGAACAGGCAGCAATACCAACGGACTGCAAAACTATGACGACCTGTATGCAGATGTGAAGCTTTGGGTCAAAAACGGCTGGATAGATTACAATATGCCCCAGATATATTGGGAGATCGGACACAAAGCTGCAGATTACACAACCCTTATTCAATGGTGGTCTGAAAACAACTTCGGACGTCCTTTGTACATCGGACAGGATATCAAACGAACAATGGATGCAGAAATGCCTTCGGGAGATAATCAACTGGATGAAAAAATGCGCCTGTCGAGAAGCTTTCAAAATGTACACGGCAATTCTTTTTGGGACGGATACAGTCTTATCTCAAACTACAGAGGTGTATCGGATGCACTGAGCCGCGAGTACCACAAATATCCTGCGCTTATTCCCGCATATACTTTTATGCACAACAAAACTCCACAGAAAGTAAAGAATATCAAAGAACTCTATACCGAAAAAGAGCATTTACTGATCTGGGACAGCAATAAAAAAGAGGGAAATCCCGAAACGGCCAGCTACTTTGTTATTTACAGATTTGAAGAAGGTCAACCCGAAAACATTGAAAACCCGGCTAATATAGTAGGTATTACTTCCGATAATCAATACATATTGCCTTATGAAGGAGGTAAACGTAAATTTAAATATGTAATTACGGCAGTAGATGCTTTCCATAACGAATCGAAAGGAAAGTCTAAAAAAATTAAGTTATAAATAATGGCACAAGAAAATTTTGAGATGATAGCCAAAACCATGGCAGGTTTAGAAGATGTTTTAGCAGAAGAGTTAATCGCTCTTGGAGCTAATGACATACAGATAGGACGCCGCATGGTATCTTTTTCGGGCGATCAGGCTCTTCTATACAGGGCAAACATGCATTGCAGAACTGCTCTCCGGATACTGAAACCGATTTTCCAGTTTAAGGCAAAGAATGCAGACGAAGTATACGCCGAAGTAAAAAAGTACAAATGGTACGAAATTCTGACCGAAACAAACACTTTCGCAATAGATGCAGTCGTATTCTCTTCGATCTTTACACACTCTAAGTTTGTAGCTTACCGTGTAAAAGATGCTATTGCCGACTACTTCACACAACGTGCAGGTAAACGTCCGTCAGTAAAGGTCAGTAATCCTGATGTTTTGATAAACATACACATCGCCGAGAATATCTGTACTATATCATTAGACAGTTCGGGCGAATCACTTCACAAACGAGGATACAGAGTCGCACAGACCGAAGCTCCGCTCAACGAGGTGCTTGCGGCTGGTATGATTCTGAAAACAGGCTGGAAAGGACAATCAGACTTTGTAGATCCAATGTGCGGGTCGGGTACTCTTTTGATAGAAGCCGCCATGATAGCCATGAATATCCCTCCGGGCATTTACCGCAGCGGTTTTGCTTTCGAAAAATGGAATGATTTCAATCAGGATTTGTTCGATACCATATACAATGATGACAGTGCAGAACGTGAGTTTAAGTATAAAATTTACGGATCGGATATCCAACAAAAAGCCATTGATATAGCTACCGAAAATGTGAAGAGTGCAGGAGTAGCGAAATATGTCGAATTAAAAACAATGCCTTTTCAACAATATACAAAGGCTCCTGCCGAGAATGGGTTTATCGTAACTAATCCTCCTTATGGAGAACGTATCAAACCAGATGACCTCTTCGGGTTGTACGATATGATCGGAGAACGCCTGAAACATGTATTTATGGGCTATACTGCATGGATACTAAGCTACCGTAAAGACTGCTTTAACAAACTGGGGCTTAAAACCTCGGAGAGAATCTTTCTGGTCAACGGTTCTCTTGAATGTGAGTTCAGAAAGTATGAGCTGTTTGCCGGCAAGAGAGACGATTTGAAGAAAAACCAGGAAACAAACTAGCAGATGGAATTTCTAAAGATTGGTGATTTTTGGACATATCAGATTCCCGAATGGGATAATTACGAGAAGGATATTCTTGAAAAGATTCTTTTCAAATTAGACTTTATATCCGTATCCGGCTATATCATGGCTCCTGAGGCAGATGTATGGAAGATAGAATATCAGGATCACACTTTCAGACTGGCCAATGATCTGGTGCATGGTTGCGAAATTAAGACGGACAGTGAAGAAACACTTCCTTTGATGCAGGAATTGATCAAAAAACTGCCATTAGAATAACGAAAAAAGGGCTGTTCCTTTTTACTTTTGGAACAGCCCCTTTCTTTATATGTTGAAATACTTACTTACAAAGCATTTTCTTTGATCAGGTACTCAGCTATCTGAACAGCATTCAAAGCAGCACCTTTCTTTATCTGATCACTTACCGACCAGAATGAGAGTCCATTCGGATTAGTTATATCTTTACGGATGCGTCCGACATATACTTCTTCTTTATTAGCTACAAACAATGGCATAGGATAATCTTTGTTTGCAGGGTCGTCTTGAAGTATAACTCCATTTCCTTCTGCAGCCAATGCAGCCTTAGCTTCCTCTACAGAGATTGGTCTTTCGGTTTCTATCCATGTAGCTTCGGAGTGAGCTCTTACAACAGGTACACGTACACATGTAGCACTAACTTCTATATCAGAGTGCATGATCTTGCGAGTCTCGTTGTACATCTTCATTTCCTCTTTGGTATAGCCGTTATCAGTAAACACGTCGACCTGAGGAATGACATTATATGCCAACTGGTAAGCAAACTTTTCGACAGTAACTTCTTCTTTGTTGAGTATCTGTTTAAACTGGTTTACCAATTCGTCCATAGCTGTTGCTCCCGCTCCGGATGCAGCCTGATAGGTAGATACATGTACCCGTTTGATGTGAGATACTTTTTCCAGCGGATTCAACGCAACCACCAACTGGATAGTGGTACAATTAGGGTTAGCTATAATATTACGGGGACGTACTTTGGCATCTTCGCCATTCACTTCGGGAACAACCAAAGGCACATCCTTATCCATACGGAATGCACTTGAATTATCGATCATTACTGTTCCAAACTGGGTTATAGTATCGGCAAACTCAATTGATGTACCACCTCCGGCAGAAACAAATGCAATATCAATATCTTTAAAGTCATCGTTGTGCTTAAGTTCCTTTACCGTGTACTTCTTACCCTTGAAAGTGTATTCTTTACCTGCACTACGGGCAGAACCAAACAAGACTAATTCATCAAACGGGAAATTGCGTTCGTCAAGAACTTTCAAAAATTCCTGGCCAACCGCTCCACTTACGCCAACAATTGCAATTTTCATTTTTGTGTTGATTGTTAATAATAAATAATTCTTTTACCTTGAGACTTAGAATCTCCTTCGCAAAGATAGACTTTTTATCTATGCTATAGATATATGATTATATATATTTACGAGAAGAAGAATATTAAGGATAAAGCCGTTATCTAAAAACACAGAAATGCAAAGTATATTTTACACTTCATTGATAGAATAAGTTTATCGGATATTGCCTTTTGGCTCGAATTTTATTTGGTATATTTGCGTATAAATTAGTTTTTAGGTCTTATTCCTCTTTGCTCGAGTTGCTCGAATAAATAACAATCGGAAGTTATCATTTAGGAATAAGTTATTAAATACTATATGTTATTTTACAATATGAAAATTCATTATTTATATTTACTGCTACTCGGATTGTTTGTGTTCTCAATGGAGTCTTGTAAAAAGCAGGTTTCCAGTACAGCGGATAACGACATACAATTCGACACGATACATTCAGTCCGAAATTATCACATAGACAACGACTCTACACAGCCTTCGTCTAACTTGAAAGTGACTTTTATCTATCCGAAATACTATACCGACGGAGCCTTACTTGATTCACTTCAGGAGATTTTCATATCCAGCTTTCTCGATGAACATTATTCGCATCTAAAACCAACCGAAGCTATTACAGCCTATGAAGATGCATATATCGAAAATTACAAGCAAGATGTCAATATCTATATCAAAGACCGAGTTTCGGGAGCATCCCATGATGATAATGACAATTACTTCTCTTACTATGAAACGATCAGTAATGAGATTCTTTTCAATAAGGGAAAAATACTATCTTTTCAGGTAAAGCAAGTGAATTATAAAGGAGGTGCAACGTCTTATGAATATCTCAAAAACCATACTATAAACCTCGAAACAGGTAAATTAATGATGGAAGATGACATCTTTAATTCCGGATTCGAAAAGTTCCTATCATCTATATTCAAAGACAGGCTGATGAAGTCCAATAAGGTTCAAACAATTAATGACCTCGAAAATCTCGGTTATTTCGGTATTGATGAAATAGTACCAAACAACAATTTTTATGTTGACAGTAAAGGTATTACTTATATATTCAACAAAGGTGAATATTCAGCGTATCAACTGGATGCAATCAAGATCTTTATACCGTATGACGAGTTGAGCCTTGTATTGAAAGAAAATTCACCGATAAGTCAATTTATAGAGAAATAAGGTCACAAAACTATTTATTGCTTTGGCTAGTATAACAACCTGAGCTTATTATAACTAAAAATGTATCATTAAATACTTTCATTTACTAAATAGTTATGGATATTATACTGAAATACTTTCCGAATCTGACAGATAAGCAAAAAGCCCAATTTGCAGCCCTTTATGATCTGTATCTTGATTGGAATTCGAAGATCAATGTGATATCCCGCAAAGATATTGAAAACTTGTATACACACCACGTTCTTCATTCATTAGGCATAGCAAAGGTTATTTCTTTCAAGCCCGGAAGTTCTATAATGGATGTAGGCACAGGAGGAGGTTTTCCGGGAGTACCTTTAGC
Organism: Indolivaga capnocytophagoides; assembly: GCF_036511535.1. Classification (GTDB taxonomy): domain Bacteria; phylum Bacteroidota; class Bacteroidia; order Bacteroidales; family Dysgonomonadaceae; genus Dysgonomonas_A; species Dysgonomonas_A capnocytophagoides. Next base: position 4,496,841 of record NZ_AP028867.1, on the reverse strand, counting down.
TATTTTATTCCCTGAAACCCGATTCTTACTTGTAGATAGCATCGGCAAAAAAATCAAGGTAGCAACAGAAGTATCGAATGCTATCGGACTTGAAAATATCAGTTTCAGACACTGCAGAGCACAGGAAGAGAAAGGCAAATTCGATTTTGTAGTGAGCCGTGCGGTTATGCCGCTTGAAGAGTTAGTAAAAATAATAAAGAAGAATATATCCAAAGAACAGCAAAACTCTTTACCAAACGGGCTGATATGCCTGAAAGGCGGAGAACTGGAAGGAGAAGTAGCCCCATTCAGAAAATATGCAGAAATCGACGATTTGAGTAATTTCTTTTCTGAAGACTTTTTTGAGACAAAGAAGGTAGTTTACCTACCTCTGTAAATAAAATAGAAATACGATGAACATAAAGATATTCGAATTCAATCCAATCGCAGAAAACACATACGTTGTTTATGACGAAACCAAAGAATGCGTGATTATCGATGCTGGCTGTTTTTTCCCTGATGAAAAAAGGCAGTTGCTGGATTTCATACTGGACAACGATCTTGTGGTCAAACACCTGCTAAATACACATCTCCATTTCGATCATGTTTTTGGAAATAAGTTTATACTGGATCAGTTTGGCTTAAAAGCATTTGCTAACGATAAAGATTTATTTCTTTTAGAGGCAATGCCGGCACAGATGCGCATGTTTGGATTCAGAGACGCAGAAGAAGCTCCGGAAGTCGGCAGTTTCATTAAAGAAAATGATACAATAGAATTCGGCAATCAGAAGTTCATTGTATTGGAAGTTCCGGGACATTCGCCGGGCAGCGTTGCGTTTTATAGTATCGAAGGCGAATGTGTATTTGTCGGAGATGCCTTATTCAGGGGAAGTATCGGTCGTACCGATCTTGCAGGAGGCAATCAATCTCAATTGATCGAAGCCATAAGAACCCGCTTGTTAACATTACCTCCGGAAACTATCGTTTATCCCGGTCACGGACCGCAAACAAGCATCAGAGACGAGAAAAGGAATAACCCTTTCTTACAATAAACCAATAAAAAAGGCGAATCAATCGATTCGCCTTTTTTATTAACTCTATTATGCTAATTATTCAGCATTCAAAGAGAAACGTTTGAATCCTACAACAGTAAGTTCTTTATCTACAGAATGCAGATATTGCTCAATGTTTTGTTTAGGATTCTTGATAAATTCTTGTTGAAGAAGAGTAAACTCTTTGTAGAATTTAGTCAATGCACCTTCAGCAATTTTCTCGATCAAATTTTCAGGTTTACCTGCTTCACGAGCTTTTTCTCTAGCAAGGTTTAATTCTCTTTCTTTGATTTCTTCAGATACCTCTTCTGCTTTCAAAGCAACAGGATTCATTGCAGCAATTTGCATAGCCACATCTCTTGCTACCTGAGCATCCACACCTGCTTTGTTGAAACCTACGATAGTAGCCAACTTGTTTCCCGGGTGTATATATGATACAACAGAAGGAGCAGACAATATTTCGAAAGAACCTATTTCCATCTTTTCACCAGTTACCCCCATACGGTCTGTAACTAGATCTTCGATTCTGCGTCCATCTACTTGTACATTGTTTAACGCATCTAATGATTCAGGTTTGTTAGCTAATGCAGCATCAAGGATAGTAGTAGTTAATCCTACGAATTCAGCATTGATAGCCACGAAGTCTGTTTCACACTTTAATGCTACAAGAGCAGCGAAATCATTGTTTACACCTGCTAATACACAACCTTCAGAAGCTTCACGGTCGCCACGTTTTGCAGCGAAAGCTTGTCCTTTTTTACGAATAATTTCGATAGCTTTATCAAAATCGCCACCAGCTTCGCTCAATGCATTTTTACAATCCATCATACCTGCGCCTGTTCTTTTGCGTAGGTTTTGGATATCAGCCATACTAACTGCCATATTCTTTATTGTATTTTTTAGATTATAAAGGTCTCAGACCTATTTATTATTTAGGTAAGTAAACAACCAAACACAATATTAACTGTGTGGTATATCAGAGACTTTAGTCTACTTACATTGGTATATTAAAAAAAGAGAAGGTTAAGAATCAGGCCTAAGAATGTTTGTTCCCAGCTGTTATTCTTAACCTTTATGTATTTACGAGATTACTCTTCGTCTTTCACATATTTGCTAGCAACAGCAGCCTTCAGAGCTTCTTCGTCATCTTTAGATGCACGTTCTTTTTTAGCTCCGGTTTTAGCTTTACGCTCTCTTCTTGCTCCTTCTTCCTGAGCTTCGGCAGCAGTACTGTCTGCTTTTTCTACTTTGCGTTCATCTAAACCTTCTTTGATAGATTCGCAAAGGTGAGAAAGAATCACTTCGATAGATTTAGCAGCATCATCATTTGCAGGGATAACAAAATCTATATCCGAGGGATTAGAGTTTGTATCTACCATTGCAAATACTGGAATACCTAAACGTTGAGCTTCTTTCACTGCGATATTTTCTTTCAAAACATCAACAATGAACAGAGCAGAAGGAAGACGTGTTAAATCTTGGATAGACCCTAGAGTTTTTTCCAATTTAGCACGTTGACGAGTGATTTGAAGTTTTTCTCTCTTAGAAAGAGTATCAAATGTACCGTCTTTAATCATTTTGTCAATAGTTGACATTTTCTTAACAGCCTTACGGATAGTAGGAAAGTTAGTCAACATACCTCCTGGCCAACGTTCAATAACGTATGGCATATTTACTGATTGTGATAAATCGGCAACGACTTGTTTAGCTTGCTTTTTAGTTGCAACGAACAAGATTTTTTTACCTGATTTAGCTATTTGTTTCAATGCAGCAGCAGCTTCGTCAGCCTTTGCGATTGTTTTGTATAGGTCGATAATGTGAATGCCATTACGCTCCATAAAAATATAAGGAGCCATAGCTGGATTCCACTTTCTTTTTAAGTGTCCGAAGTGTACACCAGCTTCAAGTAATTGGTCAAATTCTAATTTTGCCATTTTTGTTTTTTCGTTTTTAATGCGTTTACTTTCTTTTTCTGCAAATTTGAATTGCCGGGTAGCTCATCAAAGAAGTCCCGTCAATTTAGATACTAAACGTAACTTTTGCCGACGTATTGACAACGTCTATATTTCTGTTCGCTATAAGAACTAAGCCACGAAAGACCAATTCTGATAAGCGAAAGCCATAGCCAAATTAACGTTTTGAGAATTGAAATCTTTTTCTTGCTTTTGGTTGTCCCGGTTTTTTACGTTCAACAACACGAGGATCACGAGTCATAAAGCCTTCTGCTCTTAGAGCTGGTTTATCATCTGCATTGATCTTTACAAGCGCACGAGCTATACCTAGACGTGCAGCTTCTGCTTGCCCTTTGTAACCACCACCATTCAGATTGATTTTAATGTCATATTTTTCAACAACACCTAATTTATTTAGAGGTTGAGTCACAACATACTGAAGGATTGATGAAGGGAAGTAATTTGTTAAATCTCGTTTGTTGATAACAATTTTTCCGGTTCCCTCGCTAACGTATACACGAGCTACTGCAGCTTTGCGTCTTCCGATTGCATTTATTACTTCCATTGTTATTATTTAAGAGAGTTTATATCTAATGTTTTAGGTTGTTGAGCCTCATGTTTATGTTCTGAGCCTCCGTATACATAAAGATTTTTCAAAAGAGCAGCACCCAAAATATTTTTAGGCAACATACCTTTTACCACTTTATGCACTAATCTGTCAGCACCCTTGCTAAGCAATACGGCTGGAGTAGTTTCGCGTTGTCCTCCGGGATATCCTGTATATCTCAGATAAACACGATCGTTCCACTTGTTACCAGTTAGAACAACTTTATCAGCATTAATAATAACTACATTATCTCCACAATCTACGTGAGGAGTAAAACTTGGCTTATACTTTCCTCTCAAAAGTTTAGCCACTTTTGAAGCCAAACGACCTAAAGTCTGACCCGAAGCATCAATCACAACCCACTCTTTTTTCGCGGTTGCTTTGTTTGCGGAAATGGTCTTATAACTTAAAGTATCCACTTTCTTTAATTGTTTTAATTTGGTTAATGACTAATACCCGATCATAGCTTAATCTACTTTTATCTGCTAAGGACACTTGTAAGCAAATAACAAACTATGTATCAAATATTTAAATTCACATTTATAATAATCGGCTCGCAAAGATACGGATTTTCTGTTAATTAGCAAAAAATATCATCACAGATAATTACGATTTCAACAACAAAAAAAGAGTTGTGATTTTTTATCACAACCCTTCGATATATTTTCAAGACAACACCGGTCTCTTACTCTTTTTTCAATACGTACTGATCGGCTAAGCTGCCTTCTATTTTTTTGCCTTCAATATCCAACTGACGCAATGCTCCCTCTTCTACAAAATATTGATTAGGAGCATCTTCTCCCGACAGTGTTATAGTCGAACCATCTGCACTCCAGCTAAATACCCCTTTACTTGTATATGCTTTCGGATTTTTCTCCCCCAGATATTTAAATTCTTTACTATAAGTACTATCTGTCAGATTGATAATAACCTCCATTCCTCCTGCTGATGCTGTAGGCAGCACACCTTTATAAACCCCTGCGACATCCAATGATGTTCGAGCATTATGATCATCTACAACAGTTGTCAACGAATCACCTCCTACGGACTCTTGCTTATCCGCTTGTTTATTATTACAACTGAATAACAAAACCGAAGAGAATAATAACAAAAAGCTTTTTTTCATAATATTTATATAATTAATTAACACTAATGATTTCTCATCATCCCAAGAAAATAAAAATTCCGTGAAATATTCCTCCAGCAAATATAACCTTTCAATGACAAAAGTGTTCATTATTTTATGTTAAGCTATCTTTAATGTGTTTCAAAACAGAATAATAAAAAACTTTACGTAACTTTACGCGATTTTTAGAAGATAGAAAAAAAGAATTATGATTAAACCGATTACAAAAAGTATCGATTTGGGTGATGGAAGGTCTATCACCATTGAAACAGGAAAATTAGCTAAACAGGCTGATGGTTCTGTTACCGTTAGAATGGGAGATACTATTCTGCTGGCTACAGTATGTGCCGCAAAAGATGCAAATCCGGGTGTAGATTTTATGCCCTTGCAAGTTGAATACAAAGAAAAATTCGCCGCATTTGGACGTTTCCCGGGAGGTTTTTTACGCCGTGAAGGACGTGCATCTGATTACGAAATCCTAACATGCCGATTAGTAGACCGCGCTCTGCGTCCTCTTTTTCCGGATGATTATCACGCTGAAGTTTTTGTTAATATAATATTATTCTCTTCAGACGGTAAAGATATACCGGATGCCCTTGCCGGATTGGCGGCATCTGCAGCTTTGGCTGTATCTACAATTCCATTTAACGGACCTATTTCTGAAGCACGAGTTGCCCGTATTGATGGTAAATTCGTATTAAATCCGACTTTCGATCAATTAGCACAAGCCGATATGGATATTATGGTAGGAGCAACTATCGACAATATCATGATGGTAGAAGGCGAAATGAAAGAAGTGCAAGAATCAGAAATGCTCGAAGCAATCAAATTTGCACATGAAGCCATTAAGCTACAATGTCAAGCTCAGCTTGAACTTATGGAATTATGCGGTACTACAGAAAAACGCACTTATTGCCATGAAGCGAATGACGAAGATCTTCGTAAAGATGTTTGGGCTAAATGTTACGACAAGGCTTATGCTGTTGCAACATCATGTAACACAAACAAACACGAACGTGTAGATAATTTCGAAGCAATAGTTACAGAATATAAAGCGAGCCTTACTGAAGAAGAACTTGCAGAAAAAGGAGCATTGATAGGAAAATACTATCACGATGTGGAAAAAGAAGCAATGCGCCGCTCTATTTTAGACGAAGGAAAGCGTCTTGACGGTCGTAAGACTACCGAAATTCGCCCGATCTGGAGCGAAGTAGACTATCTACCCGGAGCCCATGGTTCAGCAATATTCACTCGTGGAGAAACACAATCACTTACTACTGTTACTTTAGGAACTAAACTTGATGAGAAGATCATTGATGATGTTTTGAATAACGGAAGAGAACGTTTCCTTTTACATTACAATTTCCCTCCATTCTCTACAGGAGAAGCTCGTCCACAGAGAGGTGTAGGACGTCGCGAAGTTGGACACGGTAATCTTGCTCACAGAGCTTTAAAACCAATGATTCCAACAGGATATCCTTATGTTGTACGTGTAGTTTCTGATATATTAGAATCAAACGGTTCATCATCTATGGCAACAGTTTGTGCGGGAACTCTGGCTCTTATGGATGCCGGTGTGGAAATTAAAAAACCTGTAACAGGTATTGCAATGGGACTTATTTCTGAAAAGAAAGGCACAAACTATGCTGTTCTTTCAGATATTTTAGGTGATGAAGATCATTTAGGTGATATGGACTTCAAAGTTTGTGGTACTGTTGATGGTATTACTGCTACTCAAATGGATATTAAAGTAGATGGTCTTTCTTACGAAATTCTAGAGAAAGCATTGAATCAGGCGAAAGAAGGACGTTTACACATCATGGGTAAAGTTCTTGAAACACTGCCTGCTCCAAGACCAGATCTTAAACCAAATGCTCCTCGTATTGTTGTGATGATGATACCTAAAGACTTTATCGGAGCTGTAATAGGACCTGGTGGAAAAATTATACAAGGTATACAAGAAGAAACCGGAGCTACTATTACTATCGAAGAGATAGACAATCAAGGTCGAGTAGAAATCTCTGCTACCAACAAGGCTTCTATTGATGCTGCTGTTGCTAAAGTTAAAGGTATTACTACTGTTCCTGAAATAGGTGAGGTATATGAAGCGAAGGTTCGTTCGATCATGCCTTATGGCGCATTCTGCGAATTCTTACCGGGTAAAGACGGACTTCTACATATTTCCGAACTATCTTGGGATCGTATAGAAAACATGGAAGATGCAGGCTTAAAAGAAGGAGATATCTTAGAACTTAAACTAGTTGATATCGATTCTAAAACAGGAAAGATTAAGCTTTCTCGTAAAGCATTACTTCCTCGTCCTCCACGTCCTGAAAGACCGGTTGTAAAAAAAGACGATCAAGCTCCTGAAGTGGCTGCTCCTGAAAATTGATTTCTTGAATTTTCAACATATAAAATAAGGATTGCAAAATGCAATCCTTATTTTTTTTACTTATCAAAAACAGACTTTCATTTATTCGAGTCTGTATAATAAAAAGGTCTGCGACCTTACTTGTTTACTCTGAAACGTTCATTGCCATTTTCGAAGAAGTCTACAATCTGATTAGCCGCAGCTATACCTGCATTTGTATTAGCTTCGCCTGTTTGTGCCCCCATCTTCTTCGGAGTAGAGAAATACCTGTCTGCAAATTTAGCAGCCAGTTCTTCGTGATTTCCGGGCTTGATATCAGTCACATATTTAAAGTCTGTCCGCTCTTCCATAAATTTAACGATCTCAGCCTCATTAATCACTTCTTTGCGGGCTGTGTTCAATAACAAAGCTTTCTTAGGAAGTTTACTCAACAATTCGAAATTGATTGAATTCTTAGTTTCTGCGGTTGCAGGAATATGCAATGATACAAACTGACATGTAGTATATAATTCTTCAACAGATTTAACAGCCTTAACACCTTCTTTCTCTATAGCCTCAGCCGAAAGAAAAGGATCGAAAGCATACACATCCATCCCGAATCCTTTAGCTATACGAGCAACATTGCGACCAACGTTTCCGTATGCATGGATTCCAAGTTTTTTGCCTAACAACTCACTACCAGATGTTCCGTTATAAAAATTACGAACAGCATATACTGCTAATCCAAATACAAGTTCTGCAACTGCATTTGCATTTTGTCCGGGGGTATTCATTGCACAAATACCATTGGCTGTAGCTGCATCCAGATCGATATTATCATAACCGGCTCCGGCACGCACCACTATTTTCAATTGCTTTGCTGACGACAAAACATCCTTATCAAAAATATCACTGCGGATAATCGCAGCATCAACATCCGCAACAGCATCTAACAACTGCTGTTTTTCTGTATATTTTTCAAGCAGAACCAATTCATATCCTGCCTTCTCGATAACACTTCTGATGCCTTTTACAGCCTCTGCCGCAAATGGTTTATCAGTTGCTATTAATACTCTTTTACTCATAGTATTTTGTTATATCCGATTTTTATTTAGCATTGTTTTTTTCGAATTCCTGCATAGCATCAACTAATGCCTGAACACCTTCCAAAGGCATCGCATTATATATAGATGCTCTGAATCCACCTACCGAACGGTGTCCTTTCAGTCCATCTAAACCTTTGCTTGATGCAAATTTCAGGAAGTCAGCTTCCAATTCTTTATAACCTTCAGACATAACGAAACAAACATTCATCAACGAACGGTCTTCTTTCGCCGCAGTTCCAATAAACAGAGGATTACGATCTATCTCATTATACAACAAAGCAGCCTTTTCTTTATTCAATTTTTCCATAGCAGGAACTCCACCTTTGGCTTTCAACCAACGCAAAGTCTGCATAGCAGCATAAATAGGCACTACAGGAGGTGTATTGAACATAGAACCGTTATCGATATGCGTCTGATAATTCAGCATAGTAGGTATCTGACGTGATACTTTTCCTAGAATTTCATCTTTAATTACTACAAATGTTAGCCCTGCGGGAGCTAAATTTTTCTGAGCACCACCATATATAAGAGCATATTTAGAAACATCTATCACACGAGAGAATATATCAGAAGACATATCTGCTACCAACGGTACGGGCGAATCAATATCGGTGTGTATTTCTGTTCCGAAGATGGTATTGTTCGTTGTTATATGGAAATAATCAGCATCAGCTGGTATCGTATAATCTTTAGGAATATAAGTAAAGTTATCTGGTTTCGACGATGCAACTTCTACGACTTCACCAAATAGTTTAGCTTCTTTTTCCGCTTTACTAGCCCAAGTCCCTGTATTCAAATAGGCAGCTTTCTTTTCGAGTAAGTTAAAAGGCACCATACAGAATTGTAAACTTGCCCCACCACCAAGAAATATTACCGAATAACCTGCGGGAACATTGAGTAGTTCTTTAAACAACGCAATCGTTTCATCCATAACGGCGATGAAATCTTTCCCACGGTGACTAACTTCCATTAGAGACAATGTCGAAGAATTGAAATCCAAAATAGCTTTGGCTGTTTCCTCTATTGTCTGCTGTGGTAAAATTGAAGGACCTGCACTAAAATTGATTTTTTTCATATTTGCAAGAATTAAAATCGTTCTTTCTTATTGGTTAGACATCTGTCAAAATTAATAAATATATTTGAAATTCGCAGTAATATTAAAAAAACCAACTTCTTTTTATGTTATTTTGTAGCTACAGATCAAACAATAACAATACACTTTTATCCACCCTTAATTATAGATAAAATAAATGATTTACGGTTACTCCAATATTATAAATCGGCAATTTTATAGCTTCGTCCGTCTACATGATAGTAATACAAAGCTTCGTTTTGGGATCTTCTTAACAACTGCTCATCTATATCATAACCTAATAGAAAGGACATAAAATAACTAATGCTATTAGAATTAAAGATACCATTATCCAGAAAATGCTCCATCTTTTGAGAAATATACCGTTTCTGTCTATAAGGTATGATCAAAAAAGGAATCTTAAACTGGTCACTTTTTTTCTTCATTATTCCATGACCTTTATTTATTACCTCTCCATGATCAGAATAATAAACAATTACAGAAGAAACACTGTCTTTTGCTGAACTTTTGACTAAGTGATCAAGTTGAGATAAAACCCGGTCTGTATGATGGATACTTCGGTCGTAGTCGAGTGTTATTTCCCTTCCGGGTACTTCCTTAAAATCATCTTGATCCGTCCGATCATACTTATCGCTATAATCGATATGACTTCCCTTCAGATGAATAAAGAACATCTGCTTTTTGGATGAATCATATTGTTCACTCACATCCTTCAACAATTGAATATCATCCTTTTCAAAATGATAGAATTTCGAGGTCTTAGCATACGAAGCCAGCAACCCTATAAAGCTGTCATGCATACCAACCTTATTCTGATTAGAAACCCAATGAGATTCATAACCTGCCAGATTAGCCATTGTCACAACATTTTCATTCTTGGTAAACGGAGCAACATCAAGAGGAGACGCAAAACTTAGAGACATTCTCAGCGCCTCTCTGGTTATAGGTGCTACAGAAAAAGCGTTATAATAAAGAAGATTTCCTGCTGTATTAAGACTATCGAGGAAGGGAGTTGTTGGTAAATCATAGCCATACAAACTATAATGAGTCCTCAAAGAACTTTCACCTATCACCAGAAATATTGTCTGTGGAGAGACATTCTTCTGCGAGTAAGAAAGTCCCGGCATAAGGACTTTCGGCAAGGTTGCTTCTTCTCTGAATTTCCTCATCTCATTCCAATATGAAAGCGTTGAAATAAACGAATTCACCCCTAAAGGAATCCGAACTGACATACTGGTCTGAATAAAAAGATCCGGAGCAGTATTAAATTCTTCATAGGCAGTTGCTCTTTCGTCTTCTCCTCTTGAGAGAAAGATAGATGCAAAATTTAGACTTAAAGCAATCACTAAAAAGCCAACGATATACTTTTTTCGAATCGTTATCGACCGTGCTTCATGCACAGACAACATAATAATTGAAGTAGTCAGGAGAATAGCAGGCAACCAATCTTTTATATATAAGAGAAAGAAATCTCCGGCCTCAGATGTATTACTTTCAAACATTGAGGAAATACCTCCAAGAGTCAGCAAAGTCCCGTACACTAATTTATGGGTAATATCCGCTGTCACTAAAAGAGATAAGACAAAAGCAAACACCCAAGAGAACTTCGGAATCTTAGATATAAGAATAATCAAAGATTGTAAAATTACAGCATTTAATACTGCATAGATAAGATTGAAGAAAAAACGGCTATCCGGTAATCCACCTCTCATCCAAAACGCTAAAATCCCAAAATACAAAAAACTCAATATTATAAACCGATACTTCAGAAATATTGAGCCTAAAACATTTATCATTAATATTCTATCTTGTCTTCTTTATCTGTCCACATTCTGAAAGCCTCTAAGGCTTCGGTATGCAACACTTGAGAAGAAGGAATGCTTCTTAATTCAGGTTTTAGTTCTATCTGCTCATATATAAACGAATCATCAAAACCGATATTTTTGGCATCAACTTTATCGCACCCGTAATAAATACGCTCAATACGAGCCCAATAGATCGCAGATAAGCACATAGGACAAGGCTCACATGATGTATAAATTTCACAGCCGCTAAGATCAAATGTATTTAAAGCGGTACATGCTTTACGAATAGTTGTAACCTCGGCATGAGCTGTCGGGTCATTATTCAGTGTCACACAATTAGAACCTTCCGCAACTATTTTACCATCTTTTACGATAACTGCTCCAAAAGGACCTCCCCCGTTTGCCACACTATTCATTGAAAGCTCTATTGCTTTCATCATATATTCTTTATTCATCTTTATTTCTTTAATAAATAGTCACTAAGGCAATAGTAACCAGATAAGACTTCATTATAAATCAGATCGAGTTTGATTTATAATCCTTTATTGATTTGTTCGATATAATCAAGAATCTCTTCTCCTCCTATTTTAGCTTCGGATGAAGTATGGAATATAGGGGGAAGCTCTTCCCATGTTTCATGTAATTTATTCAAATAAATGGTCATATTCTCATTTAAACGAGATTTGCTCAACTTATCGATTTTAGTAAAAACAATGGCAAACGGAATAGCATTTTCGCCAAGCCACTCGATAAACTCCAGGTCAATCTTTTGAGGTTCGTGTCTGCTATCAAGCAACAAAAACAGGTTTGTAAGCGCTTCACGTTCCAGAATATAATCCTCGATGATCGTTTTAATACGTTCACGTCCATCTTTACCTCTTTGAGCATATCCGTATCCCGGTAAATCAACCAGATACCACTCATCATTGATAATAAAATGGTTTATTAACTGGGTCTTTCCCGGTTTAGCCGATGTCATGGCCAATCCTTTACGATTGGTCAGCATATTTATAAGCGATGACTTACCTACATTAGACCGTCCGATAAATGCAAATTCAGGCTTCTGATCCTGAGGGCACTTACGATAGTCGGTATTGCTTATTACAAATTGAGCGTCTTTTATTATCATTTTGAATGTATTCACAAATTACAAAAATACTACTTTAGATAGATAAAACAATAAGGTCTCAGACCTATTTATTGACTTTGCCAGTATAACAGCAAGAGTAAGCTATCACTTAAAACACATCATTAAATGCTTTTATGGCTTAGTTTTAAATCTTATTTATAACTTTAAGACTTCATTTCAAGTCATCAGAAATATGAAAATGGAACAATCAGAACTTACGAATGCGATCAAGGCAAAAGTCGAACTTTATCATAAAGATACTGTAACCCAGTATCAGCATTTACACCAGCATCCCGAATTGTCTTTCGAAGAGAAAAATACATCCGAATACATCGAAAAACGGCTGAACGACTGGGGTATAGAATACCGCAGCCACATCGGAGGATTTGGCATACTAGCGTGTATAAAAGGACAGAACCCAACATCACGTACTATCGCTCTCAGAGCGGATATGGATGCACTACCCATTACTGAACAAAACCCCGTCAGCTTTAAATCGGAAAACGAAGGTGTAATGCATGCTTGCGGACACGACACACATACAGCGAGTTTACTCTCAGCTGTCAGAATCATAAACGATCTGAAAGATTCTTTCGAAGGGACAATCCTGTTCATATTCCAACCCGGAGAAGAAAAACATCCCGGAGGAGCAAGCCTGATGCTGAAAGACGGTATCTTCGATACGTATAAACCTGACATTATAATAGGACAACATGCTTATGTCGATTACCCCGTTGGAACTGTCGGTTTCGAGGCAGGAGTTATCATGGCATCGGCAGATGAAGTCCATATCAAAATCAAGGGCAAAGGAGGGCACGGAGCTATACCTCACGAAGCCAATGACACAGTACTGGCGGCATCTCAAGTAATTGTATCAATGCAGCAAATAGTAAGTCGCCGATCCAACCCTTTTAAACCATGTGTACTGACATTCGGGAAGTTCATTGCCGATGGTGCGACCAACATCATTCCCAACGAAGTTACTCTTGCAGGGTCTCTTCGCTGCATGGACGAAGAAGAGAGAAACAAACTAAAGCCTATTATAAAAGAGATAGCGATTAGCACAGCTAAGGCATATGGATGCCAATGCGATATTGAGGTCTATGACGGATACCCCTGCACATATAACAACGAACAAGTAACAGCAACAGCCAAATCTTTCGCCATAGAATATCTGGGAGAAGACAAAGTGCTGGGATTGCCCAAACGTATGACATCCGAAGACTTCGGCTTCTTTTCTCAGGAATATCCGTGTACGTTCTATCGGTATGGGATAATGGGTATGCAGCATTGTACAGGATTACACACCCCGACATTCCTTATCGATGAAGAGGCTCTGCGAACTTCTGTCGGAACAATTACCTATCTGGCATTAAGATACTGTAACCCATAATACAAAAAAGCTCAGAATAGAATGTCTACTCTGAGCTTTTCTCTTGTTATCTTTTAAGTCACAAACAAATCTGCAACCTTATTTCAATATTTCTGCGAGTTTCTTTAACAGCGCATCACCTCTCAAGTCCTTTTCGATAATCTTACCGTCTTTATCCAAAAGTAGCGTATGAGGAATACTGTTTACTGCATAAGCAGCACCCAATTCTGTTTTCCAACCTTTCAGATCTGACATCTGAGGCCATGTTATATTCAGGTCTTTGATGCCTTTTTCCCATGCTGCTTTGTCATCATCTAAAGAGATACCGACAATTTCAAATCCTTTTGCTTTATACTTTTTATAAGCTTCTACTACAGTTGGCATTTCTGCACGACAAGGAGGACACCATGATGCCCAGAAGTCTACTAATACCACTTTTCCTTTTCCGGCATAATCAGACAATGCAATTGTTTCTCCGGCAGGAGTAGCGCCTTTGACATCTACAAATGGTTTACCTATTTCTGTAGCATCCAAAGCCTGTAATCTCTGTTCCAATTTTTGAACCTTAGCATTGGCCTTCAGTTTAGCATCCAAGCCTGGTAATAACTCTTTCAACTGAGCGGCTGAAAATGAAACACCTCTATCTAAAAGAACATATTGTCCTAAAACATTAGATATATTAGACTTGGTAAAGTCGAAAGTTGCAGCTTTTATTTCATTATAAACAGAGTCATAACTGTTTTCCAATTTAGCTTCTAATTCAGGAGTAAGTTTTTTAGCTTCCTTGGCAGCTTCTTCCTCTTTGCTGATAGCAGCCATTCCTTCGCCGATAGTGTTTCGCTTATCAACAAATGCCTGATACTTATCATTCAGATCCGAACCCTTGATAGTCGCCACATAAGTGGTATCAAAAGACATCTCTATGCTGTCGGCTTCCAAAACAAATACAGCCGGACGGCGCAATGCCTCCATTGAAACAAAACGGATAGCAGGAGCTTCTGCCGCCGATCCGCTAAACACAAATGTACTATTGGCTACAGTCGCAGTATCTACGGAAACATAGTCACCAGTGTTTTCGTCAATAATCTGCAAATAAACCTGTTTTCCATCATACTCCGTAGAAGGTAATTTTCCGGTCAGAGCAAATTCCTTCTTCTCGGGTTTACTTGTACAAGCAGCCATAACAACCGCCAATGTTAGGAACAGTAAAGAAACTTTTTTCATCTTTCTTCAATTTTAAGGTCTCAGACCTATTTGTTAAATCAATAAACGAGATAATATACATTTTACATTTGTCTGCTATATTAAATAAAAGAAAATATTTAATGATATACTTTCAGGTTATAACAGACTTTGATTGTTTTACTTACCAAAGTAATAAAAAGGTCTGAGACCTTATTTCAATAATTCAGCGAGTTTTTGCTCTAATTGATCACCTCTCAAATTTTCTGCGATAATATTCCCATCCTGATCAATCAATAGTGTAAACGGAATACCCTGTACATGATAAGGAGCACTTAGTTCGCTACCCCACCCTTTCAGATCCGACATTTGAGGCCAAGTCATATTCATTTTTGACAAAGCAGCAGTCCATGCAGCTTTGTCTTCATCCAAAGAAATACCGACTATTTCAAAACCTTTTGATTTATAAGCAGCATATGCTTTTACCACATTAGGCATTTCCTGAACACAAGGCCCGCACCACGATGCCCAAAAGTCAACCAATACCAGTTTATTCTTACCAACATAATCAGATAAAGCGATTTTCTTTCCGGCCGGAGAATCTCCTTTGACATCAATATATTTTTTACCAACAAATCCTCCGCCACCGTTCTGAGCCTGCTTCATTGAAAGAATCTCTTCTATCAGTTTCTGATGTTCGGGGCTTGATAACGCCTGCAGTTCTTTCACTTGTTCATCAGAGAAAACACCCATAAAGGATATGAAATAGAACTCTCCGACCTTATTTTTGATATTTTCCTTAACAAAATCATAACCAATAGTTCCCATTTGCTTGTTCAAAGCATCCATCTGAGACATATAACCCTGACGTACAACATCGTCTGTTGCCTGATATATTTTTAAATCCAGCGCATCCAACTGTTTTACTACATCTGATAGTTTATTAAAGAAAACCTGACACTTATCATTCATCGGTGTACCCGAAGTTTTAGCGACACTATCTATTGCAACCTCTATAGTTCCATTTTCATAAACAAAAGGAATGCCATTGGGTGTACCCTCAGCGGCTTCTTTTACAACAATGTAACCAACAGAAGGTTCGGTTGTCTCTTTTAATTTGAATTTAAATTTCCCATCCTGGACAATAACCGAATCAATCGGCTCAAAATTATCCTTCAATGATTTCATTGACAATAGGTAAACCATCTTGCCATCGTTAGATTTATTGGCGAATGTCCCGTTCAATTCGTTCTGCTTCGTACAAGAAGCCAATAATAAAGCTATTACCGGTAATAGGTATAATAGTTTCTTCATGCTTATTTATTTATAATTATTAATTAAGTAAAATTTGAGACCTTAGTCCAGCAATTCTTTCAATTTATTTGACAACTGCTCGCCTCTCAGGTTTGTTGCGATTATCGTTCCCTCCCTATCCAGCAACATAGTAAAAGGAATACTCGTAATTCCATATAATTGTCCGGCTTCACTCTTCCATCCTTTCAGATCCGACATCTGAGGCCAAGTCATATTCAATCGGGATAGAGCACCTTTCCATGCACTGGCGTCCGTGTCGAAAGAAACTCCGACTATTTCGAAACCCTTGTCCCTATATTCATTATAAGCTTTCACAACATGAGGCATTTCTTTAATACAAGGGCCGCACCACGATGCCCAAAAGTCTACTAATATGATCTTTCCTTTCCCTGCATAGTCAGACAAAGATATTTGTCTGCCGTCAGGAGCAGGCATCGAAAAATCCATAAACTTAGCTCCTTTTCCGGTTTTGGCTTTCTTCTCAAAATAAGCTTTCATCTCGCTCCCCATCCGGCTATTTTGGAATTGAGGACGTGTTTCAGATAATAAATCAAGAATATCCGAAGGTTCGAACAATTCGATAAAAGAGAATAGGAAGAATTCCCCGACCTCATTGCCAATATTCGATTTTGTATATTCAAATCCGTTGGTTTTAATCGTATTCAAAAGAGCGTCATATTCTGCAGTTCCCTCTTCAGAATCTAAATACTCTGTTTTTTGAAGCAAAGCTTCCAACTTTGTTTTTTGTAATTCCTGATCCTGAATAAACCGATAACATGCTTCATTTCCCGGAGTACCTGATGCTAAAGAAGGTTTTCCCATTTTCAGGTCAATAATTCCGCTTTCCAAGACAACCAGTGCCTGAGGAGCATCTTTTAATTGAGGTGACGACACAAACCCCAACTCTACACCTTCCGTTCTTGACAAATCAGAGAAAACGAATTCATTATTCTGAATCAGAGCACTATCAATCTTTACCAAAGAACGTCTGTCATCCGACATCTTCTGAAGATAAATGTATTTACCATTATATCCTGCTCCATCAATAGAGCCATTAATTGTAAACTTCTTATTTTGAGCATTTGCACATAAAGCTATCAGTAATAAACAAATACTAAATATTCTGTTCATAAGCATTTTATTCCTTTAAGGTCTCTGACCTTTTTATTCTATTTCATGAGGTATTTCTTGTGGCTCGACAAAATCAAAATAAATTCTGCATTAATTAAACACTAACTGCCACTAATAAGCAAAAATAGGCAAAGTATTCGATAGATAACTGAATATGACGGGCATTTGTTTATTCTTTTTCAATATTTTACCAAAAAGGTTACTTTTTATTTCCTTTATTACTTCAGCTGCCCGTAGTGGCGAAAAATCTTTCGCCTGCAAATACCGGGCAAATAATTATTCGCGCCTACAAAATTCCTCAAAAGGTAACAAAGGTGATACCAAAAATGGACTTTTTCCATTGTTACTTTTTTCCTTTATTGTCACATTTCCCCATTAGATTCTAGCTTTTCAAAGAATATTTACCCATAGATAAAAAAGTAAATAAAAGGTCTGTAACCCTAGGTGTTTTTTTCATACATTTACATTCAAACCATTTAAACAACACATAAATATGGGAGCTTTCTTCTCTAACCTACAGGTTAAAATACCTGCGCATGAATCCCTTTCTAACCGGAACATAATTGATTGTATAATAAAAATCCACAATGATCTGGGCTACGAAACCACCGAAAATGAAGAATCAGCTGATAAAAGTATTATCATAGCCTCAGAGAAATCTACGCCATGGTATTCGATATACGACGAAGACTTTGATCTTGAAGCCAATAGTGCCGATATTCTAGCTTCTTTCTTAGCCGAATCATTAAGCACAACTGTCTTAAGTACTATGGTAAGTGACAGTGACTATCTGGATATCTCTTTATTCGGCATGGACAAAACGAAACATTCTATCAATAATGTCAATGATGAATTGAAATTCACTTTTCCTGAAATACACAGCTGGAATAGTATATTGCCCGATAATAAGTCTTTTGAAGATATATTCTCAATATTCAGGGAGCAACAGATATTGGTGGAAAACTATCTGGATAAGCTGGCTCCATTGATACATCTTTCTCCTTTATTCATGCAATTAGGATACCAGTATTTCCAAGAAATAATGCCTGACAATGGCACAAAACTGCACTTTGCAAAGAAAGAAAAAGCCCAAGCCGAAGCTCTACGCGAAACTAATCTGATGTTCTCGGCATACATCTCGGATTATAACTTAAAAATTGGAGAGCCTTATTCGGCATCATTTCTGATAAACAACAATGGATTACCAGCGACAGGAATGGAGATAATAATGGTCGGAGAAGCCATTGAACAAGAAATGATCGTACCATCGGATATACAAATACGAATTGATGAAACTCAAAAAGAAACGTCTTTCTTAAAAACAATCTCAACCGATAATCGTAAATTATGGGTAGCTAATATAAATGACATTGACATACCCGAAGGCAAACCTTTAGCATCCAACCATTCAATGAAAGAATACAGAGAATATATCAAACAGATGTATAAAACAGCGTTCAATCTCAAATTCCAATTACATGGAATAAAACAGGGTACAACATCCTTCTCCATATTTGCAATCCCCTTACCCAGAGGCTGCGGACAATCGGCTTATGCAAAAATAATAGTTACTATAGAATAGAAAAAACGGTTCCCCTTTTAAATCGAAGAGGAACCGTTTATATATGAACAATCGAGAGATTATTTTTTCAAAGACTCTATCGACTCTTCTATTGTTTTGATCTTGCTTTCGGCATCAGCCAGTTTCTTGCGTTCATTGTCGACAATTTCGGGCTTAGCATTCGCTACAAATTTTTCGTTGCTCAGCTTCTTCTGTACAGAAATTAAGAATCCTTTCAGATAAGTAAGTTCTTCTTCAAGCTTTTTCAGCTCGGCTTCGATGTCGATATTATTGCCGAGAGGAATAGCAAATTCGGTTGTTCCAACCATAAAGGTCACTGAACCCGAAGATTTATCCGAAACCTGATCAATAGCTGTAAGATTACCCATTTTCTGAATAACAGAATCAAATGTCTTGGCATACTCTCCTAAAACTTCCAATCCAAGAAGTTCTTTATTCGGAATATTCTTTTGAAGTCGTACAGT
Source organism: Indolivaga capnocytophagoides (assembly GCF_036511535.1). Lineage (GTDB taxonomy): Bacteria > Bacteroidota > Bacteroidia > Bacteroidales > Dysgonomonadaceae > Dysgonomonas_A > Dysgonomonas_A capnocytophagoides. Next base: position 4,477,597 of record NZ_AP028867.1, on the reverse strand, counting down.
GCGGATACCCGACACTATTTCTTTTACCTTTTCGAAGTCAGATAAATAATCTGCATTAAATCCTTTCGACTGGGGCATATCAGAAATCATAAGACTTTCACCCGATTGACGGTCAGTCAAAGCTTGCCATAATTCTTCTGTAATAAACGGCATAAACGGATGAAGTAATCTCACCAGTGAATCAAAGAATTCCAGTGTTGCATTATATGTCACCGCATCTATGGGCTTTTGATAAGCAGGCTTGATCATTTCGAGATACCACGACGAAAACTCATCCCAGAACAGTTTATACAACTGCATCAAGGCTTCCGACAAACGATACTTTCCGAACAGATCTTCAACCTCTTCGATAGTCTTCGATAAGATATTATCGAACCATTGTATTGCTATCTTTGCCGATTCGGGCTGTTCAATAGCTGCATCTACTTCCCATCCTTTAATCAGACGGAAAGCATTCCATATTTTATTGTTAAAATTACGTCCTTGTTCGCAAAGCGCATCATCAAACGGAATGTCATTACCTGCGGGAGCAGTCAACAACAATCCCATGCGGACACCATCTGCTCCGTATTGGGCTATCAAGTCTAAAGGATCGGGCGAATTACCCAACTGCTTAGACATCTTGCGTCCAAGCTTATCTCTAACGATACCTGTAAAATACACATTACGGAAACATGGCTGCTGACGGTACTCGTACCCCGACATTATCATACGGGCTACCCAGAAGAATATAATATCCGGTCCTGTAACCAAATCATTCGTAGGATAGTAGTAATTTATTTCTTTATTATCAGGCTCATTAATTCCGTCAAACACAGAAATAGGCCACAACCACGAAGAGAACCAAGTATCCAGACAGTCTTCATCTTGTTTCAGATCCGACATTTGAAGATTGCTATTACCTGTTTTCCTGCGTGCTTCTTCCAATGCTTTTTCAGGAGTTTCAGCAACTACATATCCGCCCTCCGGCAAATAGTAAGCAGGAATACGATGCCCCCACCAAAGCTGACGACTGATACACCAATCCTTGATGTTCTCCATCCAGTGATTGTATGTATTTTTGAACTTAGCAGGAAAAAATCTGATCGTATCATCCTGAACAGCTTTTGCTGCCGGAGCAGCCAAATGTTCCATTTTCAGGAACCACTGCATAGACAGCTTAGGTTCGATAGCCACGTGTGTACGTTCCGAATAACCTACCTTATTGGTATAAGGTTCAGCTTTCTCCAATAAATCAAGATCAGTCAGATCCTTTTCTATCTTTTTACGAACGTCAAAACGATCCATACCTTCGTATGCCAATCCATGTTTATTAAGTGTCCCGTCATCATTGAAAATATCTATTGTTTCGAGGTTGTACTTTTCACCCAGCATATAGTCGTTCACATCATGGGCAGGAGTTACTTTCAAGAAACCTGTTCCGAATTCCATATCCACATAATCATCTTCAATGATAGGTACTTCACGATTAACAATAGGTACAATCACCCGTTTGCCTTTCAGCCTGGCAGTCTTCGGGTCATTGGGGTTAATGCAGACTGCAATATCCCCAAATATAGTTTCGGGACGGGTTGTTGCTATTACCGCATAATCGTCATCCCCTACTACTTTATACTTCAAATAGTACAGCTTGCTATGTTCTTCTTTATGGATCACCTCTTCATCCGACAAAGCTGTTTTAGCTTTCGGATCCCAGTTCACCATACGGACACCTCTGTATATTAATCCTTTATTATAAAGGTCTGTAAATACTTTGAATACACTTTCGGAACGCTTTTCGTCCAAAGTAAAACATGTACGATCCCAATCGCACGATGCACCCAGTTTTTTCAACTGTTCAAGAATGATACCTCCATGTTTATCAGTCCATTCCCATGCATGTTTCAGAAACTCGTCACGAGAAAGATCTTTCTTTTCGATTCCTTCAGCGGCTAATTTTGCAACCACTTTAGCTTCGGTTGCAATAGATGCATGGTCTGTTCCGGGAACCCAGCAAGCATTTTTACCCATCATACGGGCACGCCTGATCAAAATATCCTGAATAGTATTGTTAAGCATATGCCCCATATGCAGCACACCTGTGACGTTTGGCGGAGGTATGACGACTGTAAACGGCTCTCTGCTATCGGGTTCGGAGTGGAAAAACCGATTTTCCAGCCAATACTTGTACCATTTGTCTTCAACTTCTGCGGGGTTGTACTTACTTGCTATTTCCATAATCGTATTTAAAATTCAATCTGCGAAATTACAAAAATGTTTGCATATAGGACTTAACACTTTATCAAAAGTCATTATGTCCCGAAAAAAGATTGATCACTTCGGACTAAGTATATTAAAAAAAACATTTACTTTTGATTTAACTCTAAGGTCTCAGACCTATTTGATCTTTGGCAAGTATAACAACCAAAGTCTGTCATGAACTGAAAATATCATTAAATACTTTTTTTACTTAATATTGTATAATATGGAAAATACAGAAACAACGAAATCGGCAATCAGTCAAAATCAAATTGATATGTTTCTTGCCTCTCATGGAAAGAAGTTTTCCCCGATGCATTTTATGCAAATCAAACAAGAACTGTCAAAGTTGACTGAAAGTCAATATCAAACCGTTTTGATAGCCGATTACAAAGATCCGACTATGCTTCTTGTTATATCACTTTTAGTCGGTCCATTGGGCATAGACCGATTCTTATTAAATGATATAGGATTAGGTGTCGGTAAATTATTAACCTGCGGTGGATGCGGTATATGGACAATTGTCGATTGGTTTTTAATACAAGACAGAACAAGAGAATATAACTATAATTTGTTTGTTCAATCCATCTATGGGATGTCGCATTACTCCAATTAAGATATTTATAGAAAAAAGCCGGCAATATCCATACAATAACATTATAGCAATTGTATCTATTATTGCCGGTTATTTATTTTTATTGCTCATGGACTGCGCTTTACACCATGAGTATAAAACGATATGCCCGTTTAAATTAATCACAGGCATTCCATGCCCGGGATGTGGCATGGGGCGTGCCAGCCTGGCACTATTGCATGGACATATCGGGGAGTCGCTGTATTATAATATTTTATGTATTCCGTTTACGGCTGCAGTCAGTATATCTACAATCTGGCTCATAAGGGATCTTATCACTAAAAAGAATTCATTTTTCAGCTATATAAAACAACCATTGGACAGAAAGTGGAAATTCTTACTACTGTTTCTCATCTTGTCAACATGGGTTTTAAATATCTATCACGAAATTTAAAGAATCCTGCCAAGAAAATACTTGCTCATTCTTCATTTCATTTTGTACTTTTGTTCTATGCGCAAAATCATTCATATAGATATGGATGCCTTTTATGCTTCTATAGAGCAAAGAGATAATCCCGAACTACAAGGCAAACCCGTGGCCGTTGGCTATTCCGGAGAACGGGGAGTTGTTGCCTCCGCCAGCTACGAAGCTCGCCGTTTCGGGGTAAAATCTGCTATGCCTTCCAAAACAGCTCTTCGAAAATGTCCGCAATTAATATTCATACATAGCAGATTTGATGCTTACGAAACTGCATCTAATCAGATTATGAATATTTTTCATGAATACACGGACCTCGTAGAACCATTATCTTTAGATGAAGCATTTCTGGATGTAACAATTAATCATAAAAACATCCCTTATGCAACAGTGATCGCCCAGGAAATAAAAAAGCGGATTTTGGAAGAAACCTCTCTAACGGCATCAGCAGGAGTAGCCCACAATAAGTTTCTTGCAAAAATAGCATCGGACTATAAAAAGCCAAACGGAATATTTGTGATAAAACCGAAGGATGCAGAGTTATTCGTTGAAAATCTACAGATCGAGCAATTCTTCGGTGTAGGTAAGATTACCGCTCAGCATATGCACCAGATGGGCATCAAAACCGGATTGGATTTAAAGCTAAAATCTGAACAAGAACTGGTCAGCCATTTCGGTAAAGCAGGACACATTTATTACCTCAATGCGAGAGCAATAGACGACCGCCCCGTAGAACCCAACAGAGAACGAAAATCTATCGGTGCTGAAAATACATTCATGAATGATCTGGGAAGCATTGAAGAATTTATACCGCCGCTTAAAGAAATAGCAGCAGAAGTAATAGAACGCATTAAAGAGAATAATTTTGAAGGAAAGACGATTACTCTCAAAGTCAAGTATGTTAATTTTAAAACGATAACAAGAAGCCGGACTTTATTAAGCAACATAACAGACTATCATACTCTGATGGAAGTTGCGACAGATCTGATCAAACATATAGATATGCAGGAAAAAGTCAGGTTATTAGGATTAAGTATAAAGAAAAATGATAGTCCGGGAAGCATATCAAGAGCCATTCAGCTTACTTTAGATTTTAAGGATTAAAGTCTCAAGCTCTCGACCAACACACCACCACTAATAGGAAAACACATTATAAATTAAATCACATGCAGAATAACTCCGTTTTCTTCAGCTAATTTACGTATATTAATAATGGCATATCTCATCCGTCCCAATGCCGTATTAATACTTATCCCTATCTGATCGGCTATTTCTTTGAAGCTCAAATCCTGATAATATCTCATTTCCAAGACTTCCCGCTGATTATCGGGCAGATACTCAATCAAACGTTTAACATCTGTCAGTATCTGAGACCAAACCATTTTATCTTCTATAGTGATATCACATAGTGTAGCATCATTCAATAAATCAACTTCCATCTCATCATTTGAGACAGTATTTTCGTTTCTTTCTAAGCGGAAGTAGTCTATAATCAGATTGTGGGCAATACGCATTATCCACGCCTTAAATTTACCATTCTCAATATAACGTCCCTGTTTTATATTGATGATGGCCTTCACAAAAGTGTCTTGAAAAACATCTTCTGCCATTTCTCTATTCTTGATTATAAAGAATATATAGTTATATACATTCTTTCGATGTCGCCTCAATAGCTCATCAAAGGCATGATTATTCCCTATTGCATAATCAATGACCAATTCCTCGTCAGTCTTGGCTTTCAGTGAATCCATTACTAATATATGTATTTATTATAGAGTAATGTTGTTCTATAGGCGATGTAGTTTTTAAGTCTATTTATAAAGTTACAAATAAAGGTCAATTATCCTAATTTTCCAAATTTTCACAGATTTTAGATCTGAAAAATGTTAACAAAACAACTTTACAACAAATTAATCAATTAATGATCAACTAATTACGGAGCAACTCGATTTATAATCCATCTACTATCCGATAAGCGGTATTGGATTCGATCGTGTAAACGGCTCGAACGCCCCTGCCAGAACTCGAAAAGGGTAGGCTTTACAATATATCCTCCCCAATTCTCGGGGCGGGTTATCTCTTTACCTTCAAATTTCCGATTGTATTCGGAGAGTAAGTTGTTCAAATATTCTCTATCCGGAATAATTTCACTTTGCGGAGATGCCCATGCCCCCAAACGGCTATTCACAGGACGAACTTCGAAATACGAATCAGACTCCTGCGATGATATCTTTTCGGCATGCCCCTCAATTCTTATCTGACGTTCCATTTCCAGCCAAATAAAGTTTAAGGCACATTGTGGATTTTCTTCCAATTGATGGGCTTTCTTGCTTTCGTAATTTGTGAAAAACACGAATCCCTCTTTCCTGAATTGCTTAAGCAATACAATGCGTGACGATGGTTTCATATCCAGACCTACTGTTGCCAGATTCATAGCATTGGGTTCTTTAACCATTCTCCCGATAGCCTCATTGAGCCATACTTCAAACATATCAAAAGGATCAGGCAATGCGTCCGATTCATTCAGTATGGTTTGAGAAAAGTCTTCCCGCAAATTAAACAAGTCTATCATAAATATGAATTAAGGTCTCAGACCTTTTTATTACTTTGGTAACTAAAACAACCAAAGTATGTTATAAATCAGAAATATATCGTCAAATACATTCTGTTATTTATTATTACGAAAATAGAACACGAAACTAACACGATTTGTTCTCTAGCTAATATTGGATTTTATTTACATAAAGACACAAAAAAGGGTTATTGACCTGAGCAACAACCCCTAAATATTCTAAACTTGTATAAATACGGTTCTTTACGACAGCAATTTTTTAACAGTCTCAGATATTGCACGCCCGGCTGCTAAACCAGCCAATTCTTTTGTTGCAACCCCCATTACCTTACCCATGTCAGCAGGGCCACTGGCTCCAACCTGAGTAATTATTGCTTTTAATTTAGCCTCCAGTTCTTCTGCGGTTAACTGCTTAGGAAGATACCCTTCCAGTACCGCCACTTCAGCTAGTTCTTTTTCGGCTAAATCCTGACGGTTCTGAGATACATATATTTCCGCACTGTCTTTGCGTTGTTTTACCATCTTCTGAAGAATCTTGATTGCTGTATCATCTTCCAGCTCTCCATGTCCTTCTTTTGAGGTTTTAGCCTCAATAAATTCTTTTTTAGCACCACGCAAAGCTTCTAATCTTACTTTATCTTTAGCTCGCATTGCGTCTTTAATATCTTCACTTACTTTATCAAACAAATTCATAACTTGTTATTTTTAGTAATTTAATTATGGTAAACAAGTAGACCAGTTAACAAGTACTGAATGTACGTCTATCCGTTTACTGATTTAATAAATAGGTCTGAGACCTTGATCAGTTAAATAAATCGGTAGCCTTTTTATTATTATCAGGCTTATATTCATTTGGGTTGAAATCCTCACCTCTTTTGAATACAGGTGTATTCTCTAAAGCTTCGACTATACGATCGTCATCTAATTCTTCGGTCGACAGTATAACTGGTTTCGGCGTAAAGAATGATCTGACATCCATTGTCTTCACTCCATCCTTACCATAATGCTGCTCGATCATCACATTGATACGACGCTTTTCTTCTTCTTCTTTATATTGACGCTCTTCTTCTTCACGTAATTCTTCGTCTGACAACTCGCGCAGATGCTCTTCTATTCCCGGAATGCTCGACATTCCGAAGCCTGTTGCCAAAAGAGTAATCTTCACTTTTGCACCCAAGTCTTTTTCAGTGGCTGTACCCCAGATAACTTCAATCTCAGGACCAAAGCGTTTCATAAATTCAGAGACAGACTCCATTTCTTCAACAATCAACGGATTATCTTCACCCGAATAAATATTGAATAATATCTTCTTAGCATCAAATACATCATTATTGTTAAGCAACGGAGAGTGCAAAGCATTCTTGATCGCTTCATCAACACGATATTCACCTTCACCCATACCACTACTCATGATGGCCACACCTCCGTCTTTGAGTATTGTCTTCACATCGGCAAAGTCAAGATTGATATGCCCGTGTACAGTGATAATCTCGGCAATACCTTTTGCGGCAATAGCTAATGTATCATCAGCTTTGGCAAAAGCGTTAGGTATAGTCAGATCCGAATAAATATCTATCAAACGCTCATTATTGATTACCAATAGAGCATCTACATTCTTAGCAATCTCTTCGACACCTTTCAGTGCCTGTATGATTTTTTTGCGGCCTTCGAATACAAAAGGAATAGTTACAATACCAACAGTAAGGATATTCATATCCTTGGCTATACGGGCTACAACAGGTGCTGCACCTGTTCCTGTTCCCCCACCCATACCGGCAGTAATGAATACCATTTTTGTACCATCGCTGAGCAATTCCTGAATATCCGTCAAGCTTTCTTCTGCGGCCGCTTTTGCGACTTCCGGACGGTTTCCGGCTCCAAGCCCCTCTGTTGTACGACGTCCAAGCTGCACTTTCACCTCTACCGGTGCTTCATGCAATGCTTGATTATCGGTATTACACAATGCAAACGAAACATCGTGAATACCTTCATTATACATATGGTTTACGGCATTACCTCCACCTCCGCCAACACCTATCACTTTGATGATTGTTTGCGTTTTCCGTGGAAATTGAAAGTCTAATATTTCGTCATCCATATACTAATATATCTTCTAATTTAAGGTCGAAGACCTATTTATTATTTTTATATATAAACTACCAATAAGTAACTGAAAGAATTTAACAATATATTTATTATCGTATCAATAGCCATCATTACTTATCGAAACAAAAATGACATACTAATCAATCTTCGTCTTTAAACATCGTTCCTCCAAGATTCTGAATCTTTCCGAAAAAATCGAATAATCCGGGACCTTTCTTGTCCTTCTTCTTTTTTCTCGGTTTTTCCTCATCTTCATCTTCCTCCTCGTCGTCTTCATCGGTATTTACAACCGGAGCAGCCTGCTGCACTACGGGTGCAACGTGTTTTTTAGGTTCTTCTGCAGCTGTTTCAGTTGGTACTGATTCAGATACCGATACTGAAGGCCTGTTCAAATAATCACTTTTGGAAGTCTCCCGTTTTTCGCAATTCTCGTTAGCAAAAAGCAATAAACCCAAAACTTGTGTATATGCCGGATTCTGAAGCAGATCGGCAGCATTATTTATATACAAGCGCTTGGCAGCCCCTCGTTTCACCGGCATCTGCAATTTTTCTTCAAGAAATTCGGGTAGACCTGTTAATTGAGATGCAGCACCAATGATAACAGCTCCGGCTTCGAGTTGATTATAGTAGCCCGATTCTTTTATCTGATTGATTATATTTAATATAATTTCTTCTTCACGTAATTGAATAACCTTATTCAACTCTTTTACATCCACATCCGAATTGGATGTAGCCTGCTTATTTTTATCCTTACCGACCCTTCCGTATTTAATTTTATACGATTCGGCGGCAGTGTCAATGAATCCCAATTCTTTAATATCTTTCGTTACGGTACGTCCTCCGAATGGAATCACCACCATATAACGAAGCAAGCCTCCCTTATATATAGAAAGAGTGGTTGTTCCAGCACCAAAGTCAATCAATGCACAGCCGGCTTGTTTATCTGCTTCATCCAAAACAATGGCTCCTGCAGCTACAGGTCCTACTATATAACCAGCTATCTCCAGTTGGTTTTTCTCCACAAGACAGCGGTTCAGATTACTTTTTATATTAGGACGTCCGACAATCAGACGATAACGACCTTCGACAACAGAAGCTGTTTTATTAATCGGATCTTCATCATATTGTCCGTCCAAAAATATTTCAGGTGCGACAACACTGTAATTCGTCAAAAACTCAGGCTTATTCTGACGGGCCTGCTGTTCCATCTGGTCTATAACCGCAAATGTAACATCCGACTCCACACCCAGATCCTTCGTTAATGAATATTCTATTGCCCGCAACGATTTTCCGGCAATAGATACGTATACTTTACCTATTTTACGTCCCGATTTATTTTCGAGTAAGTTTATGAGCTTCTTTATTTTACCGGAAGCTTCATCAATATTATATACAACTCCATGTTTCACACAGTTGTCGGACGGGATTGATTCCGAAGCAAGTATAGATATTACACCTTGCTCGTTTTTACGCCCCATAAGACCGACAATCTTTGAAGTTCCCAGGTCGATACCCACGATAAAACCCGCCTGTTCCATATCTTCTATCTTTTCAGTTAAGGCATTCAGCCTTTTTATTACTTTAGTATTGCTAATGTTACAAATCAGCAAATACTCTAATTCAACGTTTTGTTCCTATAACTTGTTTGTCGTACTTCAAATTTAATTTCGAATACCTGTTCCATCCCGTATTGGGTAAAGCTTCCGTATAGAAAGTTTTCAACCTGGCCAATTTATCCTTATAGTTATCCAGGCTGCCCAATAAGACCTCATGATCTCCGATACGGGTTATCAGCGAGACATCGGTCTTAGATCTTACGACAATTTGTTCAATCTGAGCATTCCAAAATGCGTTATCATACAAATATAATGCAAATTTATATAAATCTGTTGCAGCAAAGTCTTCTTTTATATTTCCGGTAGCCAAAGGCAAATAAGCTGTATTACGGTTAGATAGGGGCATTGCCTCTCCTTGCTTGTCAATATAATAACTATTGCCATTGTCGGGTATAATGCGCAATACCGGAATCCGTTCCTGTATAACGGCTCTTATACCACCATCACTGGTTATGAATACATTGGCTGAGCGTATCAGTTTATTTTCTAAAATTTCCTGCTGAATGGCGTATGTATCAACCTCTTTCAACTGCTTTCCATACGGATTAAGCCCTTTGGCATTTATATCTTTTTCGATATCTGATGCTTCAATGAACTTATCATCGCTTTTATTATCAACCACAACCTCGAAATGACTGCATACTTTCTCCTGTGGCTGCTTCTCGAAAAAGAAGGCCGCAAAGATCAGGTATCCGCCCAATAGACATAAACCTGTTATGATTAAAATTTTCTTTACCATTCGAAATTGAAGGTCTCAGACCTATTTATTTAATCGTTCTTCCAATAGTTCTTTTATCGGCTGCAAAAGTTGGTCAATATCTCCCGCTCCGACAGTCAACAGAACTTCTATATCTTTTTTATTCCTTATAATATCCAATAGTTCGCTCTTTTTACACAGCGTTTTTTTACAGGTAACTTTATCAAAAATTATTTGAGAAGTCACTCCCTCGATAGGTTTTTCTCTTGCTGGATAAATATCAAGAAGAATCAATTCGTCCAAAAGCGATAAACTACGGGCAAACTGATCCGCAAAATCGCGGGTACGGCTATATAAGTGAGGCTGGAAAATACCTAATACTTTCTTATCCGGATAAAGTTCTTTTACAGATGAAATACTAGCCGATAATTCATCCGGATGATGTGCATAATCATCTATCATCACCAATGAGTCGGTTTTCAGCATAAAATCGAAACGTCGTTTTGCTCCTTGGAAAGTACGCATACCATTTCTCAATTCATCGTCTGTAGCTCCGTTCAACCAAGCCAAAGCCATAGAACCGATTCCATTTTCGATATTAATACGAACAGGAACACCTAACTCTATATTCTTCACAACCGAATCGGGTGTCACAAAATCGAAACGTATTGTACCACTTCCCACTTTTATATTTTCAGCCCTGAAGTCGCCCTTATCCTGAGAGTAAGTATATAATCTGACTCCGGATTGCAACTGAGGTTTCAGTTTTATATTGTGTTTCATCACCAGAACTCCACCGGGTTGAATAAGCGATGTAAATTTCTCGAAACTTTTCAGATATTCTTCTTCCGTTCCGTATATATCCAAATGATCAGGATCTACAGAGGTTATCAAAGCCATATAAGGATGCAGCCAATGAAACGAGCGATCGTATTCGTCTGCCTCGACTACTGTAAACTCACTTTTATCTGATAACATCAGGTTACTGTCATAATTTTTAAGTATTCCCCCCAAGAAAGCATTACAATCAAGATGAGAGCCTTTAAGTATATGAGCCAGCATGCTGGATGTTGTGGTTTTTCCATGAGTACCTGCACAACATAAGGCCTTGCTGGACTGAGTTATCAATCCTAAAACCTGAGCCCGTTTATGTATATCAAATCCATGCTCTCTGAAATAATTCAGTTCAGGACTATCATCAGGCATGGCAGGAGTATATACTATCAGGGTCGTTTCTTTATCAGTATATAGGACAGGTATATTTGCTACATCATCGGCATAATGAATATCCGCACCTTCTTTCACCAGAGCTTTGGTCAGCAAAGTTTCGGCACGGTCATAACCTCCGACTGATTTGCCCTTCGACATAAAATAACGAGCAAGATTGCTCATCCCGATCCCCCCTATTCCTAAAAAATATACTGATTTGATATTATCCATTGTCTTTCGCTTCTTAAGCCTTTGAGTTTATTATCTTTTCGATTTCGTCCACTATACGGTTTGCAGAATCGGGCAATGCCATCTTTTTGATATTGTCGGACAATATCCTTAAAGTATCATTATTCTTTACGATCTTCACAGCCATCGGAATCAGTTCATTTTGAGCATCCGCATCTTTTATCATCACAGCAGCATGATGATCTACCAATGCTTGTGCATTTTTTGTCTGATGATCTTCTGCAACGTTGGGCGAAGGCACCAATATGACAGGCTTGCCCAGTATACTCAATTCAGAGATTGATCCGGCTCCTGCTCTGGATACAACCAGATCCGCAACCTTATATGCTAAATCCATCCGATTGATAAAATCATACAGATGAATATTTTCAGATTTTTCTTTACTCTGCAGAGACATCGTCAATTCATGCAGATACCGTTCTCCGGCCTGCCATACAACCTGTACTCCCGATTCAGCCAACAGCAGCAGATTATGGAGGATACTCTGGTTTATCGTCTTCGCACCAAGGCTTCCTCCTATCACCAAAATTGTTTTTTTCATCGGATCGAGGTTAAAAAACGTCAAGGCCTCTTCTTGCAATACATTCGTTTCCAGATCCTGACGGCAGGGATTACCTGTAAGTACGATTTTTTCTTTCGGAAAGAACCGTTCCATACCTTCATAAGCAACACAAATACGGGCAGCTTTTTCGGCAAGTAATTTATTAGTTACACCAGCATACGAATTTTGCTCCTGCACCAATGTAGGTACACCCAAACGGGACGCCATTTTCAACAATGGCCCGCTGGCATACCCTCCTACTCCGATAGCAATATCGGGTTTGAAAGTTTTAACTACTTTCCGAGCTTTTAACAAACTTGTAGCCAATTTCTTCAAAACAACAATATTCTTCAATAAAGCTGATCTATTGAAACCGGCAACAGGCAGACCTACAATTTCATAACCGGCAGCAGGTACACGCGTCATTTCCATACGATCTTCTGCTCCAACAAACAATATTTTAGCATCCGGATAACGCAGTTTAATTGCGTTAGCTATCGATATCGCCGGAAATATATGTCCTCCCGTACCTCCTCCACTTATTATTACTCTCATAAATCTTTATAATATTAAGGTCTCAGACCTTATTCGTAATCAACATTTGCAATACTCTCATCTACGTCTTCATGCTCGTCTTCTTTAGCATTCGAACATGCCAGAATAATACCGAAGTACACACACGTTATGATCGTAGATGTTCCTCCTCTACTTATAAGCGGCAAAGGCTGTCCTGTTACCGGAATAAGATTTACCGCCACAGCCATATTCGCCAATGCCTGTATAGTTATAAGCAAGGCTGCTCCGAGCAGTAAATAACGGGGAAATAATTTTTCGCACTTCGAAGCTAAAATTCCAGCCCGAATCATCAATGCGACATATAGTAAAAGAGTAAACAGACCTCCGAGAAGCCCCATTTCCTCCAGAATTATAGCAAAAATAAAATCGGAATAAGCCTGCGGTAGAAAATCCCTTTCGGTTCCACTTCCCGGCAGTCCTATAATCTTGCCATTAGCAATAGCTATTTTGGCATGTGATACCTGATAATTTTCATCTGTAATCTTATACTCTCCTCCATTTTCAGCACCTTCTTCCTCTGCCGAAGAGTGCCTATCGATACGTGCCTGCCATGTTGCAAAACGATCAGGCAGATAGGCTTTAGCGGTAGAAGCGGGAATCAGAGTCAACATACCTACCAATAATGTAATAGAAACGATACCAACCAGAGCTATCAATCCCAACTTTTTAAGATCGACTTGTCCGATAAACATCATCAGGTAGCAGACAAACAGCAGCAAACAAGCTGTAGATAAGTTCTCGGTAATAATGAGTGCACATGTAATACCGATACCTACAAGTAAAAATTTAAATACCTGCGACTGATTGTTATCCTTTAATTTACTCAAAAAGAATGCAACATATCCCATCAAAGCAAGTTTGGCTATCTCCGAAGGCTGTATAGTAAACACTCCGCCTACACCAAGCCACCGCTGCGCCCCGTTTACATCCGAACCGAGAAACATGGTCATAATAAGCAACACCCATGACAAAGGCACAAGCAGTATCATTCCCGAAAAATACCTTGTAGGCACTCTTTGCAGGAATACTACAGCACCGAAACCGATCATCAAAAAGACTGCATGACGGAAAATCGGTCCCCAGTGATTGTGCTGGCGATAAACAATCGTACTCGAAGCACTAAATACCTCGAGAAGTGATATGATACATAGTGCAATAAATATACACCAGATTGTTTTATCACCTTTAAATATACGTTCAAAGATGTTCATTCAATATGTAAATTAGTAAACTGGATAATGTCCCCTTTTATCGGCTCATTATCTAATTTTCAAATTGATTTTTTAAAGCTTACGTACCCAATATTTAAACTGGTCTCCGCGGTCTTCATAACTCTTAAACAAGTCAAAACTTGCACAACATGGCGACAAAAGGACCGCATCTCCGGCATCAGCAAGCTGATATGCTTTTGTTACAGCTTCTTCCATTGAGCCGGCATCTTCAATTCTATCGACTTTACCATCGAAGAACTTGTGCAGTTTTGAATTATCCACACCTAAGAAAACTAAAGCATGCACTTTAGATTTTACAAGCTCTTCAATCTCAGTATAGTCATTTCCTTTGTCTTTTCCTCCCAGAATAAGCACCACTTTAGATTTCATACTCTTCAGTGCATACCAGCAGGAATTAACATTAGTGGCTTTCGAGTCGTTAATAAAGTGAATGCCTTTCACATCAGCGACTTTCTCCAAACGGTGTTCCACACCTTTGAAATCGCTTAACGACTGACGTAACTTATCATCTGTAATATCCAACAGTTTGGCTGTGATACCGGAAGCTAAAGAATTATACAGATTGTGAGTACCTGTTAATGCTAATAAATCTTGTTCCATCTCAAATACAGATTTTGGTGTATGTATAAATATTTTTTTATCATCGGAATATGCAGAAACCCCTTCTTTTTCGGATTCTGCAAATGTATATATTGTAGCCTGAGGATGTAGCTTTTCTACTTCGACAG